>JASJIO010000025.1:0-6765 GCA_037625035.1 Amylibacter sp.
TCATGTTATGCGACCATATCTAATGTGTTTAGCTGTGCATAGTACCTCTCTTCTGCTTCTGCTGGGGGAATATATCCGATTGGCTCAAGTAGGCGGCGATTATTGAACCAATCGACCCATTTGAGGGTTTCCCATTCGACGGCTCCCATGGATTTCCAAGGTCCCAATCGATGGATGACTTGTAAGCGTTTGGTGAACCCGCTCTAACGAGGGTGTATTTGGTAAGCTATCGTTTCAGCCAAGGCGTTGTCGTAAGAGTCACCAACGCTGCCAACAGAAGGTTCAATTCCTGCCAACGCCAATCGCTCGGAGTAACGTATCGAAAGATATTGCGACCCACGATCTGAATGATGAATGAGGCCACCTTTGTGAACCGGGCATCGATCATGCAATGCCTGCTCCAACGCATCCAGCACAAAATCTGTCTTTGGCGAACTCGAAACACGCCATCCAACAATCTTATCGGCAAAGGTATCGATGATAAAAGCGACATAGACGAAGCCTTGCCAAGTTGAAACGTAGGTGAAGTCACTGACCCAAAGCATGTTTGGAGCCGGGGCGCGAAACTTCCGGTTCACCTTATCTTTTGGGCATGGCAGGCCTTTATCTGGCACAGTCGTTTTCTTTATTTTCCCACGAATAACACCATGAATATTAAGACGTTTCATCAATCTAGCCACAGTGCAGCGTGCGATATTGAACTCCTCACGTTGTAATTGGTGCCAGACTTTGCGGATGCCATAGACTTCATTGTTTTCCTCCCAAACACGTTTGACCTCGGGACTAAGAACCGCGTCTCGTTTGACGCGATCCGAGGCCAAATCCGGGTTTTTGATTATGGCTGCATGCGCATAAAATGTAGACTGGGCAATTGGCAAAACTTTGCAAATCGGCTCGACACCCAAGTCATCGCGATGATCTTCGATGAAGGAAATCATCGTTTGAACGGGCGGGCGAGCTCCGCCTGCGCAAAATATGCCGACGCCTTGCGCAGGATCTCATTCGCTTGGCGTAGCTCTCGGATTTCGCGTTCCATTGCTTTGATCCTGGCGCGTTCATCTGACGTCTGTCCGTCTTTGAGACCGCTATCTACTTCAGATTGGCCAATCCAACGTCGAAGCGTGTCCTTACCGCACCCAATTTTAGGCGCGATAGCCATAATCGCCGCAGATCGGTTTGAATATTCGTGTTCATGTTCAAAAATCATCCGAACAGCGCGGGCGCGCACTTCAGTCGAAAATCTGTTTGCTCTGTTACTTTTTTCCATAGGTTCCATCCATACTTACTTTGGAGCCTCCGGCAAACAGGGGACGGTTCAGTTTGCATTCTGAAATAGAGCCACTTGCCCACGGCCTTGCAACACTGTTTTACCGCCGTAAAGTTGCGATTGAAAAACAATTAGATAAACACAAGGACGCACTAGGGGCATTGGTTCGTGTTGAAGATGGTAGTGAAATTCACACGACACAAATCGAAGACGAACAAAACAAGGTTGAAGCCCTGCACGAATTACAGGCCGCAATCGAAACCATGTTCGAAACCGCCGCCAGTTGTTACGAACTCGAAACTAATAAAGCCTTTATTCCGCCCAGTGGTGGCAGAAGCTTCAAAACAGCCCATATGACGGGCGCAATGTTCGAGGCAAAAGCATGGCTGGAAGCCGATGAAGCGGAAAAAGCGAAACAATTTATAATTGAAGGCCGACCCCTTGCCGTTGCGGGTGATCGGGATTGGGATGACATAGATACAATGTGGGATATGTTAGACAGAATCCGCGCCCGTTATAAAAACAGCTATAACAGCGATCTAATCCTATACCACAAGGCCGACAAGAAGGGCGTTGATGCTATCGCCGCCGCATGGGCGCGTAATCGCAAAGTGCCACAAGTGACGTTTCAGCCGAATTGGAGAGCGCATGGGAAATCCGCAGGGTTCAAAGCCATTGACCAAATGCTAGACACGCCCAAAAAACTGGGCGGCGTTGTGATATTTGGTAAAACGGGCATTGCGCTAAATCTGGCAGATAAGGCAGAAGCCAAAGGCGTAAAGGCCATGCGTGTTGCAAAGGCGACATAAACAAGCACCAACCAGCGCGGAATCCTTCGCGCTGGAAATCCACGGCACAAAGTGCTATATATAAAACAAGCAAAGGAAACACAGACATGACAAAAGCAGAACAATTAGACCGTGAAACTAATTTACGTAAAATGGATGCTGAAATATCCAAACTTCTTGCGGAAACATCTCGCATTAATGCAGAGATGCCAGCAATGGCCGCAAAAATCGCGGCCGAAACTGCAAAAATCAGTAACGAAAACCGCTGGTATCCCGCCGTTGTCGCATCTGGTGCAACGCTGGCAATCGTCGCAATCGTAAAGATTTTTCTTTAATCTCTAAAAGCGTAGACGTGCAAGATTAAACTAAGCCGCCCACTGGGCGGTTTTTTACTGTGTTATCAGCTTAACAACCGTTCGGATGTGTCCCGAAAGCACGGGGCAAAAGGCCCCGCCCTGTCAGGACTGGCGCTATGCGCGGGCATGCAAGTTACACACACTTTCGTGGCTCAATATCTGGGGGTTTCGCTCACGAAAGCATGCATAACTTGCGGCAATAACGAGCGGGGTGATCATCCTTCGCGTGGTGGCTGTAATAATCTTCGTGGGTGTGGCGGCCTTAAATATGCCCCACGTCATATTTAAGGCCATGTGTCTCGATGTATCGGGGCAAGAGGCCCCAATACCCCAAGACGGGCGCTTTCGCGCAGAACCGAGTTACCCACACTTTCGACGCTCGATATATGAGGTCTCGCTTACGAAAGCATGGATAACTCGTGGGTCATTTTGTAATGGCCGCGCTCTATTTTTGTGTATTGGCTATCTGGTGATGCGGTGACACAAAGAAGCGGCGGGGGTGGTGTTCTATTTGCATCATTACCATTGGGCGCTGTTGTCGTGCCAGCCAAAGCAAGTGGCTTTGGCGCAAAGCCCAAAATAAGCCCCAAACAAATTTCCCCTGGGCAAAGCCCATTCCTCGCGAGTCAAATTTCTTCGTGTCTCATTTACGGTTTGCCACCCAGTTCAATCTCAACGGTTCTCAATGTTGTTTAAGTTCATTTTTGCGCGGGCTGTTATTCGGTCACTGAAAGCAAGCGGCTCCACCGCCGATTGGGGCTAGTTTTGTGGCAGTTTCAGAGGGTATCGCTTGTTATTATGCAAAGAAGAAAAGGGTTTAAAATCAATAGGTTAGATGCAGATTTATTTGACTTTAATGTGTGTTTGAGGTATAAATATTGTATCGAACAACAACTTAGGAGTTAAGTATGAACTATCAATTCGCAGAATTCACAATTCAAGGTTACGTCGGCAAGGTTACGTCGGCAAGGTCTTTGCTCAAGAGGGCTTTATCAAAATTAATCTTGGCGCATCCAAAAGCTGGAAAGATCGTCAATCAGGTGAATGGCTTTCAAAAACCAAATGGAACACCGTTACAATTTTCAAAAATACACGCGGCTTTGATTGGTTGAAAGAAAACCTAAAGGCTGGCGATCTTGTGCATGTGCGTGGCGAGATGGAAAACAACAGCTACGAAAAAGATGGTGTGACCGTTTACGATGTAACATTTGCCGCCGATCAAGTTTCAGTCATTCCGACAGAACGCGACCGCGATGCTGGCAACGGTGGTGAATAGTATCCAAATGATGATCGCGCCGCAGTAGGGGCCTGATCTCACGAAACAACCAACAACTAGAAAGGAGGTGAATATGAAATGTCAGAACAACGCTTTAACCAGCTTCGACTTGAAGCCGAGGAGTTAATTAAAAAGGGCGGACTGTCCGCAAAAATAGGCCGCGCCTTTTTAAAAACTAACCAAAGAGCCTAGGCTCAAAGCTACATCCCCAAGGGGGTGTGGCACATACATAAACCAAATTGCCCAAACTGCAAAGGATTATCCAATGTCAGATAAAAGAAAAAAACTTCCAACGCGCCGCTTATCCGAAGTGCGCAAAGTGGCGCTTGGTGAAGGGCGTAACATCTTCATAACAGTTGGCTATGACCCAAAGGCACCCACCGAGCCGAAAGAAGTATTTTATGACAGCGGGTTTCGCGAGGGCGCAGAGTTGCAATTCATCGCAACAGATATCTGCATTATGGTTTCTGTCTGTTTGCAAGCTGGATACACGCCAGAGAAAATTGCCAAGTCACTTTCGAAAGTCACACATGATCGCCCAGGCGGTGAAGAGATCGATCACGGTTCAATGGTTGGTGTGATTGTTGCGCAGTTAGCCATTCCACCATTATGGGATCAGGAGGCAGAAGAATGAGAGATCTAAAATATTTCCGCTTCACTAACGATCATCTAAACGAAATCCGCGCAACGCTAAATTGGGAGACGTTTTTCGCAGGACTTGGACTTATTAAGGATGATGCAAAGAGCAAAGCAGATGATTGGTGGGCATTGTCACCATTCAAACAAGAAAAGACGCCAAGCTTTCACATGAAGCCATTGGGCATCTGGTACGACTTCGCATCTGGCGAAGGTGGTGGCCCAATTGAACTGGTGCAGAAAATCGAGGGTGTAGATTGCTATGAAGCGGCACGGATCATTTTGCGCAATGGCTGGGCGTATTTATCAGATGGAAATTTTGGTGATCAAAACGCAGGGCAGGGCGTGGCGGTCAAAAAGCTTGTGCAGCCATATGAACAGCCAAAGGCGAAGCCACTCGAAAATGCACCAATCACAACAGATCTGCGCAACATCCTAAAATATCATCCGTTGCTTGAAGAGCGCGGGATCTCAAAGGCGACGTGTAAAGCGCTAGGCATTGGATATTTACCAAAGGGCAAATCCCAATTGAGTGACCGCATTGTGTTTCAGGTTGCGGATGTGCATGAAGGCAGTGCGGGAAAATCCCGTGTCGTCATTTCTCACCTTGGCTGCGCCATTGGTGACAGTGATCGCAAGTATTTGTTTTATGCGGGATTCCACAAGTCTGTGGAATTGTACGGGCAGGAAATCATTGCGCTTAATCCCAAAGCCCAGGAGCAGATCAAAGCGACTGGCCGCATCGTGATTACTGAAGGCACGTTTGACGTTGCGAAAGCGTATGAAGCTGGGTTGCGGAATGTTGTTGGCACTTTTGGCTCTACACTCTCGGAGGCACAGGCCAAGAAGTTGGTTAAGCTTGCGCGTGAATATGGCGCTACAGAAATCTGCATTGCGTATGACCGCGACGCGGCTGGCGTTACCGGTGCAGAGAAAGCCGCCGCCCTCATTCACACACTTGGCTTAGATGTTTGCATTTTTGACTGGAAGGCTTCGATTGCAGAGCGATGCAAAGGATCAGTATTTATACCAGAGCGCATCAAGGACATTGGCGACTTATCAGTTTTGCAAATTCGGTGGTTGCGCCGACAAGGTATGATATAATAAACGTGACCAAAATTAGGAAGGCACATTATGTTTTACAAAGACGAAAAACTTGCTCTATTTATTGACGGGCCAAGTTTGCACTATGCAGCCCGAGACCTTGGGATGACTATTGATTTCAAAAAACTCCGAGCAGAGTTTCAACGCCGTGGGAAATTACTGCGGGTTGTTTATTACACAGCCATGCTTGAAACGGATGACCCATCACCGATACGTCCACTTGTGGACTTTCTGGCTTACAACGGATTCATGACTGTGACTAAAGAGGCAAAAGAATACACAGACTCGATGGGGCGCAAAAAGATCAAAGGCAATATGGACATTGAACTTACAGTTGATGCTATGGAGCTTGCGGCCAGTGTTGATCACATCGTGGTTTTTTCTGGAGACGGAGATTTAGCGCCACTTGTTCAAGCGCTTCAAACTAGGGGTGTTCGCGTATCTGTTGTCTCAACCACGAAGACACAACCCTCGCACGCCTCTGACGAGTTGCGCAGACAGGCCGATAACTTTATCGAACTTGATGATCTACGCGACACGATCGCACGCCCACCACGTCCCGAAGCCTAAAGTTAAGAAACGCCACCCTTTCCTTTTTCATTGCATATTCAACGCCAGCGCCGAGAACCGTCGCTGGCGTTTTGCGTTGACTGTCTGCCACACAGAAACGCGGTGCCGCAATTCCATCAACAATGCCTGAACGGCTTGTTGATGTTTAACGCGGCCAAAATGACTGCCTAGGGCAGAAGAGGCGAACATAGTTCGCATTTCTGAAAGTTCGCGATCTTTGATCGCGCCCTCAAATTCGAAACAGTTACCCACAACCCAACATTCCGATCCATGATGTCTACATTTATGGGCTGCTACGGTTTGTGCAGTTTCTCCCAAGGTCGAAGCTTACAAAAACTGGATAACTGTTTCGAATAACGGATCTACCGATCCTGATATTGTTTTACGCCGCATTTTGATGAGCTGTCGTTTACGGATCAAAACCAGTCCCAAAGGAAGCCATTCAGAAGAGGTCAAACCTGAACGCTAAAATTCGCACTCGGGTTTTTCAAATATTAAGCCCATTTTGCTCATGGCAAATGACATCCTTGATTGCAGGAAGTGATATTGGGTTTGTGAAGGACAGACCTCAATAACTTCTGCAACGTATCAGAAACGTAAAAACAAAGTTTTTACTAAGTCACGTCTACGCAAGGCGATTCAGAGAAAATGCGTTTTTGTGTGCCCATTGATGAGATCGACGGCTTTGCCACGATTATCTTGAACCAATTCAATCGCTCTGGTTGGTGATTTTGAGATGCGTTTAAGCAGGGTGAGGGCGGCACTGGT
>JASJIO010000026.1:0-26195 GCA_037625035.1 Amylibacter sp.
GTAGGCCTGTATTTGGATGTGAAAATCGAGTAAGACTAACTGTAGTTTGGTCCGTTGATACCTTCAAGGCGTCAAAACATAGTTAACAGCGAAAAGGACTATTCCGTTTAGGAAACTAACGCTGGGTCAAACAAAAAAGGCGCCACAAACGGGCGCCTTTTTCACTAACATTGTAACGACTTAGGCGTCGTTTTCCAAATCCTCAACTGCTTTTTGCAGCTTCTCTTTGGTTATTTTCTTTTCTTTCACTTCGGACAGCTCGATGATGTAATCAACGACTTTGTCTTCAAAGATTGGTGCGCGCATTTGCTGTTGCATTTGCTCATTTTGTTGAAGGAATTCAAAGAACTGACGCTCTTGGCCCGGATACTGTTGCGCTTGCTGCATCGCAGCTTGCTGCATTTCAGCGTCTGTTACCGTGATCTCTTGCTTTGAACCAACCTCGGCCAATAACAGACCCAAACGAACGCGGCGTTCAGCCAAGCCAGTGTGCTCTGCCGTGGTCTCGATCTCTGGGTGATCGTGACCTTCAACTTCTGGGTTGTCTTCGTGCCAAAGGCTGTGAGCGATTGAATTTGCTTCGTTTTCTACCAATGTTGGAGGCAGATCAAACGATACCAATTTCGCCAGCTCGTCCATCAATTGACGCTTCATAACCATGCGTGCAGCGCCAGCGTATTCGTCTCGCAGACGCTCAGTGATCTTCGTTTTCAAGTCAGCGAGGTCATCTGCACCAAATTTAACAGCCAACTCATCGTTGATTTCTGCCGCAGACGGAGCCTTAACTTCATTCACTTTACAGTCAAACACCGCGTCTTTACCAGCGAGGTGTTCAGCGTTGTAATCTTCAGGGAATTTCACTTTAACTTCAACGTCATCGCCGACTTTGGCGCCAACCAATTGCTCTTCAAAACCAGGGATAAAGCTGTTTGAGCCGAGCACCAATGGATAGTCTTCGCCAGCGCCGCCTTCAAAGGCTTCGCCGTCTACTTTACCAAAGAAGTTGATCACCACTTGATCGCCGTCTTTGGCTTTGGAGCCTTTTTTGCGGTCTTCAAAGTTTTGAGCGCTTTCAGCAAGGTTGCTAAGGGCATCGTCAACGTCTTTGTCATCAATCTTTGCAACAAGCTTTTCCAACTTTACTTTGTAAAAATCCGCTTCAGGAACAATAGGTAACGCTTCGTAGTTCAAGGAAACTTCTACGTCGTCACCCTCTTTCCATTCGTCATTCGTCATTTTAACGTCTGGTTGCATCGCTGGCTTGTCGCCAGTTGCTTCGAAGTGATCGTTCATCGCGCCGTCAATGCTTTCTTGCATTGCTTCGCCAAGAACTGATTTACCAAACTGTTTTTTCAGCAGTGCCATCGGAACTTTACCCTTGCGGAAACCTTTAATTTCCACGGTTGGCTGTGCTTCTTTCAGCTTTTCTGTAACTTTATCTTCAAGCTCTGCTGCGGAAAGCGTGATCGAATAGCCACGCTTCAGGCCTTCGTTAAGTGTCTCAGTTACCTGCATTTTTCTTCCTTCATCAGCCGGATGTGTCCGGTTCAACATGGTCTAGCTGATTGGATCAGCCTTGAATTTTGGTGGCCTATTGGCGTGGCCGGTTTGCCTATCGATGTTTCTTAGAAACATCTGCCGGCTGACTTTTTGCCGGTCAAAAAGTCGTGGTACGGGTGGAGGGACTTGAACCCCCACGCCTTGCGGCGCTTGGACCTAAACCAAGTGCGTCTACCAATTCCGCCACACCCGCATAACCTTGTCGAACAGATAAAAACTGCCCGTCAATTCGGCGTCCTTCTAACAAGTGTTTTCAGGCTTGGCGAGTGGAAAATTCATCAATCGTCTGGCGGCGTTGCGTGGGCTTTTTTGTGAACGCAACACCCCGCGCAACACCAGCCTGCGCAAAACTTGCTTCTAGCGCGTAAAAGGCTGCAAAACGTATGCAAACGGTATGAAAAGCGTATGGCATGTGTATGGCACTTTTAGGTGTTGTGATTATTATTATGCACAGAACGCTTACCGAACAGCGCGGGCCTAAGGCAACTCGTTAACCTTATAAACTGAGGTCGCGGAACACGGTGGGTATTTGTTCTGGGATGTCCTCGGCGATCAAGCCTGCGCCAAATTTCAGCGCGCATTCAACATGCAGCCATGAGGCAGATTCGGCAGCTTGCATCGGATCAAATCCACGCGCGAGCAGACCCGCGATGAAACCTGCCAACACATCACCTGATCCAGCGGTTGCAAGCCACGGCGCGGCGCGATCGTAATGGGCGGAGTTGATCGAGGCCCTGCCCTGTGGATCGGCGACAACCGTGTCTGCGCCTTTAAACAGCACGATACAACCAGCGCGTTTGGCAGCGTCGCGTGTAGCGTCAACTTTGCTGTAAACTGGGCCAGTTGTGGTGGTTTACATGAGTTTGGCGTGAATGTCGGGGAACAGGCGTTTGAATTCGCCGCCGTGCAGGGTGAGGACGCAGTTTTTGTGCAGCTGTTTGAACAGATCGTCAGGTGTGTCCTTGAATGCGGTAAGGGCATCGGCATCGAGGATGGTGTTCTTGCCCGTGCTTAACGCTGTTTTAACCATCGCACGGGTAAAGTTGAAATCGTGCCCTCCAGACTCATTTTCGCGTGCAAACCCCGGTCCGATACTAATTGAGGAGATTATATCGTCTGAAAGCAGTGTTTTGAATTGTTCTGTCGTGTCCGTTTTGCGCAGCATGATTACTGTCAGCTTTGCGGCGTTTTCTGGTAGCGCGTCAGTTGGGCTGGCGATAGTGAAAAGGCCCGCGCCGATTTTGAATGCGCCGCGTGCAGCAAGACGTGCGGCACCTGTTTTGGTTGCTGGACCTGAGCAAATGAGGGCGTGACCGTGGAAGAATTTGTGTTCGCGTTTTGCTTTTTGGGAGCCGTCGTTGAAAAAAACTGTTTTGTTCAACTTCTAGGTCGGTTTAGCTAAGCAGGTTCGATGTTTCACCGAGGCATTCAAAGCTCCAATCATCAAGGCCGATGTCACGGCAAATGAGTTTGGATACGTCAAAATTATTAGGCCCCAAATAGTGGCCTACTTTAAGGCTGTGGATCGTGACGACGAGTTTGCAGTAAAACCAATTTCCGCCAATAGCTTCGCCAGTGTCGGCACAAAGACCTGATGCAATGTGGATGGCAACGCCGTTGTTCCAGCAAGTTGTATCCCATTCACCACTGATTTCGAGCAGGTCTTCTGAGAATTTTCTGGAAAGACTCGTTCCAAAAAGTGCGTCGATGTAAATCGTGTGCTGACCAGTGTTGTAATCGACAGTGCCATAAGGAAGATTGTAGTTTTCGTCACCATCCAGAATTTCACTAGCACGCTCGACGGCATCTCTTAATGTTTCTTTTGTAAGTGGATTTATTGCTCCCAGTTTTTCCCAACGCTCAAAATTTTATTTTTTTGCATCAGATGGCAATTTATCCGCATCGCCATACAAAAACACCTCTACCTCCCAACCCCATTCTTTCAACAATCGCGCGACGACAAAACCATCACCGCCGTTGTTGCCAGGGCCGCATAGAACAACTGCGCGGTGGCTGATTTTTTTGAGGTCGGGCCATTCTTCAAAAATCGCATCCACAACACCCTGCCCTGCGCGTTTCATCAACTCTAATCCTGTGACTTCGCCGCTGTCGATTGCGGCTTGTTCGATGGCGCGCATTTAGGCGGCGGTTAGGAGTTCGCTCATGTTGAAATCTTCTTTGATTGAAAAATAGGCAAATTGCCTAAAAAATATGCAAGTACGTTGGAATCAACTGGTGTTCACTATTGCGGCAAACTCTGGGAATTGCCACAACTGGCAAATCTGCCAAAACAGCTTGAATCGAAACCCGTTACCGGAGGCCATCGACATGAAAAAGATCGAAGCGATTATCAAGCCGTTCAAGCTAGATGAAGTGAAAGAGGCTTTGCAAGAGGTTGGTGTTCAGGGATTGAGCGTTATTGAGGCCAAGGGTTTCGGGCGCCAAAAGGGCCACACCGAATTGTACCGTGGTGCAGAATACATTGTGGATTTCCTACCAAAAGTGAAAATCGAAGTTGTAATCGCGGATGATCAAGTGGACGCAGCCGTTGAAGCCATTATTAGAGCGGCGCGAACAGAAAAGATTGGCGATGGGAAAATCTTCATCTCAACAGTTGAACAAGCCATCCGTATTCGGACCGGCGAAGAAGGTCCAGAAGCGTTGTAGCGTTGGGCGAACGACATAATATCTATCAGTAAGGAAATGTAGAAATGAATGTAAAAGACGTCATGAAAATGATCGCAGACGAAGACGTGGCCTACGTCGACGTTCGCTTTACGGACCCGCGCGGCAAGTTGCAGCACGTGACGATCATTGTGGATGAAATAGACGAAGATTTCTTTGAAGATGGATTCATGTTTGATGGATCATCCATCGCAGGTTGGAAATCCATTGAAGAATCCGACATGAAGCTGATCCCTGACCCGTCTTCTGTTTACCTTGATCCATTCTACGCCGAGAAAACATTGTGCGTGCATTGTTCAGTCGTTGAGCCAGACACGGGTGCATCTTACGAGCGTGATCCACGATCCACAGCTGAACGTGCTGAGGCTTATTTGATTTCAACCGGTATTGGCGATCAATCGTTTTGGGGCCCAGAAGCCGAGTTCTTCTTGTTTGATGACGTGCGTTTTTCAAATTCAATCAACAAGGTATCGTACGAAGTTGATGCAGCAGACGCATCTTGGAATACAGACACTCAGTATGAAATGGGTAACATGGGCCATCGCCCCGGCCTTAAGGGCGGGTATTTCCCAGTGAACCCGATTGACGCGGCACAGGATTTGCGTTCTGAAATGCTGTCGACGATGAAATCCATCGGCATGAAGGTTGATAAACACCACCACGAGGTTGCGTCTTGTCAGCACGAGTTGGGTTTGGTGTTTGGTTCCTTGACCAAGCAAGCGGATGAGCTACAAAAATACAAATACATTGTGCACAATGTGGCGCATGCCTATGGCAAGTCTGCGACGTTCATGCCAAAGCCAATTTATGGTGACAATGGCACGGGTATGCACGTGAATATGTCGATCTGGAAAGAGGGTAAGCCCCTGTTTGCAGGTGATAAATATGCGGATCTTAGCCAAGAAGCGCTGTATTTCATCGGTGGTATCCTCAAGCACGCGAAATCGTTGAATGCGTTCACGAACCCTGCGACAAACAGCTATAAACGTTTGATCCCTGGTTTCGAGGCCCCTGTTTTGCGGGCCTATTCCGCAAGCAACCGGTCTGGTTGTGTGCGCATTCCGTGGTCAGAATCCCCTAAGGCGAAACGTGTAGAAGCCCGTTTCCCTGATCCAGCGGCAAACCCATATTTGTGCTTTGCAGCACTGTTGATGGCGGGTCTTGACGGGATCATCAACAAAATTGATCCGGGTGAAGCATCTGACAAAGATCTGTACGATCTGCCACCAGAAGAGTTGGCGGGCATCCCAACTGTTTGTGCGTCTTTGCGCGAAGCCTTGGACGAGCTGGAAAAAGACATGGATTACCTGACCGAGGGCGGCGTGTTCACGCGCGAACAAATCGAAGGTTACATGGCGCTGAAATGGGAAGAAGTGTATTTGTACGAACACACACCGCACCCTGTTGAATTTGGCATGTATTATTCCTGCTAATTTTTGATAAATTCGAATTAGAAAAGGCGTTCCAATTCGGAGTGCCTTTTTTTGTGGCCTTAGTGTGCTAGGTTTTCAGGTATGAAACAGAACTTGCTTGCATTGGCGATTTGCACCCTGCCGATTGGCGCATCTGGGGCGGATTGTTCGCGCGATGCGATGTTGGTGTTTGATGGGTCAGGATCGATGGCGACGCTTGCGGCGGAGGCACCGTTTTCGCGCCGAATCGATGATGCGCGAAATGCGCTGGCGCAATTTCTGCCCCGCGTGGTTCGCTATCGCCGTGTTGGGCTGGTGGTTTATGGGCCGGGTTCGCTGGGGCCGTGTGAAAATGTCGATGTTCGTTTAATGCCGCAAGTTAACGCTGATCTAAATATCTTAGCGCAGGTTGCGGACGTGGAACCTGACGGCGATACGCCGATGACCCAAGCGATTGATGCCGCCGTGGAAGTTTTGCGCGATCGCGGCGGCGGAGATATCGTGGTCGTGACTGATGGCCGTCAGACCTGCGGTGATCCTTGTTCAAAGGCTGCGCAATACGCAGAACAGGGCATGGTTGTGCATGTGATCGGGTTCAAGATTGATGAAAATTTTCAACGCTGGCCAGGGTATTTTGCTGAGTCTGGTGGCCTAAAACGAGAGCCGTCACGGTGTTTGTCTGATGCGACGGATGGAATTTTTGTGCTGACGAATACAGTCGAGGAACTGAGCGATGCGTTACAGGAAACGATGGGCTGTGCTGTGGTTGGGCGGTGGCCTACAACGTATCGCCAAACTCGATATCCGGTTTAAACTCAACCACTTGGCGTACGGCGCGGTAATCTGGTTGTTCGTGCTCCAAGATCAATTGCGCGGCTTTTTTGCCAATTTCAAAGCGGTAGGCGTTCATTGTGGCGGTCAGCATTGGCATGCCGTAGCGCAGATCGAGGCCGTTAAACCCCGCAAGCGCCAATTGATCCGGGACGGAAATATCGTTCATGATGCAGTGCATAAGGCCGCCGCACGACATGGTATCGGAGGAATAATAGATCATCTCGATTTCAGGCGAGCGTTCGAGCAGCTTTTCTGTCAGTTGACGGCCCAACAACAGAGTTGAACCCCCTGAGAAGAATTCTTGGTCGCACAGGGTAACGCCTGCTTCGGATAACGCTTGTTGGAAACCCTGAAAGCGTTTGGCGGCCCGGTGATCTAGGGGGTATTTTGTGCCGATAAAGCCAAGTTTACTATAGCCGCGTGCGATGATGGCCTTGCCTGTTTCATAGCCAGCGCGACGATGGGATACGCCAACCGCGAGGTCAACTGGATCACCGTCGACGTCCATGATTTCGACAATTGGAATCCCCGCATTGGTCATCATTTTACGCGCGGCTTCTGTGTGTTCTAATCCAGCAACGACAAGGCCTTTAGGTTGCCAGCTGAGCATTTCGCGGATGACGGTTTCTTCGGTGTTTAGATCGTAATCGGACACGCCAAACACGGGCTGCATAGCGGTGGTTTTCAGGATTGTGGACAGGCCTGTGAGGACTTCGGCGAAGACGAAACTGCTGATCGAAGGAACGACAACGCCGACCAGATCGACAGATTTGGATGAGAGGCTGCCCGCGATGCGGTTAGGGACGTACCCGACCTTTTTCGCGGCCTCTAACACACGGGCACGAGTTGTAATCGACGCTTCGCCTTTGCCGCGCAATACTCGGCTGGCCGTCATTTCAGAGACGCCTGCGAGTTCTGAAATGTCTTTGAGGGTTGGTCTGCGCGCCATGTTAGAAAAAATCCGTTAAATAACTTTATGGTGCCTTACTAACGTTAGAAGGCAGTAAAGTCAATTATACCGTGCGCAGTCCCTTGAATTTATTTGAGAAAATTTTCGTTAGCCGAACAAATCATGGCAAAGCTCTAACGCGCTGACGAGCTTATCGACCTCTTCTGTCGTGTTATAGAGGCCGAAAGAGGCGCGGCAGGTGGCGGTGAAGCCCAAATGTTCCATCAAGGGCTGTGCGCAATGGTGCCCTGCCCGCACGGCGATGCCGCGTTGATCGACCACCGTAGAAATATCGTGCGCGTGAGCCGCACCATCAAGTGTGAAGGAAAAAATCGCGCCTTTGGTGGCGGAGTTGCCTTGGATATTGAGCCAGTTTAGCCCGCTGAGTTTTTCTTGGGCATAGTCGCGCAGATGACGTTCATGCTTGGCGATGTTGTCCATGCCAAGATCCATCATGTAATTCAGCGCAGCGCCAAGGCCGATCATTTGCACGATACCGGGGGTGCCTGCTTCGAATTTATGGGGGGGATCGTTGTAGGTGATCAGGTCTTTGCTAACAGTGCGGATCATGTCGCCCCCACCAATAAAGGGCTGCATTTCGGCCATACGTTCGCGTTTCACATAGATCGCGCCAGATGCGGATGGACCATACAGTTTATGCCCCGTGATTGCGTAGAAATCAGCACCGATATCGGTGACATCGACGGGCATGTGAATGGTGGCTTGGGAGCCATCGACCATGACCATAACGCCCTTTTCGTGGGCGGCGGTGCAAATGGTTTTCACATCCACAACTGTGCCCAAAACGTTGGACATGTGGGTTATGGCGATAAGTTTGGTTTTCGGGGTTATGGCATCGATCACGGCTTGGGGGGATAGATCGCCGTTCACGTCTGTGTCGACCCATTTCAACACCACGCCCATGCGTTCGCGCAGGAAATGCCAAGGAATGATGTTGGCGTGGTGCTCCATTACCGAGAGGAGAATTTCATCCCCTGCTTTGAGGTTTGGAATGCCCCAGCCGTAGGACACCATGTTGATGCCCTCGGTTGTGCCAGAGTTGAAGATGATTTCATCTTCATGTTCGGCATTTAGGAATTTTTGCACTGTTGCGCGCACGGCTTCATATTTTTCTGTCGCAAGATTGGACAGGAAATGTAGGCCGCGATGCACGTTGGCGTATTCTTCTGCGTAGCCGCGCGTGGTTGCATTAATCACGACTTGGGGCTTTTGTGCAGAGGCTCCGTTATCGAGGTAAACCAGCGGTTTGCCGTTTACGTCGCGTGATAGGATCGGAAAGTCGGCGCGGATTTTTTGGACATCATACATGGGCTAATTCGCTGGTTCAATGGGAACAGAAACGCCCAGCAAGCCGAGCACGATGAGGAGCACAATGCCAAAGGCGAACTGCGTTCCGATGATGCCAAGTATCACAGGCAACACCTGAGTAAAACCGTGAAGCTCCATGACTTGTGCAGTCATTTGTAGCATTGCGACGACGACCACCAGTATCAAAACGAGGCCTGTAATTTCGGGGCCCATCGCGGCGGCAAATGGGACGGGGACTTGCATAAGGAGAAGAATGAAGTTGACCCAAACCACCATTTTCATGCTGTCGTCAAAACTGCCCATGCCGCCAAATTTTTTGCCGACGACGTAAACAAGGATACCGCCGCCAAACATCGTGAGCGCCAGCATGATTGCGCTGGTGGTGATGGGGACGATGGTTTGTTCGCCCGCAGTGGGAACAGGGCCAAAAACGGTGAAGGCCGCAGAAATAATCAGGTTTAGCACGATCACAAGCCACGCGGCGTTGATCACGTCTACACGCTGCGTTGGAATGGCCAACACGGTGCGCAGACCGACCCTTGGCTGGGTCAGCGACTGTACTGCGAGGGGCAGAAAATCAAACAGTCGCTGTGGGGTCATCCAATCATATCTCCAACGCCGAGAGTGAGGGTTGCGATGGTCAAGGCCAAGGCAAACAGGGTCATGGCCATAAAGGTTGGCGATGTGAGGCGGAATTTATTTGCCTCGGCCGTGCCAGCGGCGATGTACCAAACAAACGGGATTAGGCCGAGCCAATAGACCGGAAGGGCAACCAATTTGTTGCCAAGCAACGGCATTTGGGGTTCGTACATGCCCATAACTGCGGCGATAATTGCGGCAGCGAGGCCAAAGGGAGCGGATACAAATGCGCCCCAGAACACGCCTGTGCGCGTGGTTTTCCAGCTTGCTTCGCCTTTGAAGATCGATGTGATCCCAAAGACCATTATCGAAAATCCGTACATCAGGGCGGTGCGTAACATCAGGGCTGCGATCATCAAAAGACCGATTTTATCAGGTGAGATAAGGCCGCCCGCTGCGGAGGCTGGAGCAACCATAGTTTTAAGGGTCCAAGAGATGAAAAACACCATATCTAAGACAAGAACATAGAAAAGGAGCCGTCCCTCGCTGGGTTTTTCGCGCAACAGTCGGCGTGTGGACGCGCGCATGTCTTGCCAGCCATCTTTGAGGCGATCAAACAAACCGCTGTGTTCAAATTGAAAGACGCCGTTGCCAGCTTCGAATTCTTCTTCGATCTGTGTCATATGCCTGCTATGCTTTTTATGTTTTTTTTCAACATGATAGTCAGGTCTTTGAACTGCGCTGAAATTCAACGACCGCAAGGCACGTGACCCATTGCCAGAAGAAAACCACAGTTGTGAGCAGTGAAGCAACTAAAAAAACGGGGGGTGGGGTAAACACTTTGCAAACGCCACTTATCAGCACCAGCGGCGTTGCGACCATAACGGCCCACATCAAAGCGAGGCGCGTTTGGGTCCAAGTGCCCTGCCCTTTGGAGAGTTTGAGGATCAGACGGAACACGGCGGCAATTGCATAAAGGAACAATGTGCCAAACAAAACGCGCCAAATAAACAGCGCACCCAGCTTGCCGTTTAAGATATCGCTGCTTTCGCCAGCAGCCGTTACACTTGCGGCCAAAGCAGGAAGATCGGCCACAAAGGACAGAAAACAGGCCGTCAAACCCAGCATCATGATCCGTGGTTCGGTCATGATGCTCAGTTGGTGCTGCATTTCTTTGCGTGGGCTGCGAAAGGCCGCGCCGATATCCATCAGGATCGACATGGCCTAGCCTTGCCGACGCGCCATCCAGCGTTCCAGACGGGCGCGGATGGTTTGGGAAAGTGGTTCGTCTTCGATTTCCTCAATGGCTTCGCCAAGGAATGCGAGCGTGAGCATATCTTGGGCCGTGCCGTGCGGGATGCCGCGTGACGTTAGGTAAAACAGTGCCGTTTCGTCGATCGCGCCAACCGTGGAACCGTGCGAACAGGCCACGTCATCAGCGTAGATTTCAAGTTCTGGTTTGGCTTGGAAGGTGGAGTTATCGTCGAGCAGTAAACCTTGGCTGATTTGGTAACCATCGGTTTTTTGCGCACCAGGTTGTACAAGAATTTTGCCTTGGAACACGCCAACAGCACCGCTGCGCAGCACCTTTTTATAGACCTGACGGCTCTCGCAATTTACGGCGTCATGGGTGATGAAAACGGTGTCATCGTGATGGAACGTGCCGTCCCCAGCGCATGCGCCTGCAACAGTTGCGTGGGCATCGTCACCTTTGAATTCGATGATGGCTTCATTGCGCGTTAGCACACCGTTCACCGTGAGGGTGAAGGATTTAAAGCTGCTTTCTTTGCCCAATCGCGCAAAAATATGGGTGATTGCGCGGCGCTCATGATCGCGGCCTTGGGCGCGAACGTGGTGGAAAGAGGCGCTGTCTGCGACATCGACTTCCATCACGATGTTGCAGCGTGCGGCGGCAGGGCCGTTTTCAAGGATCGTGAGGTCTGCGCCCGCTTCCAGCTTGATCGTGTGGTGGATTGTGGCGTCGGAATTTTCGTCTTGGTGCAGGTAAATAATGCTGACAGGTTTTGTCGCTTTGCCAGCCCCACGAATGACGAGACCTTGTGTTGCGGTTGCTGTGTTCAGGGCCGCAAGCGGGCGTGGCACAGGACGTTGGCCGTTGGTTTCAAGCACACCGTAAAGGGCGGACGCCCAGTGGATATCGGCCTGCCCTGCGGTTTCAAGCGTTTCGATTTCAACGCCAGCCAGATCCAACGGATCGGACATTTCTGCGTTGTATATGCCATCCACAAAGAAGACCTTTACACAATCAACATCGTCAAAAAGGCGTTCTTCTTTGTTGTCAAAGATCGCAGCAGTTGTTGGGGCAGCGGAGGTGAGTGTTGTTGGATCGGTGTATTTCCAATACTCGTCGCGTTTTTGCGGCATTCCATATTTGGATGCGCTGGCAAGGGCGGCTTTGCGGGCATCAGTTATCCAAGCGCCGCCTGTTGGCAGCGCCACGTCGGGCATGACGTAAGCTGTTTTTTTGATTGGTTTTCGGTTCGCATAAATCATTTTAGTTCTTTTCGCTTTATCCTGAAACCCGTTGTGGTGTTGGCTAGCGTCATTTTTAACTGCACCGTCTGGCGTTCCATTATCTTGTTTTAAGCTGTGAAACGCCTTAGGCAACCTCTGCCAAGATATCGGCGTAACCATTGTTTTCAACCTCGAGCGCCAGTTCTGGTCCGCCAGATTTGATGATTTTCCCGTCCGCCATGATGTGAACCACGTCTGGTTTGATGTGATCGAGCAGGCGTTGGTAATGCGTGATCACGAGGAACGAACGTTTGCCATCGCGCAGGGCATTTACGCCTTCGGCAACGAGCTTCATTGCGTCAACGTCGAGACCTGAATCTGTTTCATCCAGAACGCACATTTTTGGTTCCAGCATTGCCATTTGCAGGATTTCATTGCGTTTCTTTTCGCCGCCAGAAAAACCAACGTTTACAGAGCGTTTCAACATATCCGCGTCAATTTTCAGTGATTTCGCTTTGGCGCGCACTTCCTTGAGGAATTCAGCAGCGGATAGTTCGTCTTCGCCACGTGCTTTGCGTTGTGAATTTACGGCTGTGCGCAGGAAGGTCATGTTGCCGACGCCCGGGATTTCGACTGGGTATTGGAATGCAAGGAACAGACCAGCGGCGGCGCGTTCTTCTGGGTCCATATCCAGGATATCTTCGCCGTTAAGCGTTGCGGAACCAGCCGTGACTTCGTAGCCGCTTTTTCCTGCAAGAACGTAGGAGGTTGTGGATTTTCCAGAGCCGTTTGGCCCCATGATCGCGTGGACTTCGCCCGCATTGATTTTCAGATCAACGCCCTTGAGGATTGATTTATCTTCTTCTTCAAGATCGACGCAGAGGTTCTTGATTTCTAGCATTTTATTCTCTCATTTATCATTCGGGACGGCGGGGTGCCGTGCGTGTCTGTGGGGGTGGTTATTCTTTTGGACCACCGTATTTTCGGATCAAGTAAAAGGATGCAGCGGCGGAAAATCCGAGCAGGGCGGATGCGACGAGGTTTACTGTGAAGGAGCCTCCGACGCCTGTTCCGTAGCCGATGGCAAACAGAACAATGAAGACTGATAGGCCGTAGAACACTACAAATTTGTTGCCACTTCCGATCATCCTACTGATCCTTCAAGAGAAATTGCCACGAGTGCTTGTGCTTCCATTGCGAATTCCATTGGCAGGGCTTGCAGGACCTCTTTGCAGAAACCGTTCACGACCAATGCCACGGCGTCTTCTTCGCCGATGCCGCGTTGGCGACAGTAAAACAGTTGCTCGTCGTCCACTTTAGAGGTGGTTGCTTCGTGTTCAACCCGCGCTGTGTTGTTTTTCACTTCGATGTAGGGAACAGTGTGCGCCCCGCATTTATCGCCGATGAGCAAGCTGTCGCACTGTGTAAAATTCCGTGCGTTCGCAGCTTTGGGGTGCATGGACACAAGGCCGCGATAGGTGTTTTGCGCTTTGCCTGCTGAAATACCTTTGGACACGATCCGCGACTTGGTGTTTTTGCCAAGATGGATCATTTTCGTGCCCGTATCGGCCTGCTGCATGTTGTTGGCGATGGCGATGGAGTAAAATTCGCCCTGTGCATCGTTACCGCGCAGGATGCAGGATGGGTATTTCCACGTGACGGCGGAGCCTGTTTCAACTTGGGTCCACATCACTTTGGCGCGGTCACCACGGCAATCGGCACGTTTGGTAACGAAGTTATAGATGCCGCCTTTGCCGTTTTCGTCGCCAGGATACCAGTTTTGAACTGTGGAGTATTTGATTTCACTATCTTCGAGTAGGACAAGTTCAACCACGGCGGCGTGAAGTTGGGCCACGTCGCGTTGTGGGGCGGTGCAACCCTCCAGGTAGGAAACGTACGAGCCTTTGTCCGCGATGATGAGTGTGCGTTCAAACTGACCTGTGTTTTCAGCGTTAATGCGGAAATATGTGGACAGCTCCATTGGGCATTTGGTGCCTTCTGGGATGTAGACAAACGAGCCATCCGAGAACACGGCAGAATTGAGCGTGGCGTAGTAGTTATCGGACTGTGGAACGACAGTGCCGAGGTATTTTCTCACCAATTCTGGGTAATCTTGGATCGCTTCCGAGATGGAACAAAAGATGACGCCTGCTTTGAGCAGTTCATCCTTAAAAGTTGTGCCAACGGAGACTGAATCAAATACAGCATCCACGGCAACACGGCGTTCGCCTTCTGGGGCTTCGACGCCTGCAAGAAGCGCTTGCTCTTTTAGCGGAATGCCAAGTTTCGCGTATGTTTCCAACAGCTTGGGATCAACTTCGTCCAAGGATTTCGGCTTTTCAACCATAGATTTTGGACGCGCATAGTAATACTGATCTTGGAAGTCGATTTTCGGATAATCGACCATCGCCCACTCAGGCTCTTCCATTTTCAACCAGCGCTCATACGCCTGTAAACGCCATTCCAGCATCCATTCAGGCTCGCTGTTCTTTTCGGAAATCAAGCGAACAATGTCCTCGGACAGGCCTTTGGGCGCATATTCGATTTCGATGTCGGTTTCAAAGCCGTATTTGTATTTGCCGCCAACAGATTGCACGGCATCAACGGTGTCTTGATCGACGCCGTCTTTGACTTGTACTTGGTCTACAGTATCCATGTCGTTTCCTTACGCCGCGCGGGCCTTGAATTTTTTGTATTGGGCGAGCCATGCGTCTGCGAAACCCATGAGCTCATTTTGCGTTGTTGTCGGGCCAATGCTCACGCGGATGGCGGAGCTGGCGGTAATGTCGTCAAAGCCCATCGCCGTCAAGACGCGCGAGCGTTTTACTTTGCCGCTGGAACAGGCTGACCCTGCGGAAATCGCGTAGCCCGCGAGGTCCATTTGCATGACTTGGGTTTCGCCCTTCCATCCCGGCACTGCGATGCACGACGTGTTGGGCAGGCGTTTGCTGTTCTGACCTATAAGGATAGCGTCGGGTGCGGCGTCGGCAAGGCGGGCCTCGAATTGATCGCGCAAGGATTCGACTGGTTCCCAAAGGCCATTGTCGAGGTCACGTTGCGCGGCCTCGGCTGCTGCACCAAAGCCTGCGATACCGATGACGTTTTCCGTGCCAGAGCGGCGGCCACTCTCTTGGCCTCCGCCTTTGATTTGTGGCTTCAGTTCTAGGCCCTGTTGCAAAACGACAGCGCCGATGCCTTTTGGCCCGCCGAGTTTATGCGCCGATAATAAGGCCATTTGAGCACCGGACCATTCAAAGGCAAAACTTGTTTTGCCAAAGGCTTGCACGGCATCGCATAGGGCAATGTTTTCGAACCCCGTTTGTAGGATGCCTGTTTCACTGTTTGCAGCTTGGAGTGCTGTTGTCATTGGATCGCTGGGTTGAACGACCCCGTTTTCAACCGAAATATCTGCGGCGCACCAAGTGGCGACCGCGTCGTGTTCGACATCACCGCAGTGAATTTCACGACCTGCTAGGGCCAGTCCTGCGCCTTCAGTCGCGCCAGAGGTGAACACTATGTCAGCACCATCTGCACCAAAGGCTGATTTGATTTTCACACGGGCAGTTTCAACGATGGCTAGGGCTTTGCGCCCCTCGCCGTGAACGCTCGACGGATTACCCACAACATCCATGGCCACGATCATTGCGTCGCGGGCCTCGACGCGCACAGGCGCTGTGGCGTTCCAATCTAGGTAAACACGGCTCATGAGGTGCGGACCACCAAGTTCTTCTGGCCAAAAATATCCAAATCCCGTTCCATCATTTCTCATCCACCAATTGAAAGAGGGAGGGGACGGCGGGGCATGGAACCATTTGGTTTTCGATGATGTCGGACAGACGTGCTTGGTGCAGGAACACATAGACGTATGCGGACAGGCTCTCCCAGAAACGGTTCGAAAGGGATTGCGCGCGCGAGCCTGAGGAGGCACCCGTTGCACCTGCCCCTTGGCTGAGCGCGTCCATTGTTTCATCTACGGCGGCAAGGATGGTTGAAAGGCGAATGGCGTCTGGGGTTTCTGCCAAACGGTATCCACCGCCTGGGCCACGCACGCTTTGTACTACGCCAGAGCGACGCAATTTGATGAAAAGCTGCTCGAGATAGGCAAGGGAAATGTTCTGACGTTCGGAAATTTCACCCAAACTGACCAGCCCGCCTTTTGATTCTTGTGCCAAATCAACAAGGGCAATCAAAGCATATCTGCCTTTTGTGCTGAGTTTCACGTGACTAAACCCTTTGCAAGTGTTGACGTGCGCGGTGTGAGGGCTTACTCGATATATCTTGAGTGCGGCCCCCGCGCCCAATTTAGAATTGTTCTAGGTTTTCCGAGCAGTTTAGTCAACATCATCAGATGTGAAAAAACTGCAAAATGGACCGCCGATATTACGGAGCCTGATTGCACGAATGCCTGAAGTAATTTTTCCCGGACCAGACGGACGTTTGGAAGGCCGATATCACCCTCAAAAGCAAAAAGATGCGCCCATCGCGATCATCTTACACCCACACCCGCAGTTTGGCGGCACCATGAACAACAAGGTTGTTTATAACCTGCACTATTCGTTCCATAAAATGGGATTCACGGTGCTGCGGTTTAACTTCCGTGGTGTTGGCAAATCGCAAGGCGAATATGATCAAGGTATAGGCGAGTTGTCGGATGCGGCGGCGGCGCTCGATTATTTGCAAGCGATGAACCCGAATGCGAAACATTGCTGGGTTGCTGGATTTTCGTTTGGCGCGTGGATTGGCATGCAGTTGCTGATGCGTCGCCCAGAGATTTCTGGATTTATCAGTGTGGCACCGCCTGCGAACATGTACGACTTTTCGTTTCTGGCACCCTGCCCTGCGTCTGGTTTGATCATCAACGGATCTGGCGACCGCGTCGCACCGCCAACGGATACTGTTGATCTTGTGGACAAGCTGCATGAACAGAAGGGTATTACGATTACTCATCAGGTTCTTGATGGTGCGGGTCACTTCTTTGAGAATGACCACATGGACACGATGATCGGCAATGTCGATACCTACGTGCGTCGTCGTTTGACCGAGACCACGCGATAGGTTCTGCGCCTTTAGCAATAGATTTTAAGGTGTGGCTATTTGGCCGCCCTTTTTTGGTTCTGTGCACCCTGTTGTTGTCGGTGCGCTGATTGGTAGGGCGCGCAAGGTTCGTACGGCAAGATAGGCAAAGGCTTGGGCCTCTAGCATGTCGCCGTCTAGGCCGATGTCTTCGATCGGGGCTATGTGTCCCGATAGGCGCGATTGCAGTTCCGCCATCAGGGTCGGGTTTTTTGCGCCGCCCCCACAGATGTACCAGTTTTGCGGCTGGATCGGCACGTGGCTTTGATTTGCGGCAACACATGCGGCGGCGAGCGCGGTTAGGGTTGCAGCGGCGTCTGGGGTTGAAAGGTGTTCGACAAGTTTGAGCGCATCGTGGAAATCATGTCGGTCTAGGGATTTCGGTGGTTTTTGCACAAAATAGGCGCGTTGAAAGATGCGCGTGAGGATGGATTCGTCAACGCGGCCTGTGGCGGCGATTGCGCCGTTTTCATCAAAGGATTGGTTTAGACGCGATTGCATCAAATCATTTAAGGGGGCGTTTGCCGGACCCGTGTCGAATGCCAGTAATGCGCCAGCGGATTCTGGTGTGGTGTTGCTGGGGTCGATCAGGGTGACATTGCCAACACCGCCAAGGTTTAGGAAAGCGGTTGGTTGTGTGATAACCGCCCATTTGGCGCAGGCGTGGTGGAAAAACGGGGCTAGTGGTGCGCCCTGCCCGCCGTTCGCCATGTCGTTGGTGCGAAAATCCCAGACGGTTTGGATATCTGTGCGATTGGCAAGGTCTTCACCGTCGCCAAGCTGAAAGGTGCGCGCTGTCGCTGGGTCGTGGTTTAAGGTTTGGCCGTGAAAACCAACGAGGTCGATGTTTTCGAACTCTCCGACGATATCCGCATGGGCGGATTGGATGACTTGGAGCGCGGCGTTCAAGATTTTGGGGTCGTCTTGGGGCCATAGACCTTGGGCGGCGGTAAGAATTTCGACCTCTCGGGCTGTAAATGGACGAAAGGCGCTTTCGCCGAAATCCTGAATTTCAACGCCGTCGGTTAGCAGAACAGCAGCATCTACCCCGTCCATTGAGGTGCCTGACATCAAGCCAAGTGCGCGGATGGGGGTAAAATCTGCCATTGGTCTTTCCTTTCACGGCGCACCCGTTATACGTAGCGGCCTGAATATCAACAAAGAAAGACAAAACCGATGACTTACAAGCCCAAATCAGAGTTTCTGCATGTCATGCAGAGCCGGGGCTTCTTGCAGGACTGTACAGACCTGGAGGGGCTCGATGAACGCCTACTCAAAGGTGTATTACCTGCCTATATCGGCTTTGATGCGACGGCGGACAGCTTGCATGTAGGATCGTTGATCCAGATCATGATGCTGCGTTGGTTGCAAAAAACGGGGCATAAACCAGTGACCCTGATGGGTGGTGGCACGACCAAGATTGGTGATCCGTCTGGTAAAGATGAGTCCCGTCAGATGATTACGGCCGAGAAAATTGCGCAAAATGTTGGTGGGATTTTCAAAGTGTTCGAAAAATACCTGACGTTTGGCGATGGTCCGACGGATGCCGTGCAGCCAAACAATGCGGAATGGCTGGATAAGCTGAATTACATCGAGTTTTTGCGCGATATTGGGCCGCATTTCACCATTAACCGCATGTTGACGTTTGAAAGTGTGAAGCAGCGGCTTGTCCGTGAACAGCCCCTAACGTTTCTTGAGTTCAACTACATGCTGTTGCAGAGCTATGATTTCATGGAGCTGAACAAACGCTACGGTATTGGGTTGCAAATGGGTGGATCTGATCAGTGGGGCAACATCGTGAATGGTGTGGACCTGACGCGGCGGATTTCACAGACACATGTGTTTGGGCTGACGACCCCGTTGCTGACCAAAGCGGATGGCTCCAAGATGGGCAAATCGGCGGCGGGTGCGATTTGGTTGAACGAAGACAAGCTGAGTTCGTATGAGTTTTGGCAATTCTGGCGCAACACGTTGGATGCGGATGTGGGCAAATTCCTGCGGCTGTTTACTGAGATTGATCTGGATGAATGTAATCGTTTGGGTGCGCTTGAAGGATCAGAGATCAACGAAGCCAAGACGGTTCTGGCGAATGCCGCAACGACATTGGCACACGGCGCGGATGCTGCAAAAGCTGCAGAGGCGACAGCGCGTGAAGTGTTTGAAAAAGGCGGCTTTGGGGATGATTTACCAACGGTTATCTTGGATGCCGGCGATGTGGGTGATGGGATTTCTATCGTTCAGTTGTTCGTTAAATCTGGGCTGTCTGGATCGGGCAAAGACGCAAAACGGTTGATTTCAGATGGAGGTGCCAAGCTGGATGATGTTGCAGTGACAGATGCTGGAACGATGATTTCAGAGGATCAATTACGCGGCGCGATCAAATTATCGGCTGGTAAAAAGCGACACGCACTGGCGAAAATCATATAATTTGATGCTCGGGGATCAATTTCCGAGCATCCATTTTCCATTCGGGTGGAAAGCGTGAAATACAAAGGCAAAGGCCACATCGTGCGCGATGTCTTGGCCTTTGGTGTTTGTCACACGGATCGAACCAACGTCTTTGCTCTGCCCTATTTTGACAGCTTCCAAAGCCGAGGCTGTGCCTGCGGTCCATGAAATAGTGACGCCTTTTTCAGTGATTTCACTGATTTTGCGCAGTCTTTCCAGCGGCCACACCCGATTTTTAACGACGACAACGCGCGACAACGGCTCGATGCCGTGGGGCGGCATTTCCCCGTTGAACAGAAACGGGCGATCAAGGCTGTCTTAGCCCGCATACGGGTTTTGGCCGTAACGGCGGTTTGGTTTGGGATCAGCCATCACTAGACCAATTGGGTTTCGTGCGCTAAACGCGCCCCAGCTTTTCATCCAGCCTGGCAGTTTTTTCAGTTTGCGACCTGTTTGAACGCCAACAATCCCAGTGCCACTGAACTGCTGCCACCAGCTTTTGGTTTCGCGATCAAACATGATCATATCGGAATTGCGCAATTTCCTGACACGCCAAACGTAAGGGTTTTACCCGACACGCGGCGATCAAAGATGATGCCAGAATTACAAAGCGGGCAGAATGTTACGGCGATGGGGGTGCTGCCCACCGTGACATTCGCGATCTCGTGCCACATGAGGTAGAGAATGGAGTACGCGCGTGGTGCCTCGCCATCTAATTCCACCACCATGACGGGTTCGCGGTTTGGGATTTTTTGGATTGATCGACGCGGAACATTTTAGGGCTGTCGAACGCCGGAATGCCATCGCGCGGCGGGCCGCCTGATAGAATTTCGATGAAAGGAACGTTGGAATTGCTAAAATCGGTGTTGGGCCATTCGTGTTTCCAAAATTGAACCTGCGCCAGTGCAGGCCGGTAAAAACAAGCATAAAAAGCGTAAAAATAAAAAGGATCATGGCATCCCCCAAAAGTTGTATGGTGATGGTGACACGAAATTTAGGAAAGTGCAGCCCTGCTCACGCAGTGTTGAAAGGCGGCCAGTTCTGATGCGGCCGCCTTTGATGTTCTAGTCAGTTGACGTTTCAGTCGTTGTTTCTGAAGCAGCTGCTTTTGCGGCAGCTTCAATGTCTGATTTGACCATAACTGTTTTCATGTAATCAGGTTCAGCGACCGCGCCATTGGCAGCCTCGTCGCCCTTTTTGATTGCATCGACAACGTCTTGGCCCACTGAAACGCGACCAACAACCGTGTACTTCCCATTCAAGAATGAACCTTCTTCAAACATGATGAAAAACTGCGAATTGGCAGAATTTGGATTTTGCGAACGCGCCATGCCAACCACACCTGCGGCATAGTTGATGTCTGAAAACTCGGCTGGAAGATCGGGCAAGGAGGATGCGCCCGTTCCTGCGAAACGCAGGTTAAAGCCTTCGCGTTTGCCGTGTTCCACATCACCTGTTTGCGCCATGAAACCCGGAATAACGCGGTGGAAAACCACATCGTCGTAAAGGCCTTCGCGCACAAGGCGTATGATGCGTTCTACGTGTTGTGGCGCAACATCTGGCAGCAATTCAATTTCGAATGTGCCAGTTGTTTCACCCGCCACGTCGATCATCAACGTGTTTTCAGCATCCGCTGCAAACAAGGGCGTTGCTGCGAATGCCGCAACAGCCAAAAGGGAGGTGAAAAACCGCATTATGCGTCTGCAGCCACTTTGACAGTGATCATTGTGTCAGGGTCTGCCGGTGGCTCGCCTTTTACGATGGCATCAACGTGGTTCATGCCTTCAATGACTTGGCCGTAAACGGTATATTGGCCGTTCAGGAAATCATTGTCGCTGAAGTTGATGAAGAACTGTGAGTTTGCGCTGTCTGGGCTTTGGCTGCGTGCAGCGCCAATGGAGCCACGTGCGTGTGGGATTTTGGAGAATTCTGCTGGAACATTGCCCATGTCAGATCCGCCTGTACCCGCCATGCGGATGTTAAAGCTGTCGGCGGTTTTGTTGCCGTTTGCCACATCGCCAGTTTGCGCCATAAAGCCATCAATTACGCGGTGAAAGACGACGCCGTCGTATTTGCCAGCACGCGCCAATTCTTTCATGCGCGCGACGTGTTTTGGGGCCACATCTGGCAGCAGGTCGATTTTTACTTCGCCATTTTTAAGGGTGATGATGATACCGTTTTCAGGGTCTTTGAAATCTGCCATTTTGGCCTCCAGTTTTAGGTTTTGCGGCACACTAGGGGATGCGCCAAAAAAGGGAAAGTGCGGTTTCGTCGCGGGGAAGTAAATACGTGTTATCGCGCCTTGCGATCAGCGTTTGTATTTCGCTTTTAGCGCGGTTGCGACCTCGGCTGGGACAAATTGGGTGATATCACCGTCCAGGCGCGTGATTTCTTTGACCAGTTTTGAGGCGATGGACTGGTATTCAGCATCGGCCATCAAGAATACAGTTTCGATTTCGTCGTTCATGGCGCGGTTCATACCAACCATTTGGAATTCGTATTCAAAATCGGATACGGCGCGAAGGCCGCGAATGATGACAGTTGCGCCGACGTCTTGGGCGCAGTGGATCAGCAAGTTTTCGAACGGATGCACAACAATTTCGACGCCCATTTCACGGGCAATGGGGCCACAGGTGCTGTCGACCATTTCAACCCGTTCTTCAAGCGTGAACAGCGGACCTTTGTCGCGGTTTATGGCCACACCAATCACCAAACGATCAACCAGCGTGCAGGCACGGCGAAAAATATCCAAGTGTCCGTGGGTGACGGGATCGAAGGTTCCGGGGTACAGACCAGTGCGCATTTTGGGCCTCAGTATTTGTTCGTTACGAATGGATGGGACTCAATAGGCTGAAATGCAAGTGAGAATCTTGCAATTGCTGGAAGTGACGCGCCGTTAGGTTTTCAGGGATTGGGGTTAACGCCCCATAATCATATCTTGGAGCGCGTCTTTTTCGGTGTTGATTTCCGACAGGCGGGCGCTGACGATATCGCCGATGGATACGATGCCAACCATTTTATCACCGTCCATCACAGGCATGTGGCGAAAGCGATTTTCGGTCATTTGCAAAAGCACGCTCTCGGCGGTTTGATCGGCAGACGTTGTGATAATATTGGCGGTCATTAGCTCGCTTACAGTGTCGCTCATGCATCCCGCACCGCGTTTTCCCAGTTCCCGTACGATGTCGCGTTCCGAAAGAATACCTGCAACATCGGTGCCGGTTTTTGAAACGACCAGCGCGCCGATGCCGTGGGAGGATAAGAGGTTGGCTGCGTTTTTGATGGAGCTGTCTGGCGTTACTGTTGCGATGTTGCCAGAGGATTTACCTGCTAGGATTTGTTTGATGAGCATGCGCACGTCCTTGCCTAATTTGGTTGTGTTCATCGTGCGTTGGCGGGTGGTTTCGTGTCAAGCCGCAGTTTCCAATCGTTTAATTTCGAGCCGAATTTTGGAGATCAGCTGTTTGGCGACACGATTGAGGCGTTCAACTTTGCGATCATCGTGGTGTCGCACCAGGTAAAATGCGCGTTTGAGCGAGATTTGATCGGTGAGGATGCGCTGGAGTTCGGGGAATGTGGGAATCGCGAAATCATGCACGATGCAAACCCCTGCCCCGCGCTGTGCCCAGTTTAATTGGACGGAGAAGCTGTTGGAGGTGAGCGGTGTGCGGATTTTCTCGCCCAGTTCGTTCATGTAGTCGAGTTCATCGTCAAAGATCAGATCGTTGATGTAGCCGATAAGGCGGTGATCTTTGAGGTCTGCGATTTTGGTGATTTGTGGGTGGGTCGCGAGGTAATCGCGCGTTGCGGCGAGGTGCAGGCTGTAATCTGAGATTTTTTGAACCGAGAGCCGCCCCGCGTTTGGGGGCGATACTGTGATGGCCATGTCTGCCTCTTGTTTTGAGAGGTTTAAGAATCGGGGGAGTGCGACGATTTGGATGTCGAGGGATGGATTTTCTTCGCAAAGTTCGGCGCAAACTTGTGGGAGCAGGTAGTTTGCAGAGCCGTCTGGTGCGCCAATGCGGATGGAGCCAGAGAGTTGGTCGGCTTGATCCTGAACCTCGCCTTGGGCGGAACGAACGGCGCGGTTCATGCCCTCAGCATGGTCGAAAAGGCGGGTTCCTGCATCGCTTAAAGCGTAGCCTTGTGGGGATTTTGCGAACAGACGCGCGTTCATGTCCTCTTCTAATCGAGCGATGCGGCGCGACAGGGTTGCAGGGTCCATGCGTAGAATTTTGGCAGCGTTGGTGAGGCTGGCGGCCTCTGCGACGTGGAAAAAGACGCGCAGATCGTCCCAGCGGAGGTTCTCGTTCATTAGGTATCCTTGCAAAAATGCAAAATGAATTTGCTCTATTGGGGCTTTTGGGTGAAAAAACGCAAGGCTATACTGGACTGGAAAACAAATGGGAGATTCTGACATGAAAATTATCGGACACTATATCGGCGGCGATCATGTTGCTGGCACATCTGGCCGCATGGCCGACATTTACAACCCTACAACGGGTGAAGTTCAGGCAAAAGTTGCTTTGGCGAATGATGCTGAAATGGCGAATGCGGTAAATGTTGCTGCGGCTGCGCAACCTGCGTGGGCTGCGAAGAATCCACAGGTGCGTGCGCGTGTGATGATGAAAATGGTATCTCTGTTGCACCGTGACATGGATAAACTGGCCGAAGCATTGAGCCGTGAGCATGGTAAAACACTGCCAGATGCCAAGGGCGATGTGATCCGTGGTTTGGAAGTTGTGGAATATTGCATTGGTGCGCCCCAATTGTTGAAGGGTGAATTTACCGACGGCGCTGGCCCTGGGATTGATATGTATTCCATGAAGCAGGCGTTGGGTGTGACAGCCGGCATCACGCCGTTCAACTTTCCAGCGATGATCCCGATGTGGATGTTTGCCCCTGCGATTGTCTGTGGCAACGCGTTTATTCTAAAACCATCCGAGCGTGATCCATCGGTGCCAATGATGTTGGCTGAATTGATGGAAGAAGCGGGTCTGCCAAAGGGCATTATGCAGGTTGTGAACGGTGACAAAGAAGCCGTGGATGCGATTTTGGATAATGATATTATTCAATCAGTTGGTTTTGTTGGTTCAACCCCGATTGCGGAATATATTTACGGTCGTGGCTGTTCAAACGGCAAACGGGTGCAGTGTTTTGGTGGTGCGAAAAACCATATGATCATCATGCCAGATGCAGACATGGATCAAGCGGCAGATGCGCTGATCGGTGCGGGTTTTGGCGCGGCAGGCGAACGTTGCATGGCGATTTCGGTAGCGGTTCCTGTTGGCGACGAAACTGCGGATCGTTTGATCGCAAAATTGGCGCCGCGTGTTGAGAGCCTGAAAATTGGTCCTTACACGGCTGGTGCAGATGTTGATTTTGGGCCTGTTGTGACAGCGGCCGCCAAGCAAAACATCCTTGGGCTGGTTGAATCCGGAGTTAAAGATGGGGCGAGTTTGGTTGTCGATGGGCGTGATTTCGCGTTGCAAGGATATGAAAATGGGTTCTTTGTTGGGGCGTGTTTATTTGACAATGTGACCACCGACATGGATATCTATAAAAAAGAAATCTTTGGCCCTGTGTTATCCACTGTGCGGACGCAATCTTATGAAGAAGCGCTGAAAATCGCGATGGATCATGAGATGGGCAACGGTACGGCGATCTTTACTCGTGACGGCGATACGGCGCGTGATTTCGCCAACCGCGTAAACGTGGGCATGGTTGGCGTGAACGTGCCAATCCCTGTGCCATTGGCATATCACACTTTTGGGGGTTGGAAAAAATCTGCCTTTGGTGATTTGAACCAGCACGGGCCAGATGCGTTTAAGTTCTATACGCGCACCAAGACAGTGACCTCGCGTTGGCCTTCGGGCACGAAAGAAGGCGCAGACTTTTCCATTCCAACAATGGAATAAATCGGTTGCTTGAATTTAGAGGCCCCATCTGGAAACAGGCGGGGCTTTTAGGTATTTAAGGAACATTGAAGCTGATTGCGGGCTTGTAAAACTGTCGTAACAATTGGAATTTATCGAGTATTCAATTCCACCTGACTGGAGATTTTTCATGGATTTTGCGCTGAGCGAGGAACAACAGGCCATTTTTGATATGGCCTATGCCTTTGGGCAAGAAAAGATCGCGCCTTTTGCCCGCCAGTGGGAAAAAGATGAGATGATCCCAAAGTCGCTTTGGGCCGAAGTTGGTGAATTGGGCTTTGGTGGGTTGTATGTTTCTGAGGAAAGTGGCGGTGCGGGATTATCGCGTTTGGACGCGACGCTGGTGTTTGAAGCCTTGGCGATGGCGTGCCCGTCGGTTGGATCGTTTCTGTCTATTCACAACATGGTTGGTGGCATGATCGACAAGTTTGGATCAGCAGAAAGCAAAGCAAAGTGGTTGCCTGATTTGGTGTCGTTGAACAAGGTGTTTTCCTATTGTTTGACAGAACCCGGATCAGGTTCTGATGCATCGGCATTACGCACGCGCGCAGAGCGGACCAATGAAGGGTACACGTTGAACGGAACCAAGGCGTTTATTTCTGGTGGAGGTTATTCTGACGTTTACGTGGCGATGGTGCGTACGGGTGAAGACGGGCCAAAGGGAATTTCGACGGTTGTGATTGAAGATGGCGCAGAGGGGCTGTCTTTTGGGGCGTTGGAGGACAAGATGGGGTGGCGTTCGCAGCCCACTGCTGAGGTGCAGTTTTCAGATTGCAAGATTCCGTCGGACAATTTGATTGGCGAGGAAGGCCTTGGGTTTTCCTATGCGATGGCAGGGCTTGATGGGGGGCGGTTGAATATTTCGGCGGGCGCTTTGGGCGGTGCGCAGACTGCGTTAACGGCCGCGTTGAATTA
>JASJIO010000027.1:0-13123 GCA_037625035.1 Amylibacter sp.
GCGCGCTTTGATCGATGTCGATACACCGCGAATATTGGCAACAACACCCGTCGCACGACCCTCGTCAATCACGATCCGTTCGGCATGCGCCCGCGTGATTACCTCAAGGTTTTTACGTCCCCGCGCAGGCTTTAGATACGCCTTCGCCGATGAACAACGCAGCCCGCCCTTTTGGGTCAGTTGGAAATATCCAACACCCTCTTGATCGCCACTGTTATAATCAGAATTCTTTTTGTAACCCGCCGCCACGGCGCTCTCGATCCAGTAATCCACAAGATCACGGTTCGCGCGCGTCGGCGAAACTGTCAGCGGCCCATCATGGCCCCGATCCGCCGTGTCTTGATCGCCTTGCCAGTCTTCCGCTTTCTTGAAAAACGGCAGAACATCATCCCAGCCCCAGCCTTCATTGCCCATCTGACGCCAGCCATCGTAATCTTCGGCCTGACCGCGCACATATAACAATCCGTTGATCGAAGATGACCCGCCCAAAACTTTGCCGCGTGGCCACGGAATACCGCGCCCATTCAACCCGGGATCAGATTCAGTGTGATACATCCAATCCGTCTTTGGATTGCCCATCGTTTTGAAATAACCAACTGGAATATGAATCCACGGATTCGTGTCTTTCCCGCCCGCTTCTAGTAAAGCAACGGAATAACGGCCACTCTCAGAAAGTCTGGCAGCAGCGGCGCAACCAGCAGAGCCTGCACCTATTACAACGTAGTCAAATTCCAAAAAATCACTCCAAACTTCAAAAATTGAGACTTTTTGTCTTGTTTTTTGGTAAAAATAAGCTAAACAGAGATTCTTAAGGAATGCAAAGGGAAAGTCGTGGCGTCTGAAGAGAGAATACCGACAAACATACGGATGCTTCTTATACTAGAGGTCGTGGGCAGAACCGATCAGCCGCTGACCCCAACCGAAATTAACGCCCAACTTGGTCTTCCAAAACAAACCGTTCATCGCCTGTGCTCCACACTAGAGGCCGAGGGTTTCTTAACCCGGACCCCCGATGGAAAACGCATGAAACCCGCCCGTCGTCTGATGGATTTGGGCACGGGGCTGGTGCAATCCAACCGTGATCATATCGTCCGCCACCAAGTCCTCGAAAACGTGGCCGATCAGGTGATGGAGGCGGTCAATTATGTGATCCCCCAAGAAACTGGCATGCATTACCTCGATCGTGTCGATACCAACTGGGCGTTCCGCATTCAGCTGCCTGTCGGAACGAACGTGCCATTTCACTGTACCGCAAGCGGCAAGGCCTACATGGCCTCCCTGCCCCCAGCCGCGCGCCGTGCCTTTGTAACGGGGTTAAATTTGAAACCGTTGACCGACAAAACCCACACCAATCCGCTGACCCTTCTCGAAGAACTGGCAGAAACGCGCAAACGTGGTTACGCGCTCGACAACGAAGAATTCATGGACGGCATGGTCGCAATCGCGGTTCCTGTCACCGACCCACAAGGCCGCTACGTCGCCTCGCTTGCGACGCACGGGCCCAGCCAACGGTTCACCATCGAAAAGGCCGTCGCAGAACGTTCCATCCTTATTGAAAGCGCAGAACGCATTCAGTCGATTTTATTTGGTTAATTAGGCCGCAGAACAATCTTGGGCACGGCAACTGTCCCCGCCAAAATATCTGCAAACGCCTGCGCACCATCATCCAAGGCCCGTTCTTCGATCCAATCGAGCGGCCCAAAGATACCATCGAAAATCCCCTGCGCCGTGTCACGAAAATCTTGCGCAGTATAGGTGTACGTCCCGATAAACGTCACTTCTTGCAACGTCATACGCCGAATATTTATGCCATCAACACTGTCGCCAAGGCCCACATGCACAATCACACCACCAGCCGCGACAACACTGCTCGCAGCTTTGCGCGTGTGCGAAATGCCAACGCAATCAATGACGATGTCAAACCCTTCGCCAACATTTCTTGGATCACAAACTCTGAAATCCCCAAGGCTGTTCAAAACGCCGTGGCGCACTGTGTTCGGCTCGGCAATGGTCACATTTTTCGCACCCATCGCCCGCAAACTTAGCGCCGATCCAACACCAATCGCACCGCCACCCTGCACCAAGCATTTCGCATCCGTCAGTTCACCAAATAACGCCTCACGCCCAAGGCGCGCCGCATGCCAACACACCGCAATCGGCTCTGCCAATGCAGCATGTTCCATTGAAACACTTCTCGGCACTTCTACCAAATTCTGGGTCGGCATCACCAACTGCTGCGCAAATGCGCCCTCACGGGGTTGCATCGAAATGATTTGCCGCGTCTGGCACAGGTTCTCGCGCCCTTGCGTACAATATCCACAGCTTCCACAGGTCACCAACGGATTGACCGTCACATTCTTACCCACCATCGGCCCATCCAACACAAGGCCAGCAGCCTCATGCCCAAGGATCAATGGCGCAGGGCGGCGATCATCATGCCCCAGATAGGCGTGCATGTCCGACCCGCAAATACCGACAGCATCAACGCGGATAAGATTGTCATCCCCGCTTGCAACCAGATCATCTCGTTCGTGAATCTCAAACGACTTCGGACCAACGTAAACAAGCGTTTTCATCAGATAGCAACCTTTCGCAACAACCCTGCCTTTGTCAGTGGTGATGGCAGGCGTTTTACATCATTCAAATGAACCGTGTTTCGCGAAACACTTTAGTCCTCTACAGACAGATCAAAATTCTCGGACGGATAATATTTAAAAAGGCGCACATCCGCAGCCCGCGCATGACCTTCCATGCCCTCAAGGCGTGAAATCCGCGCCGTCGCTTCCGCCACCCCTTTGGATCCATCGCGTGTTGACCGCTGCCACGTCACAACTTTCATGTATTTGTGAACCGACAAGCCGCCCGTGTAACGCGCAGAGCCAGATGTTGGCAGAACGTGGTTCGTACCTGATGCTTTATCCCCGTAAGAAACAGTCGTTTCCTCACCCAAGAACAGCGATCCGTAACACTGCAAATTATCCAACCACCAATCGAGGTCCGCCGCCTGAACCGTCAAATGCTCTGGCGCGTAATCATCCGAACACGCCGCCATTTCAACACGGTCAGCGCAGAAAATCACCTCTGCATAATCACGCCACGCAGCCCGCGCATTATCACGGTTCAACTCTGGCAATTCCTCGATCAACTCTGGCACACGCGCCATAACTTTCTCGGCCATCGCGGTGGAATCCGTCACCAACCAAACTGGTGAATTATATCCATGCTCCGCCTGTGAAACCAAATCCACAGCAACGATTTCCGCGTCTGCATCGCCGTCAGCCAACACAAGGCTATCTGTCGGGCCAGCGATCATATCAATGCCAACACGCCCAAACAAAATCCGTTTCGCCTCGGCCACAAACTGATTTCCGGGGCCAACAATAATATCCGCCTCTGGTAAATCAAACAGGCCAAACGTCATGGCCGCAACGCCTTGAACGCCACCCATCGACAGGATTTTATCCGCACCACACAAGTTGGCCGCATAAATAATCGCAGGATGCACACCGTTTTCATCCTGCGGCGGGGAACACGCGGTGATGTGGGACACACCCGCTACCTTTGCTGTTGTTACCGTCATCATCGCCGATGCGATGTGGGAATAGCGACCACCTGGAACATAACAACCAGCAGCCCGCACAGGGATCGTCTTTTGACCCTCGATCAGGCCAGGGCGCACTTCCAATTGGAAATCCGTCATCGACGCTTTTTGCGCCTCTGCAAAATGTTTGATGTTCTCATGGGCAAACGCGATATCATCTTTTAGCTTTTGCGAGACTTTATCCCCCGCCGCTGCGATCTCTTCTTTGCTCAGAACCAGCGGGCCTTCGTAATTATCGAACTTCGCGGCGTATTTTTTTGCAGCTGCCTCGCCACCTTCTTCGATGTCGTTCAGAATACCGCGAACCGTGTCATGAACAGACGCGCTGTCAGTCTTCGATGTTTTTAGTGCTTTTTTCAGATAAGTGCGAGCCATGTGTGCGGACCTGTAACTAAGAATTGTTTCGCAATCACTTGGGGCATCACATGGGCATCGCACAAGGTGCAGCTTCAAGTTACGGAGAATCCGAAACTGCGTTTTGGGGTTGAGGCTTGAATGCCGCCAACAATTCCCCCAAAAATCAAGACAGATCAAGACCTAGAAAGAACCCCCCATGTTTAAAACCACTTTTACAGTTGTGATCGCTGGCGCAGTTTTCATCGCGGCCGCCGCCTTTGCAAACCCACAACCCGCAGAAACGCCAACAGTCCAACTGAAATTCGCCCAGAAGATCAGCGTAAAAATCAGTTGTGGCAAACCCCAGTGCAAATCCATTACGAAAAAACGCGGCGTATGGACCTTTACGGTCGCGCACGGTGATGTCGGGAAATACCCTACCGATGCCATCGCCAAAAATGCAGCCGCCTACGTGCCGCACATGGAACGCGCCGAAGTCACTGGCCATGAAAGACCTTTTCCAAAGAATAAAAATTAGAGTCGCGGCCAAAATTCAGTTGGCGCCGAGTGGTTCAGCGGTTCACAACACCACCGTGATGCAGGTTCACCAATGGCTTAACGGCTGCGAATATGGCCCTCCTGTGATGATGTCCTTTGACGAAAAAGGCCGCCTGCGGGCCCGCATCCTGCGCGAGATCCACAAGAACAACAAATTCGTCCTAGAGGGCTGGACCCGCAAAAGCTTTGAAAATCGCTGGGTCGAAGTGGCCATTGATATCGTCAACAAAAATGACAAATCAGATGTTGAAATTTTCCTTGGTGGCAAAAGTGTTCTAAAGCTAAAGGCGCTGATTATTCCGGGCGGCGGTTTGTATTTTAAGGCGGGAATTTACCACGAAGGGCAAAACAAACGCACCCTCCCTACCTACGCGATCCTGAACTAACGCCGGATGGGCAGCGTTTTGGGCTGCGAATATCGCGAATAGACTGGTGATGCACAAGAACCACATCCGCAACCCAGTTCGCGCGTTCCACCGATGCAAATGGCACGCCCAATCGCCCTACACTGGATTTTTCCTAAGTTTCGTGCTAAACTACCTTCATAATCGTAGGAGAATTTTGATGGCTTTCAGAATATTTGCACGAGGAAAAGGTGATTATCACCACACACGAAATCACTCGGATGAGGGCGATGTTTATGATCTCGCCACGGCATTAGGTCGAATGGATTCCCTATCTGGCGGTGTCAGAGGCGTTGTTGAAAACGAAATTGCAGGGGCCGTTCCCAATAAAGATGGCGGGCTACAAGCGGCCTTGAACACGATGGGCACCTTGGCTTGCATGGATGTCTCATCAACACCAATTTCTTATTGGCGTTGATGAGTTCAAGACAAATGACGGTGTTCGTTTCAGCGAGTACATCGGGCATGCCGTTTTTCCCAGACACGACGGATACGCTCAGGCGCGTTTACTCGACCAGAGACCACAACCAAGCGCGTGAATTTTTCCACGATCTAAATCCGGTGCTCAAAACCGCAGGTTTAAATCGGTTCAGGGTTCTTGTTGCCATCGCAGAGGTCTTTGATGCGTGAGACGGTGCGCCCTCTACGCGCGGCGAACATATGTTAAATATTTCGATTTCAGACGCGTAATCGCAGAAACGAAAAACCTACGATCCGACCTACGCGATCCTGACTAACGTCTACTCCGCGCCAGTATCGGCCATCTCTGACAACTGCGTCAGAATGCTCGTGTAATTCTCAATGCCCTGCGCACCCGTCACCAAATGCTTGCGATTAAACACCATCGCGGGCACGCCGATTATGCCTTGTTGCGTCCAAAAATTCTCTTCGCTGCGAAGATCATTGGCGAACCGTTGATCCGCAAGAACCGCCGACGCCTCATCCCGGTCAAACCCGATTTCAGATGCAATATCAGCCAGCACAGCGACATCTGACAGATCCCGCAGATTGGTGAAATGCGCATTGAACGAAGCCTGTTTCAGATCATCACCACGCCCCTGCTGTTTGGCCCAATGCAGCAATTGATGCGTGTTAAACGTGTTGTGCATCCGCATGTCATCACCAAATGAAAACGTAAAATCCAGCCCTTCGCCGATTTCCCTCAAACGCGCACGATTGGCTTTGGATTCCTCTGGGCTGCTGCCATATTTTTCCATGATGTGCTCCACCATGTTTTGGCCTTCCGCTGGCATTTTCGGGTTCAACTCGAACGGATGCCAGTGGATATCCACAGACACACCCGTTGCCTTCACGGCCCGTTCCAATTGCCGATACCCGACAATGCACCAAGGGCACACAACATCGGAAACAATATCAATTCGCAGCGCAGTCGTCGTCAATGGATAAGCCCTTTTTAAGGTGTGCGAAGGCAGGTTTACGACCCGACCCCATATTCCAACGCCCAGCGCCGCAATAATTTCTGCTGCATCGCTTTGGATTGTCGTGACCACGCTTTGCCACCTTGCGGCGCTTCGCGGTCTGCTTTTTTAATCTTGGCCCGTTTGCCCATATCTGCGGTGAATATCGCGAATGACAGCTTCTGACCGTTCGGCGTATCAATGTACCCCACCAACGCGCTCACAAAATTCAGCGTGCCCGTTTTCGCCAACACCGTAACCCCGTCAATCGGTGCGGCACGACGTTTGGAATTTACCAGTTTTATCTTTTTCAATGTAGGGCGCAGCGGCCCATTCCAACCAGCCCGCGTCAAGATTTGTGTCATCTGTTTCGCGCTCACACGACTGGCATCGCCCAACCCCGAATGATCGACAAACTTCACCCCATTCACGCCGTACGCCTTGCGCACCCAAGCGGTCATTTCTCGCGCCGACCCAGACAGATTATTAACAGAAGCCCCCCGATTGCGCGTCGCTGTCAGGCCCGTAACCTCAGCCGTCAAATTGGTGGAATATTTCAACATCGCGCGTGTTTGCTCGAACAAACTGCCGCTCACTTCTTGCGCAACCACAGTCCCCGCAGGCAACGATTTGCTCACCTTCGCGCTCGGTAATTTCACACCTTGCTGCGCGGCCACAGATCGAAACACTTCGCCAACATAGGCATCCAGATCGCGCACAGGCAACCAGCGCCCACCGCCTTTGCCCAGCGCACCGCGCATCACGCTCCACTGCTCATTTTTGGTGGATTTTTTATAGGTAAACAGCGGCCCCTGACGGTTCACAATATCCATTTGAATACCGTTCACTCTTGGCCGCATTTTATTGGTCCGCGCATCCATCGTTGTCGCGTACCCATTCCCCGTCCGCTTCCATTCGAAATACACACGATTAAAATTCAGGTTCAGCCCCGAAAGCGATGGATTATAACCAACATGATCGGGCTGTTTGGCATCAATAACGCGCTGATACGGCAACGCCCCACCATACACCTGCAACTTGCCTGTGATCCCCTTGATCCCGCGCTGCGCCACGCCCCGCGCCAAATTCGCCAGCCCGTCTGTGTCCAAATGCGGATCACCACCGCCCGCCACAATCAGATCGCCCTGCAAAATGCCGTTTGCTATCGGCCCCGTCGCAATCACCCGCGTCGCATAGCGGAAATCACCGCCCAAATGTTGCAACGCATACAGCGCCGTCACGGCTTTGGTCACACTTGCAGGGGGCAACGCATTATTTGGCGTTTCAGATTCCAGAACCCGTCCAGACGCATCCGTCACCACGATGCTGACCATGCCAGACAAACCAGCCTCGGCCACGATCTGTTTTAACCCTTTTTGCTTATGCGCCGCCTTAACTTTGGCTGCACCGCGCAACGGCCGTGCCCTTGGGCGCAAAGACGTTAACGGCGCCTCCGCAAAAACAGGAACAGCGGCACTGGCCAGCAAAGCAGAGATCACAAATCGTCGGGTAAACATCGCACAATCACTCGGGTAAGGGGTCTTTCGCGTCAAATTAGCATTCAAAAACCAAAGTTTCAAAGCCGCATTTGGGCGCAGTCGATCACAAACGCGAACCGCCTATTTCTTGACCCAATCGCCACACGCACGAATTTGCGTGCTTGAAACATCAACCATCGGCCCGTTCAGCATGCACCACGCGGGCGCTTCGCGAAACGGCAATGCCTCGGCCCGTCGCGCCTGCACGCGGTGTTGCGCATAACGCCGCGCCGCACGCGATCCACCCGCCGCCAACTGTTCACCGGGCCGTGCCATCACGCCAATGGGAACCGTTTCCATGATCCAGTCCCAGTCCTTCCAACGGTGAAAATCAACGAGGCTGTCTGAGCCCATCAACCACACAAACCGCACACCGCGATAACGCGGCAACAACGCCTGCAACGTCGCCGCAGTATAGCGCGTGCCAAGTCGCGTCTCGATATCCGTGACTAAAATCCGCGGATCATCCACCAGATCAAGGCACGCCTGAACCCGCCGCCCAATTTCCGCAGGTCCGCGTTTTTTCAACGGATTACCGGGCGTGACCATCCACCAAACCCGATCCAACTGAAACCGCTTCAACGCCTGCTTAGAAATATGCAAATGCCCCGCATGGGGCGGATCAAACGACCCGCCAAGAAGACCGATACGCTGGCCTTGGGTGGCAAAGGGGAAGGGTGTCGTCATCGCAGGCAAAGCCAATCATCAAGTGTTCGCGCCAACCATAAGCTGTCCGTCAGGAAACTGCATCCATGATTTTTCGCGACTTGGGTTTCGCCAAAACCTCCCCCAAAATCCGCGCCAGCTGCTTTGGCTGTTCCAACGGCACCGCATGGCCGCAATTTTTCAAAACCCGCAAATGCGAACGGGGCGCCTGCGTCGACATGAACTTTGAAAACGCGGCGTGGGGCGTGGTGAAATCCTCGCTCCCAATAACAACCGTCGCGCAATCCCCTGCATGATCCAATAAATCCGTCGTGGTAAAAGATTTCGCCTGTCGTTTCAGGCTTCGAATACGGCGCAATTCGTTTCGATCAGCCATCAAGGCGTCGATCATTTCACACACATTCTGAACCAGCATATCCTCATTCACAATCGCTGCATTTCGTGAAAACAACGCCCTGACAAACTGCTCGCATTTAGTTTTTTGCAACGGGATATCCCCCCGCCCAAAATCAAACGGAGGCGCGGTTAAAACAACCTCGTCCGCAACATCCCGCAAATGTAACGCCGCCACACAACCGAGCGAATTCCCAACAACAATCGTGCGTTCGCCACGCTCCTGCGCAGCACCCAACATCGCGCGGTAATGCGTGGCGACATCCAAAACATCGTGCTGCAAATAATCGGTGAAATGATCCAGAACGCATCGTTCTCATTTTGGCAAATCCTGAAAGACACGCGTCCAGTGATCAGGGCTGCCAATAAGCCCGTGCAAAAATAGGTACATTTAAAAAGTCTCTCTAAAATATACCTATACCCTATATCTTAAAAGCGTTTTTGTCTACCAAGCATCAGGATACCGCCCGCTCGCTACACAATCCCCCGCCGTCGCAAACGCACGATCCACCACGTCTCGTGTGTCCGCTGGATCAATCACCGCATCGAATTCCAACTGGCTCGCAGCGTTCAGCGCCTTGCCTTTTTCATACAACTCATCAACCAACCGCTGATACTCCGCCGCCCGTTCAGCCTCGTCGTCAATCGCCGCCAAATGGGCACGATGTCCCAACTTTACCGCGCCTTCTAACCCCATCGCACCGACCTCACCCGTGGGCCAAGCACAGCACAAATGCGGGCGATCAAATCCGCCCCCCGCCATCGCCATCGCGCCAAGGCCGTAGCCTTTGCGCAAAATCACCGTTACCAACGGCTGCCCGAAATGCGCGCCCGCCAAAAACAGCCGCGAAATATGCGCCACTTGCCCCGTGACCTCCACATCTGGCCCCACCATAAATCCAGGCGTGTCGCACAGCGTCACCACGGGCAAACCCCACGCATCACACAGCTGCAAAAACCGCGCGCCCTTGTCACCCGCCTCCGCATCAATCGCACCGCCCAGATGCAACGGATTATTCGCCAGTACCCCAACCGCGCGCCCCTTTATCCGCGCAAACCCCGTGATCATGCCCGTACCAAACCCACGGCGCAGCTCCAGCCAAGACCCGTCATCAGCCACCGCACCAACCGCCACACGCATGTCGTACGCTTTGGTCCGATCCGTCGGCACAACATCGCGCAACGCATCCGCCGTTTCATCCGCACACGCACGCTCCTGCCCAAGCCCCAGCAAAACCTTCGTCGCCGCAACCGCCTCTGCCTCATCCGCCGTGACCAGATCATGCACACCATTCTTGGCCTGCACATCCGATGGCCCAATATCTGTCGGCTTCACAACACCAAGGCCCCCGCCTTCGATCATCGCAGGGCCGCCCATTCCAACCCAGCTCTGCTCAGTCGCGATCCGCACATCGCACACCCCATACAGCGCTGCGTTCCCCGCAAAACAGTAGCCTGCGACAATCCCAATCTTGGGCCCCTGGTGCGCCGCGAAATGACGAAACGAAGTGATGTTCAGCCCCGCCACAATAAACTGCGCCACGTCGTAATCATTGGGCCGACCACCACCGCCTTCGGCAAACAAAACAATCGGCAATCCGTCACGCCCCGAGACCTCGATCAAGCGATCCATCTTTTTGTGATGATAAAACCCCTGCGTCCCCGCCAAAACCATGTAATCCACCGCCATCGCCGCGACCGCACGCCCGCCAACCGTACCAACACCGCAAATAATTCCATCCGCTTGCGTGCGCGCCTGCAACTCCTCCGCTGGCCGCTTTGATCGCTGCGCCGCCATGGCCAAACCACCGTATTCCACAAAACTGCCAACATCAAACAAATCGTCGATATTTTCGCGGGCCGTGCGAAAGCCTTTGCCATGCCGCTTGGCCACGGCCTTGGCGCGTGCGCCATCATCCAGCAACGCCATACGCGCTTCAAACTCCACCATATCCGCCCGCGTTTCATCGCCGCCCACATCTGCCACGCTAGTAACTTCTGCCGCCTCAAACGTCACCAACGGCTCACCACCATGCAACTCATCACCAACGCTCACATGAACCGATACAACCCGCGCATCCATTGGCGCACGCAGATCATGGCGCATCTTCATCAACTCGGTCGTGACAACAATCGCATCCGCCCCCACCAGATCGCCCACCGCCACGTGAACCTCTGCCACCAACGCCGCGTTTTCTGCTTTTAGAACCGTCATCACATCTCTCCCAAAATTCGTTGCGCTTACCTTGGCGAAACCACCCGCCACAAAGCAATGCCAAACGTGGGGTCAAAAACTGGGCCGCGCCCAATTGCGCCACGCCCCCACAAACGATAAGACCCATTCAAAACCAGTCTCACAGCGGATGATCAAAATGGCCCAGCAATACGTTTACCACATGGACGGCGTCTCCAAAACTTACCCCGGCGGCAAAAAGTGTTTTGAAAACATCCGCCTGTCCTTTCTTCCAGGCGTGAAAATCGGCGTTGTGGGCGTGAACGGTTCAGGTAAATCCACGCTGATGAAAATCATGGCGGGCCTCGACAAAGATTTCGTTGGCGAAGCATGGTGCGCAGAGGGCGCAAAAGTTGGCTACCTGCCACAGGAACCAAAGCTGAACGAAACCCTGAACGTGCGCGAAAACGTCATGCTTGCGGTATCCGACAAACAGGCGATTTTGAACGAGTACAACGACCTCGCCATGAATTATTCCGACGAAACAGCCGATCGCATGGGCGAGCTGCAAGACCAGATCGACGCCGCTGATTTGTGGAACCTAGACGCCAGCATCGACATCGCGATGGAGGCATTGCGTTGCCCCCCCGATGATGCCGCCGTTTCCTCCCTTTCAGGGGGTGAAGCCCGCCGCGTGGCCCTGTGCAAACTCCTGCTCGAAGCGCCCGATATGCTGCTCCTCGATGAGCCAACCAACCACCTTGATGCGGAAACAATCGCATGGCTGCAAAAGCACCTGATGGATTACAAAGGCACCATCCTGATCGTCACCCACGACCGCTACTTCCTCGACGATATCACATCGTGGATCCTAGAACTCGACCGTGGTCGCGGCATCCCGTACGAGGGCAACTATTCCGCTTGGCTAGAGCAAAAAGCCAAACGCCTGTCCCACGAAGAAAAGGGCGACAAGGCCCGGCAGAAAACACTGGAGCGGGAACTCGATTGGATTCGCCAAGGCGCCAAAGCCCGCCAAGCCAAGCAAAAAGCACGGATCAACGCCTATAACGACCTTGCAAACCAGTCCGAGCGCGAAAAAATCGGCCGCGCCCAGATCGTTATCCCGAACGGCCCCCGCCTTGGTGCCAAAGTGATCGAGGTCGAGAACCTCACCAAAGCCTACGGCGACAAACTGTTGGTCGAAAACCTGTCCTTCTCCCTACCACCCGGCGGTATCGTCGGCGTGATCGGCCCCAACGGCGCGGGCAAGTCGACCTTGTTCAAGCTCATCACCGGGCAGGAAACGCCCGACGAGGGGACGATCGAGGTCGGCTCGACCGTCAAGCTCGGCTATGTCGACCAGAGCCGCGACGATCTCGATCCGAACAAGAACGTCTGGCAGGAAATCTCCGACGAGCTCGAGATCTTCCGCTTCGGCAAGCAGGAGATGGGGACGCGCGCCTATGTCGGCGCGTTCAACTTCCGCGGGCAGGACCAGCAGAAGAAGGTCGGGCAGCTGTCGGGCGGCGAACGCAACCGCGTCCACATGGCCAAGATGCTCAAGGAGGGTGGCAACGTCCTCCTGCTCGACGAACCGACCAACGATCTCGACGTCGAGACGCTGCGCGCGCTCGAAGAGGCGCTGGAGACGTTCGCGGGCTGCGCGGTGGTGATCAGCCATGACCGCTTCTTCCTCGATCGTCTCGCGACGCACATCCTGGCGTTCGAGGGCGACAGCCATGTCGAGTGGTTCGAGGGCAATTACGCGTCGTACGAGGAGGACAAGCGCCGCCGGATGGGCGATGCCGCCGATCGGCCCACGCGACTGGCGTACAAGAAGCTGACGCGCTGAGGACGATGCCGGTCATCGAACAGTCTCCCGGCGTTGCCGACGCGCCCGCTGCTGGCGAACTCGAATATCGTCTTCGCCAGCAGTCGATCCTCGCCGATTTCGGGATCGAGGCTTTGCGCGCGCGTGATCTGGCGCCGATGCTGCAGCGCGCCACCGAGCTGTGCGGCGAGGGGATGCGGTCGAA
>JASJIO010000028.1:0-5510 GCA_037625035.1 Amylibacter sp.
CACTGGCAGTCTGTTCTAACCCCGTACCCTCGTATCCCTTTTTCAGTGGGATCGCTAGCAAACAACCATCTGTTTTAAATGACCAAGCGTGGTAGGGGCAGCGAAAGAACTTACCTGTGTTGCCCTGTCTGTCGATGACGATCTTGGTACCTTTGTGCGGGCAACGATTATACAAAACGTGAATTTCATCAGCTTTGTGACGGACCTGTATGACTGGTTGATCACCAATTTGGGTAGCAAAATAATCACCTTTTGTTGGGGTTTGGCTTTCGTGGCCGACAAACACCCATGCGTTGGTAAAAACATGCCGCATCTCCAGTTTATAGACGTCTTGGCTTACATAAACATCTCGGTGCACTTGATTGGGCTCAACCAAAGCAGCCGCTTTTGCGGGATTTCCAAAATATGGTTCCATCATATCCCCCTAAATATTCAAAACCAGTCGCGCCGATTTTGCGCGGCTTACACAGATTTGAATGACATCCCCTGCGTCACGCTCTGCGTCGCTCAGTACCACATCGCGGTGGTCTGGCGTACCTTCAAGCACGTCACACTGGCAGATACCGCAATCTCCACGTTGGCAATCATTCATCACATCAACATCGTTTTCTTCCAGCACGTCAATGATGCTTTTATTAGGCGGAATCGTGAACACTGATCCATCATTGATTTGCACTTCAAATGCTCTGTCATCAATTTGCGCGCTGGCGGCTTTGAACAATTCGAAATGCACACGCTCCGCAGGAATGTCTGCGACTTCAGCTTTTGCGCGAACAGCGTCTAACAAACCTCGAGGACCACAGACGTAAAGATGAGCGTCGCCAACAGATGCGATAAGTGCGTCGAGATCAAGAGTGGTTTCGCTATCGTCACAATGTAAGTGAAACGCATCGCCCCATTGCTCAAGCAGCGCGGCACGGTAGGCCATCAAATCAGCGCGGCGTCCAGTATAATGGAACGCAAATTCCTGGCCTTCTGCATTCATAGCAGCGGCCATCGAGATTAGCGGAGTTACTCCAATTCCACCAGCCAAGAACATTGCGGGTGCATCAGCTTTTACAGTGAAGTCATTCTTTGGTGACCCAAATGAGACCACAGAGCCAACCGTTAGAGCGTGCATGGTCTTTGACCCACCCTGCCCGCCTTCTTCACGTTGCACAGCAATTTGGTATGTCATTGGCGCATTTGGCACAGGGTCAAACGACACCAATGAATAGGCGCGAGATCCGTCGGTTACGTCAAACTCCACATGAGCGCCAGCGTCCCAACGCGGTAACGCAACACCATTTGCTCCAGCGATGGTCAAGCTGCTGATACGATCAGTCAACTGGTTGACCTCAACCACGATACCAGAAAATTCGCCCATATAAGTCTCCCTTGTGAAACAATATGAATTTTCATATACTTTAGGTCAAGAAAATTCTTGTGCGCGTTGTATTAAAAGGCTTTCCACATGACCACATCGTCTAAACGAGAAGAAAAACCAGAATTTGTTGCTGATTACCTTCTCTATTTGCTTGCAGCAGCCAGCGAAGGCGCTAGTGCACAGTTTCACGCTGAAGTGCGCAATTTGGGCCTGCGCGTGCCAGAATGGCGGGTGTTAGCCTGCCTACACGATCGCAATGGGGCAATGATTACGCAACTGGCCCATATCGCATTGGTGGAGCAATCTCGTTTGACCCGCATCATTGTCCAAATGGAAGAGCGCGGCTTGCTGATCCGTCAAAGTGATCCCGTTGATGGTCGACGCGTTCGCGTCTTCCTGACGAAGGAGGGACAAGAGCTGACCAATAAACTTGTGCCTAAAGCGCTAGCCCATGAGCGGTTTCTTTTAAGCCGCTTATCAAAGGTCGGCAGTGCCAACATAAAACCTATATTGCGGGACCTTTTGAATACGTTGGGTAAATAAGTCAATTTCCACAGGATTAGTTTTTTGCAAACGTATACTTCATACATAAAATATTTATACTTGAAATTAATCCAAAGCCTTTCTACGTTACAGATGAAAGTAACCGAATACAGCTGAAAGTGATATCCCATGCGCATTGCCTGTCTCGGCGGCGGACCTGCTGGCCTGTATTTCGCAATATCGATGAAACTTCGTGATCCATCCTCTGAAGTCGTAGTTTTTGAGCGCAACCGAGCCGATGATACCTTTGGATGGGGCGTTGTCCTGTCAGATGAAACGCTCGGAAATCTAGAGGCAAATGACGCTGTTAGTGCTGCGAGTGTTCGCGAACATTTCGCCTATTGGGATGATGTTGCTACGATCCATAAAGGCCAAAAAATGCTGACGACTGGGCATGGGTTTTGCGGTATTGGACGCAAGCGGCTGTTGATGATTTTGCAGGCGCGTGCGGCAGAACTGGATGTTGATTTACGGTTCGAAACCGAAGTGAATGCCGCATCTGTATACATGAGTGATTTTGATGTAGTTGTAGCCTGCGATGGTTTAAATTCGAAAACCCGAATGGAATTTTCTGACACTTACAAACCAGATATTGATACGCGGTTATGCCCTTTTGTCTGGCTTGGGACCCATCAAAAATTTGACGATGCATTCACCTTTATCTTTGAGGAAACAAGCAAGGGTTGGGTTTGGGCGCACGCCTATCAGTTCGATGATGATACTGCGACGTTTATCGTTGAATGTAGTCAAGAAACTTATGATGCGTTTGATTTTGCGAATTTATCCCAAAAAGATAGTATCGCAATCTGTGAGGAGGTTTTCAAAGACCACCTTGGTGGCCATTCTTTGATGACAAATGCCAATCACGTTCGGGGATCGGCTTGGATTAAATTTCCACGTGTGCTGTGTGAAAAATGGAGCCACGAAAACGTGGTGTTGATGGGCGATGCGGCAGCAACCGCGCATTTTTCGATCGGATCAGGCACAAAACTCGCGCTCGAAAGCGCAATTTCTCTGGCCGAGTATTTGGATCAAAGCCCCACCATTTCTGATGCCTTCGCCAAATACGAAGATACACGACGCCTTGAGGTTTTGCGTTTGCAGTCGGCTGCTCGAAATTCTGTAGAATGGTTTGAAGATGTGGAGCGATATTTACACATGGACCCCGTGCAGGTGAATTATTCGCTGCTGACGCGCAGCCAACGGATCAGTCACGAAAACTTGCGTGAACGCGATCCAAAATGGCTGGCCTCTGCTGAAAAGTGGTTCATGGAACAAGCGGGTGCTGATGCGAACAGTCCAGCCCGCGCGCCGATGTTTGCTCCCTTTAAGCTGCGTAAAATGCAGTTGAAAAATCGGATCGTTTTATCACCGATGGCGCAATACAAAGCGGTTGATGGCACCCCAACGGATTGGCATCTTATTCACTATGGTGAGCGGGCAAAAGGCGGCGCTGGCCTCATTTATACTGAAATGACCTGCACGTCCGCAGACGGGCGGATCACACCGGGGTGCCCTGGTCTTTATGCCCCAAAACACGAGGCCGAATGGTCGCGTCTGATCAATTTTGTCCATTCAGAAACTGAAGCAAAGATATGTTGTCAAATTGGCCATGCTGGGCGCAAAGGATCCACCAACATTGGCTGGGAGGGCATGGATTCCCCACTTAAAACCGATAATTGGCCGCTTTTTTCGGCGTCTTCGATCCCTTGGTCCAAAGGCAATTCCATCCCAAAAAAAATGACACACGACGATATGGGCATGATCAAAGCCGACTTCGTTTCGGCGACAAAAATGGCCGAACGCGCAGGTTTTGACATGATCGAGCTGCACGCAGCGCATGGATATTTGATCTCGTCGTTCATTTCACCACTTTCGAACATCCGCTCGGATGAATATGGTGGAACGCTGGAAAATCGAATGCGGTATCCCTTGGAAGTGTTTCTAGCAATGCGCGACACCTGGCCTGCCGATAAACCGATGTCCGTGCGTATTTCTGCAAATGACTGGGCGGGTGATGACGGTGTTACCCCCCTAGAGGCCGTTGAAATCGCACGAATGTTCGAGGCAGCGGGCGCCGATATCATCGACGTTTCGGCAGGGCAAACATCAACGCAAGGCGAACCTATTTATGGACGCATGTTCCAAACGCCGTTTTCGGATCGTATCCGCAACGAAGCAGGGATCAAGACAATGGCTGTTGGCAACATCTTTGAAGCCGATCATGTCAATTCGATCTTAATGGCCGGCCGTGCTGATTTGGTGTGTCTTGCGCGTCCGCATCTGGCAGATCCTTATTGGACCCTGCATGCGGCAACAGAATTGGGGGACAGGCATGAAAAATGGCCCCAGCCCTATGAAGCGGGTCGCGATCAGGCATGGCGTTTGGCGGACAAACAAGCAGAAACGGGAAATAAAGTATGAAACGCGTATTGGTAACGGGTGGCGGATCTGGCATTGGGCGCGGCATCGCACGGGCCTTTGCTGATGCAGGCCATGACGTCACGATCGCGGGGCGGCGGGCTGAGGCCTTGGAAGAAACGAATGGCCCGCGTTCCATGACTTGCGTCACGGCCGACGTCTGCGATGAAGCCGCAGTGGATGCCCTTTTCAAAAATCCGTTCGATGTGGTTGTCGCGAATGCGGGGATAGGGCGCGCGGCGCCCCTAACCGAAGTCTCTCTAGATGAATGGAACCAAACACTCGCGGTCAATTTAACGGGTACATTTCTAACCTTTCGTGGCGCACTTTGGGGGATGAAATCAGGCGGGCGATTGATCGCCGTTGCGTCTACCGCTGGGTTGCAAGGGGGACCAAGCATTGGTGTCTATTGTGCCTCAAAACATGGGGTTATCGGCCTTGTTCGCTCGGTCGCCAAAGACGTCGCGCGCAAAGGCATTACTTGCAACGCCATTTGCCCTGGGTTTGTGGACACCGAAATGGCGCAAACAGCTGTTGCCTCCGTTATGAAAGCGCGAAACGTAGACGCGGCAACCGCTGAAAAAATGGTCGTTTCTGGGAACCCGACTGGCCGCATGATCGACGTGACCGAGGTTGTCTCCGCCGCTGTTTTCCTAGCCTCAGAAAGTGCATCCAGCGTGAACGGTCACGCCCTTAGCGTTTCGGGCGGTGAAATATGAGCAATACACAGACAACACCTAAACCAAATCGAGCTTCCAAAGACCGGCTCCGTCTTTGGCTTCGTTTTCTAAAGGCCAGCCGAACCATCGAAGCCCAATTACGGGAGAACTTACGTGTCGAGTTTGCATCAACCCTGCCCCGTTTTGATGTGATGGCTGCATTGTCGCGGTTTGAAGAGGGATTGAAGATGAGCCAGCTTTCTGGCGTGTTAAAGGTATCGAATGGCAATATTACCGGTATCGTTGATCGTTTGGCCGAAGACGGCCTTATCGTGCGCGTTCCCGTTCCCAAAGATAGACGCGCGACGCTTGTATGCATGACAAAACGTGGTCGCGAAGAGTTTGCGATTCAAGCGGCGGCGCATGAAACGTGGATAAACGAGATGCTATTTGATTTTTCTGCACAAGAAGCCAGCGGCTTCGCAATCCGACTTGAACAACTCGACAATAGTTTACAGGAG
>JASJIO010000029.1:0-12994 GCA_037625035.1 Amylibacter sp.
TCGTTAATGATGTGGCACTTATATTAATTTAAATATATTATGTAAGTCAATAGGTTGCCATATATTTTTCGCTTTTCCGGTGCTGTTTTGAAAGATTATGGCCAGGCGTTATTAACCAAAAATGTAGCTCAACTCCTGGACGAATTATCGGAGAAGGAAGGCTGATTCTCTCATTTAATGTTGCAACTACGTCCAGATCTAACCAAGTTCGATACAGCGGGAATGACATTGCAAAACCTCAAATTCAATAAATCGGAGGCCAAATGGATCTTTCATTGGTAGAAATGGATGCCACTCAAATGGCATCTTTGGTTCGCTCCAAACAAGTCACTTGTCTTGCATTACTCGAAGCACATTTTGATCGTGTTGATGCGCTTAACCCCAGTTTAAATGCTATCATTTGGCAGGACCGCGACGGCGCGCGTGCAAGAGCTGGCATCCTTGATGAGGAAGTAAAACAAGACGCGTTTCGTGGACCATTACACGGTGTGCCGATCACAGTAAAAGAGGCGTTCGACTTCGCCGGTTCACCGAGCACTTGGGGAAACCCTGCGCTGGAACAAAATTACCCCAAGCAGAACTCGGACGTGGTTCAACGCTATCTGGATGCGGGCGCAAATCTGTTTGGTAAAACCAATGTTCCGCTAAATCTGGCAGATTGGCAGTCCTTTAACGCGATTTACGGCACTACAAACAATCCTTGGGATATTACACGTGGGCCAGGCGGATCATCGGGTGGGTCAGCAGCGGCATTGGCAACTGGTATGTCCGCACTCGAAGCCGGTAGTGATATCGGATCTTCAATTAGAAATCCCGCGCATTATTGCGGTGTGTTTGGCCTAAAACCCACATGGGGCGTTGTTTCAGAGCAAGGGCACAGCCTTCCCGGTTGGCACACAGACATTGATATCGCAGTGACGGGCCCGATGGCGCGCAGTGCGCGGGATTTAACGCTCGCGTTTGAATTGCTGGCAGGCTCTGATCGGTATTCAAAAGATACCTGGTCGCTTCATTGCCCAAAGGATGAACGCAAGAATATTTCGGATTTCAAAATTGCGTTGAAACTGAGCGATCCCGCCTGCCCTGTTGATCAGGCGTATCAAGAAAGATTGGCAGATTTTGCCGAAAAGCTGGCCACTGCAGGTGCGACTGTTCGTGAAATCGAGCCTGTTTTGGACACGAAGGATCATTTCGACACGTATCTAACATTGTTGGGCGCCGCGATGGGGTTTGGCGTTTCGGCTGCAACAGTGGCGGCTGAACGGGCGGAAATGGAATCCAAAACCAGCGGCATCATTCGTGATATCATGACGACCCGTTTGAATGGGCGTGACATGCGTCATTCTAATTGGATGGTCATGGATAACAAACGCAGGATTGCACGGCAGCTGTTTGATAGTTTCTTTCAAGAATGGGATATATTGCTGACGCCTGTTTGCGCATCAGCAGCGTTCCGCCACAACCACAATGGCCAACGCTATGAGCGCGAACTCACTATAAATGAGGCACAACAACCCGAAATGCAGCAATTGTTCTGGTCTGGATATTCGGGCGTAGTTGGCTTGCCGAGCACAGTCGGTCCGATGGATTTTGTGGGACGTTTACCTGTGGGGTATCAAGCAATAGCAGGGTATGGCAAAGATCGCACTGCCCTTGCTTTCGCACGGTGTGTGGAAAATCAAGTTTGCAAATTTACGGCGCCGCCAGTTTAAGAAGAAGCGTCAACTTGGATTGTAGACCACGTGTGACGATTGTATTACTGGTTTGTTATGTCGATTAGCGCGACTTAACTTGGATGCATTTACATTTTTGGCTTGGAAATTGAACACGAGTGATTAGGAGACTTGAGTGAATAGCAAGGACGCCCAATCAAAGCTGGCGCCAAATGAGGCCCGCCATGAAGGACAAGGTTTATCGCGCTTTGCCCCCTATTTAATTAACCGGATAGCGCACCGTTACAATCAAAGCCTTCAGGATCTTGTTGTCAACTTGGGCCTGACGATACCAAAAATGCGGGTTTTGGCCGCCCTTGCCGCAATGGATAAGTTGACGGTTAACGAACTGACGGTTGTGGCTGTTGCCGAGCAATCCACGATGAGCAGGACGCTCGATCAGATGGAACGCGACGGATTGATCCAGCGCATGAAAAGCGAAACAGATAGCCGCGTGCGAGTTGTTCATCTGACAACCTCAGGACTAAGGGCCTACCGCGAAGTTTGGCCTCGAATGAGCGAAGCCGAAGATGCGTTGTTTGTTGGTCTGAGCGAAGAACAGCGGGATGACTTTCTTGAGACGCTTTCACAGATTTTAGTAAACATCCGCAAACACGATTTCTAAACTCGCTGTTTGACACACGCCAGCATTACTCATACCCATGCAAATGCATATAAATTCCTGAGGGGTCAAAGTTGTGGCAGAACGTTCATTTGCAAAAGAAGTTCAACACCTCAAGATTGGTAAGGGCGAGACCTTTCGCGGTGAAGGTATTTTGGCAATTACAAAGGCGTTGTTGGAAAACGGCGTAGGGTATGTAGCCGGCTATCAAGGCTCACCAATTTCTCATTTGATGGATGTTTTGTCTGATGCGCAGGATATTTTAGCGGATATGGGCGTTCATTTTGAAGCCAGCGCATCCGAAGCGACAGCCGCGGCGACATTGGCCGCATCTGTACATTATCCAATCCGTGGTGCGGTGACCTTCAAATCAACTGTAGGGACAAACGTGGCGTCTGATGCTTTGGCGAATCTGGCTTCTGGTGGGGTAACGGGTGGAGCGTTGGTCATTGTTGGTGAAGATTACGGCGAAGGCTCGTCGATCATGCAGGAACGAAGCCACGCCTTTGCACTCAAAAGCCAGATATGGCTGCTCGACCCACGCCCGAACCTGCCCTCGATGGTGAAAGCAGTTGGTGACGGGTTTTCATTGTCCGAGGCATCAAATAGCCCCGTTATGTTACAATTGCGGATTAAGTCCTGCCATTTACTGGGCGAGTTCGAAGCGAAAGATAACGTTGCCCCCCATACAACCGTGAAGGATGCGCTGGAAAACCCAAAACGCGATTTGGCACGCGTAGTTTTACCACCCGCATCGTTTCTGCATGAGCAAGAAAAAGTGACTAAGCGCCTACCAGCGGCGATTAATTACATTCGCGAACAAAAGCTGAACGAACGTTTTGGGCCTGCGCAAGGTAAGGTTGGCCTCATCTGTCAGGGAGGCATGTATAACAGCGTTATTCGCGCATTACAGAGACTAGGTCTGGCAAATATATACGGCGATTGCGACGTACCACTGCATGTTCTGAATGTGACCTACCCATTAGTTGATGATGAGGTTCTGAGTTTTGCCAAGGGCAAGGACAGCATTTTGATTATCGAAGAAGGCCACCCAGCCTATATCGAACAAAACATCCGTGCGATCCTGCATAAAGCTGGGGCGCGGTGCTTCGTTGAGGGCAAAGGCCCTTTCCCCGAGGCTGGAGAATTGACGGGTGAAATACTTCTCGACGGAATATCGACGTTCTTTCAGGATGCAGCACCTGACCTAATGCCCTCGGTTGCGCGTGCTCCAAACGCGCCACCTATCCTGAAGATGCCAGAGTTGACGGCAACCGTTCCCGCCCGCCCACCGAGTTTTTGTGTTGGCTGTCCAGAGCGTCCTATTTTTGCCGCCACAAAAATGATTGAGGAAGAGTTAGGTCCGCACCATATTGCCAGCGATATCGGGTGCCATCTGTTTTCAATCAACGCGCCATTTGATATAGGCGCGACAACGATGGGCTATGGCTTGGGGCCAGCATCTGCATCGGCGTTCAATGACAAAACAGCTGCGCGACGGTCTATTTCATTCCTCGGGGATGGCGGGTTCTGGCACAATGGCTTGACCTCGTCGATCGGGAACGCCGTGTTCAATGACAATGACGGCGTTATCGTAATCGTCGATAATTTCTATTCAGCTGCCACGGGCGGGCAAGATATTTTATCCTCACGCGCAGACAACAAATCAAAATCCACAAAGCATCCGATAAAGAAAGCAGTTGAGGGCATGGGGGTAAAGTGGGTGCGCCAGTTGGACCGCACCTATGACGTTGGTTTGATGCAAGCGACGTTGAAAGAGGCCTTAGAAACACCAGAAACTGGGCCCAAAGTAATCATTGCCTCGTCCGAATGTATGTTGAACAAACAACGTCGCGAAAAGCCGCTTCGCAAGAAAGCAGTGTCTGAAGCCAAACGATTAAAGCGCACGCGATTTGGGGTGGACGAAGATGTTTGCACTGGCGATCACGCCTGTATCCGCCTGTCTGGATGCCCGTCTTTATCATTGAAAACGCTCGATGATCCGCTGCGCGATGATCCCGTGGCCAGCATTGATCAGAATTGCGTGGGCTGTGGTAATTGCGGCGAAGTGGCAGATGCAGCGGTGTTGTGCCCGTCGTTTTACCAGGCGGATTTAATTGAAAACCCGTCTCGGCTGGATCGCTTCTTTGGCCAGTTGCGCCAAGGTTTGATTACCAGGCTGCAAAAGCGCCGCGATGCGCGTCGGTTAGTGTTTTCGCGAGATCCGTCATGACTATTCTGATGCCCACGGTAGGTGGCGCCTCTGAAATCCTAAAGCTGGCGGTGTTGGCGGTTGGGGGGCAAGGCGGCGGCGTGCTAACAAATTGGATCGCCGATCTTGCAGCTCGAGGTGGGTATGCGGTTCAAATGACGTCTGTGGCTGGTGTGGCTCAACGCACGGGAGCGACCATCTATTATGCAGAGATGGCGCCAAAAACGGACCGCCTCCCCGTTTTCGGCCTTAGCCCATCACCAGGAGATTTGGACGTTCTTATTGCGGCGGAGTTGATGGAAGCGGGTCGTGCCGTGATGCGCGGATTTGTGACGCCAGACCGCACAACTTTGATCGCATCGAACCATCGCATCCTTGCGATTTCAGAAAAGGAGGTTCCCGGGGATGGGCGCGCCAAAGGCACGTTGGTTGAAGAAGAAATAACAAAGGCAGCCCTTCGTTGTGTTTGTTTTGACATGGAAACCTTGGCTGTTGATGCTGGAAGCATGATTTCGGCCAGCCTTTTTGGTGGGCTTGCCCGCAGCGGCGCATTACCGTTTGAAGTTGTCCAATTTGAAAAGGTGATAAAGGCATCTGGGCGCGGTGTAGAGCAAAGCCTTGCGGCGTTTCGCGCCGCATTGAATTACGAAACGAGCGATGCGATTGAACTGGCAGTGCCGCCGAAAAAACAAACAGTTTCAGGGCCACAAAAGTTAATGACTGGGTGGGCTGAGCTGTGTGCGCAGGTTGCTGTTTTCCCAAGCGAGGCGCGACCAATGATTCAAGCTGGGTTAGCGAAAGTTGTAGACTATCAAGATTTGGAATACGGGAAAACGTATCTTGCCCATGTGTCCAAACTTGCAAATATTAGTGATGAGCTAGCCGAAAATGTAGCAAAATACATCGCGAATGCAATGTGTTACGATGATATTTTACGCGTTGCTGACCTAAAAACACGCGCGTCGAGACAAGCACGATTGCGCGCAGAGCAAGACATTCCTGAGGGCGAAATCGTCCAAGTGACTGAGTATTTTCACCCACGCGCACAAGAGGTGTGTGGAACATTGCCAGCGGGACTTGGCGCGTGGATCGAAGCGCGTCCAAAGGCGTTTTCGCGCCTAGATCGCCTAACAAACAAGGGACGGCGAATTAGGACCGATGGCATTTTCGGATTTGGAGTTTTATGGGTCGTCAGCACTTTGAAACCATGCCGACGCAGCCTTTTGCGGCACCGGTATGAAACGGCACATTTGGAGCGATTGCTTGGCCATGTTTTGAAGGCAGCGCAAGCGGATGTGAATTTGGCGATCGAGGTTCTAAAGTGCCAGCGCTTGATCAAAGGATATTCAGACACCCACGTACGCGGCCACTCCAAGTTTACAAAAGTCATTTCGACGTTGGATGTTCTATCTGGCCGTTCAGACGCTGCGGATTGGATCAGACGCCTTCGTCAGGCCGCGTTGGAGGATGAAAAAGGCAAAGTGCTTGAGGGTGCGTTAGCAACGGTTCGTTCTTTTTTGTGAAATGAGCGGCGTCACAGCGACATCGCGCCAACGCTGCCACCGCCACAAACATAGAGTGTCTGCCCTGTGACAAACCCGTTTTCTGGATCGCAGAAAAACAGGAACGCATTTGAAATATCACGCACATTTCCCAAACGCCCGACAGGTATCCGTTTGGCCAGCTCTTCTTCGCGTGCGCTGCCTTTGGGGATTATTCCCCAGAAATTGTCGGTCTGTACCGGACCCGGTGAAACAACATTTACAGTGATCCCATGCGGTGCCAACTCCAATGCCCAAGTGCGGGCCATCCCGATGATCCCGGCTTTGGTCGCCGAGTAAGCGGTGCGCGTTGGGACGCCCAGCGCTGCCCTTGACCCGTTAAACATGACACGGCCAAAGCCATTCGCTTTCATTGACGGCAAACAGGCCTGCAACAGGATCAATGGCGCGCCAAGATGCAATTGCGTCAAGCCAGCCAGATCGGCGGAGCTTGCTTCTTCGAGCAGGTTGGGCCAGATCATGCCTGCGTTGTGAACAAGGTGCGTGATATCATGCTTTTCCGCGATCTCTGCCGCTGCAGTTTGCGTAGCGGTGGCATCTAGCAGATCGACTTCGACATGATGAAGCTGCGCATCAGACCATTCTGGCGTACCACGTGAAAGCGAAACAACGTCATAGCCTTTGGCAATCAATCGTTGCCCAAGATCAGCGCCAATCCCTTTGCTGCCCCCAGTAATAAGTGCGGTGTATTTCGTCATGACATCACCATTGCAAGAACGCGCAACGGGCTGCCCGTTCCGCCCTTAATCTTAAGCGGGGGCGCAATCAGCAGCGCCCCAGTTGGCGGCAGTAAATCAAGATTGCACAGGCATTGCAGCCCAAATTTGCCAGCGCCATGCAGCAGGTAATGCGCAGGATAAGGCGGAACATAATGGGAGCCTTGGCCTGCGTCTGTGCCAACGGTTTCTGTTCCAAAGCCGCGGATATCTCGTTTGAGCAAGAGTTCAATTGCAGCGGGTGTCGGGCCTGGGGAATGGGGGCCATCTTCGGCCATATTCAGATACTCTGCGCCGCGGCGTTTGGACCAATCGGTGCGCATCAACACCCAAGCATCGGTGGGGATTGTGCCATGATCAGCTTCCCAAGCCTCGATCACGGCAGGAGATAATTCAAAGTCATCGTCCTTGGCCGCGCCAGCGGAACAATCAATAACCACGACAGGGCCAACGAACACGCTGGGATCAATCTCATGCACATCCCCGTTCGGTACATCTTTGCCCGACACCCAGTGGCTAGGGGCATCAAAATGCGTTCCCGTGTGTTCATTTAACGTGAGATTATGCCATTTCCATGCAGGCCCGCGATGATCATAAGCGCTGACTTCTTCCATACGAAAACGGGCGCATTGGCCGAATTCTGGCGGAAGGATGATCACCGGAAAATCTGGATCAAGCGTGTGTGTTAGATCGACAATGCGGGCCGCTCCACTTGCCAGCGCCTCAGCAACCTTTGAAATCAGCGCGCTCATGATCCGCCTCCTGTCATTTCGCGTTCCAGCAAAAGCGCGTCTGCTTGCCAACGGGCATAAACATCGCGAGCGATATCGCCGCAGGTGGCTTCTTCTAAGCCGTCAACCAACGCCGAAACGAGTGTGCGCGCGATAGCGTTTGGTGTGACTTTGGGTGGGGGCAAGGGTTGAAACCACGCGTCGCCCTCAATCGGGCCAATGTACACATTCATCATTCGCAATCCACTGGCGCGAAACTCTGCCCGTAAGCTTTGGGAAATTGATCGAGCAGCCGCTTGTGACGCGCCAAATGCCCCGTAATTGGCATCCGGAGAAAGCGCGCAAACAGACAAGATGTTTACAAATGCCACCGCCGAATTGGTTCCATCTTGTGCCCGTGCCGTCATACCCGGGGCAAATCCCTGTGCAAGCCGCATTAAGCCAATGGTGTTCACCTCAAAGGCTTTACTCGCAAAAACGGTGTCGTTGCCGATGATGCTGCCCGGGCGGACATAGCTCGCGGTATTGATCAAGATATCCACCTTGCCACCGATTTCTGCGGCCAGTTTAGTAACCGATGACACATCTGTCACATCGAGCGGTAGGATCGAAACATTCTCCAGTCCTTCAAACGCTGCACGTTTGGGCCAAGCGAGCCATGCCTCGGGTTCGCCCAAAAACACATGGGCGGCACCTGCTTTCAGCAAGGCTTGCGTCAATGCCAATGCGACCGGCGCACGTGCATCACTGATAAGCACGCGACGGTGCTTAGGATCAGACGACATCGCGCGTAAAACAGGATCATCTTGCATCAAATTAATTCCTTTTAGGGGAAGCGCGATCAAAACGCCCTGCCCTGCTTTATCGAGTTTTAGCGCCATGCGCACAGCATCACCGCGCGCCACTTCACCGTGCAAATGACAATTTACTGTGGGGCCAGCAGCCAAATGCACCGCGCCCATGCGCCACGGCATCCGTTCACGAAAATAAGGTTCAGGCGACACGCGGATCGTCGTTTCGGCCATGATCGTGCCCTCAGAGGCCACGTCTTGCCACACTAAATCCGCTGACAGGCATTTTAGGCAAGCGTCGCGCGGCGGATATTGGATGGCCTGACAATCTTTACAAACTTGCAAACCAAAGCGCCCTTGCGCCGCCATTACCGCCAAACCGAGGGCCGCACGGCTGCGCGCCTCAGGCGGTAGGACTGGCACGAGGGTACGTTTTTGCGGGTCTTTTTTGGGTGGTCGCGTAAGGGGTGTCGTCATTATCCAGCGCCCTCGATTATGGCTGCACCAGAGCAGAGCCCGCGGTCATAATTGATAACGCCAAATCCCGAAACGACAGCACGTTTTGCGCCTTCGACCTGTGTTGGGCCTGCTGTTTGTGTGACTTGTCGAATGGCTTCGACTAATCCCAGATACCCGCCTGCAGCACCTGCCTGACCGACGGACAATTGCCCACCTGATGTGTTGTGGGGAAAATCACCACCGATCGTTAGATCGTGGCGGCGCACGAACTCTGGTCCTTCACCTTTGGCGCAAAACCCGAGGTCTTCAAATTGCATCATGCAGATCACAGGGTAATCGTCATAGGTTTGCAAAACGTCGATTTCATCTGGCCCATGCCCTGCCATATTCCACAACTCGTCGATGTCCATGGCCCAGCCGCCACGCAATTGCATAGGATCATTTGGAAACGCATTAGTGCGTTCAATCGTGGCGCTGATCCGCGCAAACGGCAAGCCTTTGGCAACAGCCATGTCCTCGCGCATCATAACGAACGCCTCAGACCCCGCACACGGCATGACGCAATCAAATAAGCTGATGGGATCAGATATCATGCGCCCTTCCATGTATTGTTCAAGGCTCAGCAGCTTTTTCATAATCGCATGTGGGTTCATCAATGCGTTGGCGCGCTGCGATACGGCAATCCGCCCAAAATCTTCGCGCCTGGCGCCGTATTTATGCGTGTAGGCATCTTGCAGCAGCGCAAAACTGGCGTTCGGGCCACCAAAGCCGTAGGGGAAAGTTGCATCCATCGAAAATCGTGAAAAGGCGGACAAAAGGTTGCGAAAACTGTCGATGCGATTTGTGTCGCCTGCAACGCACGCGACCACGTCCACATCTCCGCATTGAACGGCGCGCGCGGCGCGGCGCACGGCGGCGACACCACTTGCGCCCCCCATCGGAACGGTATCAAGCCAACGGGGCGAAATGCCGAGGTGCTGGGTCAATCCGACGGGCGTATCTGGCGCGAGCGTGAAGCTAGAGACTGACAAACCGTCAAGGTCTTGCGGTCCCATTTCGATAATTTTGAGCACTTCGCGCAACGCACGCGCGATCCACCAATGGGCAGTTTCATTCGTGTAACGCACATAGGGCACCGAAACAGGCGCCACCAAGACAACACCATCGTAAGGCAGCCGGTTCATGCTGCAATCCGCTTTTTAAGGTGTCGTGTGTCGATGGTTTTGGGATCATTCAGGAGTTCGCCAGCGAGGGTTTGCAAAGTTGCCCTCTGGAGCTTTTGGGTGGCGGTCACCGGCAGGGTTTCGACAAAAGCCACGTAACCAGGCGCTTTGTAGTAGGCCAGCTGGGTTAGGCACCATTGCGTGATGTCCTTTGCCAATTGCACACTGGCAGGGTTTTCGGGAACGACACATGCAAAAACTTCATCGCCTCTGATTTCATCTGGAACGGCGGCAACTGCGACGCTGGCAATCGCGGGATGTCGAGCAAGCACGGATTCCACCTCGACGGCTGCGATGTTTTCACCTGAACGTCGGATCACATTCTTTTTACGATCTACAAAATACATGGTTCCATCTGCAGCACGCCGCACGATATCACCCGTGTGAAACCAACCATCCTGCCATGCCTCGATCGTTGCTTTTGGGTTTTTAAAATACCCTGCAAAGAACCCTTTGCGCGGGTTTTCACCTGCGTGACGGACCAACAATTCACCTTGATCAGCGTCTTGGCCCGTGTCGTCCACCAAACGCGCCTCGACAGTTTCATCGGGCTGGCCGATACAGGATTTTCCGACACTGCGAGGCTCTCGATTGGCGCAAATAGTGCCGCCTGCGCCTGTTTCTGTCATTGCCCAACCTTCGGACAAAGCAAATCCAAAGCGTTTTTCAAATGGCGCATGGAGTTTGGGATCAATCCCAGCGCCAAACCCGAACCGCACCAAGTGATCCCGATCTGCGTTGCTCGGCTCAGCGCCCATTAACATTGACGGCATTACGCCGAGATAATGCAGGCAAGTCGCGCGGCTGTCGCGCACGTTTGCCCACCAACTGCGGGGATGAAACCGATCAAGCACGGTTAGGCAGCCGCCCACACAAACCATCGCCATAAAGGAAAACGCCATCGCATTCATGTGAAAGATTGGCAGAGGTGTTATCATCCGCTCGCCATCAGTGTTAAGCGCGCAAACGCCGGTCGCGGTGCTGTACCAGTGGCCTGCTTGCGTAAAATATTCGTTGGTCAGGATGCAGCCTTTGGGCTGACCTGTCGTGCCTGAAGTGTACAGAAGCGCTGCTTCGGCGTCACCGTCGCGCGCGGCAATCATTTGGATCGTGACCGCCTTTGGCAACGCGTCACCAATCGCAACCACAGGCATCTGCACCTTTGCCTGGATCGCGGCATCGTGCAATTCATCTGCTCGTTTCGCCAACGAAATGGCCAGCACGGGTTCGGCATGGCCAATCATGTAAGCCATTTCAGTCATTCGTAAATCAGGATTCACAGGAACGACGGAAATGCCCAGCGCATTAAACGCAAGCCACCAAAGAAAGTAGCTTGGGCGATTTTCAAGGAGCAACATCACGCGCTGGCCTTTGAGGTATCCAGCACTTTTGATTTGGGTCACATATTCCTGCACCGTGCCTAACGCTTGGGCGTAAGAAATCTCGCCTGAGGGTATGTCGTAGATATCAGCAGTTTCAGGCAGCACATTCAGGAACGGACGATCGGGCCAACGGCTCGCGCTGTCCACAAAGGTGGTAGAAACAGTCTGTTCGGCGCTCATGGCAGCAACTGGATGTTACGGAAAGCCGCATCGCTATTGAGAATATCCACCCGCTTAGCCGCAATTCGCAAAGTGCCATCAAACAAAGCCAGATCGTGACGCGCCGTGAGGGCAAGCAGTTGCTGTTCATCAAGCCGCGTTTCAACATAGTGCATGGACGTGTTCGTCACAAAGCGATCCCCATTCATTTCATCAATAAAAGGGCGCTGGATCACGTGATGACAACGGCTTTTGGGCTTTTGGCTAAAGGTTCGCGCACCGTTCAAACGCTCAACACGCAATTTCAGCATAAACATGTCTTCGTACATCAAGGACGTCTGGTTTATCGGATCTTCTTGTTTGTATTCCAACGGCATCCAGTACATGCCACCGGGAAGCCACAACGCCAGCCAATCATCGTAACGACCCTCGTCTAGCATGCGAACTTCGTCATATATGAAGTCGATCAGCTGATCCTTGGAAACAGTCATTCTGTTGTCTCCGTCTTGGCGGCGTCATAGGTCATGAATTTAGCCCAAGCGTTAAACTGATTGCGCATTTGTCGCTCGGTTGTGCCGTTATGAACGGATACCTCGTCGAAATCCTCATCCTCTTCTAGCAAGCGTTGGATATTTACCCATTCCATTCCATCAGCAAGTAAACCTTCCTGCGCGCGCTCGTACATTTCGAGATCATCATGCCCAACAATTGAGGTTGGCGCATTGATCATGCGATTGTACATCGCCGTGCGGGCGGTCAGCTCATCAGGTGCGCCAACAAGCCGATAGATGTAGCTTTCGACGATGGTCTTATCAGCGGCCAGCGGAATGAAAATCCGCAGCTGTTGGATCGGGCCTTTGACCATAATATTTGGAAAATAAACCGTGTTATGGCGGTTTTCATCGAGGATGGCTTTTGCTTTTTCTTCGCCGTAACTCTTTGTCATGGCTTCGAAGTAATCTGGGATCGCACTGTAATCTGAATGAATGGAATGGTTCACGCCGGTATGGCCGTGTCCATTAGGCCAAGTGCGGATACCCATGCCTTCAAAAAACTCATAAGGCGACATGAATGGCGCGATAATTTCCATCGCGGCCGGCTTAGGAGCACCTTCTGGCAGGTCCAGCTCTTCATACAATTTAATCGCGGTACCAGCGCTGCTTTCGTGAGCAACCATTGGATGGCAGGTGTCAGTTTGGTTTTCGACCAACATTTTCCAGTTGCAATGATGCAAATAACGCAGCGGTGATCCGACGACTTCTAGTCGCCCCTCGGGCGAGCGATCCACCATGTTGTCGATTGAACTAAGGCTATCGCCAAAGAAATCCTCGAATGAAATGCCGTCCTGCGCCAAGCGGGCAAAGATGAAGCCACGATAGTTTTTCACGGCTCCTACGGATTTCATTCCGTTGCCACTGGCAGTCT
>JASJIO010000030.1:0-81881 GCA_037625035.1 Amylibacter sp.
GAAAAGGTCGATGGGCAATACGAGCTGACGTTTGAAGGCACGTGGCCAGAGGTCATGCTATGGGAAATTCCGGCGCTTTCGATCATCATGGAACTGCGTTCCCGTGCTGTTCTAAAGGATATGGGTAAGTTCGAGCTGCAAGTTTTATACGCCCGTGCGATGACAAAACTGTGGGAAAAGATCGAGCGCTTGCGCGATGAACCTGCCTTGCGCGTTGCAGATTTTGGCACGCGGCGGCGCCATTCCTTCATGTGGCAAGATTGGTGCGTGCAAGCGATACGCGAGGGTCTGGGTGATAGCTTTACCGGCACGTCCAACTGCCTGATCGCCATGCGCCGCGAGGTCGAGGCAATTGGAACAAACGCCCATGAATTGCCAATGGTATATTCCGCGCTGGCGGGCAATGACGAGGAATTGGCGCAAGCCCCCTACCAAGTTTTGCGCGATTGGCAGGACGAGCACGATGGCAATTTGCTGATCATCTTGCCTGATACCTATGGCACGCAAGGCTTCCTTGAAAATGCGCCTGATTGGCTGTCTGAATGGACAGGTATTCGTGTGGACAGCGGCGATCCCGCAATTGCGGCGGAAACTGCGATCAACTGGTGGAAATCACGCGGCCAAGACCCGCGCAAGAAGTTGGTGATTTTCTCAGACGGGTTGGATGACACAAAAATCATGGATCTGTTCAAACAGTTCAACGGCCGCGTTCGCATCGGTTTTGGTTGGGGCACAAAGCTGACAAATGATTTTCGTGGCTTGGTCCCGAACGACGCGCTCGCACCATTTTCGCTGGTCTGCAAAGCGGTTGCCGCGAATGGACGTGCAACGGTGAAACTATCTGATAATCCCCGCAAAGCAATGGGGCCAGCCGGTCAGATTGAACGCTACAAAAGGGTATTTGGGGTCGGAGAGCAAGAAGCGATCGAAGTCGAGGTTTAATCCCGATTTATCTTCCCGCGCAGTTTCTTCACTTCGCCGCGTTTTGTTTTACCGTCTAGCCGTCGCCGTTTGCTGCCCATTGTTGGTTTTGTTTTTATCCGCCGTTTTGGCACGAGCAAAGATTGCTGGATCAGTTCTACTAACTTTTGCTGCGCTAATTCTCGGTTCATCAACTGGCTGCGGTGAGCTTCAGCGGTGATGATTACTGCGCCGTCTTTTGTCCAGCGTCGCCCTGCCAGCCGCCTTAGCCGTGCTTTTATTGCAGGTGTTAGGTTGGGGGAACGCGCCGCCTCGAACCGCAATTCAACGGCCGTAGAAACTTTGTTCACATGCTGACCGCCAGGGCCAGATGATCTGTGAAAGCTCTCTGCCAGCTCCCAATCGTCAAGGGTAATATCGTCATTGATCCGCATAATACGCTGATTTTAGCACAGAAAATTCCACTGTTACAACGTGGCCTCCCAACCAATTCTGTCTTGTGTCATTCGCGCAAGAATGCTGGGCCAACCACGCCTGCCAGCCCCGCATATGTTAGCCTTAGCTGTCTGCCAAAACGCCGCCTTCATCTGTGGCTGCCGCGTATTCGGCTGGATCAATCAAACCATCCTCATTGGCATCAATCGTCGCAAATACCGCTGGGTCTACTTCGGCATGACCCGCTGCAAATTCTTCAACGCTTAGAACGCCATCGGCATTTAAATCCATTTCAGACGTCTCTTTTGCAGTCGCGAAAGAGATTGTGGCGGCCACGGTTGCCAGTGTCAAAACCAAGTTACGCATAGAATTCTCCAGTTCGTGTTTTGAACGAGGAACGCAGATTGCGCCCTCTGACTACAAAGACGAAATTTTTTTGGGGGGGGTGATATTCCCAGCACAATTTTAGATGGCAGAAACTTGCCCCATTCCACCCCACGTGCAGGCGGAAACTAGCCTTGGGCGGGTTCTGACCTAACAGGTTTCAGCAGGTCCATTCTATGTTCAAGGCAATCCTTTTTCACACCGGAGCACGCCCATGAACCACGATAAACTGTTCGATCATTTGGAAGACCTGCTTGTTTATGCGCGTCATTTGACCCATGACCGCGAACAAGCCGAGGAATATCGCACTGTCATGCGTCTGCGTGTAGACGTGGGGATGTCCTATTCAGATATGGCGGATCGCTTGGATTTGCCGATTGGCACGGTGATGTCACGGATCAGTCGGGCACGATCCAAGCTGTGTGCCTGATCTAGAAACGGAAAGAGCCCCGAAAACACGATCGGGGCTCTTCTCGAGATTTGGAGGTGGCAAGCGAGATTTAAAAATCCAGACGCCAGGCTCATGCGAAGAAGGGCTGCCTTCTAGACACGAAACTCGTGTGTAACCTTAACCAGCTGCTCCTGTTTCCCAATAATCATTGGCACCTCCTTTTCGATTGTTTCAAACGAGAGAATTACATCCCACATTGGAAAGATGGCACGAGTTGTGGAAAACACAAAGAACTTTCTGCGTTTTCTACCATATTTTGTGGTTAACTAATTTCAGGGCTAGGCGGTTTGGGATTTACCCGACAGCGTAGAAACTAAAATTCGGAACGGAACAAGCGCCACCAGTGCGAGCGAAAGTTTCACCAACCAATCAGCAACGGCCAAGCTGACCCACAAGGGTAGAAATGGCCCAAAGCCCAGCAAAGGAACGCCATCAGCGGCCCAGTTTACGTCGTTTGATCGTTCAATGAACGTAAGGCTGGCTGAAAATGCGATGGTAAAAAAGATCGCGGTGTCGATGGATGATCCGATCAAGGTCGAGGCCAAAGGAGCGCGCCACCATGCGCTGTTGCGCAGGCTGTTGAACACAGTCACGTCGATCAATTGCGCAGTTAAGAAGGCGATGCCAGACCCGATTGCGATGCGCATCGTTACCAGCGGGCCAAATTCGCCCATGATTTGTGTGCCGATGAACGAACAGCCGATGCCAGCCATGAAACCAGCCAGCACGACTTTGCGAGCGGCGGACACACCGTAAACACGGTTCATGATATCGGTTACAAGGAATGCGATGGGATAGGTGAAGGCGCCCCATGTCAGCCAATTGCCGAACAAGAACTGCACCAAGATGTTTGAGGCGACAACAACTGTCGCCATGGCGAGCACGCCGATGACTAAACCACGAGACATTTCATTACTCCGTTTTGAAAAGGTAGCGGACACTTTTGCCCAGGGTTGGGCTGGTGCGAAATACCCCGTTGTGCATCGCTGCGCAAGGGTTGGTGCAAATTATGTTGCATCCAAGAAACGGGCGACAATGATGTTGTGCGATGCTCTTGGCAGATTGGCGTTTTTTTCTATGATGCATCACAAGAACACACGTCTTCCGGAGGCCAGAATGGCACATTGGACATTACATTGGCTCGATGCGACTGGCGATTTAAGCGCATGGCGGGATCGCATTACCGAGCAGATCAACGACGCTTATCGCGTGATGGCGCCCTTTGTTCAGCCAACATCTATGGATATCCTGATCGAGCGGGGCAATGAAACTGTCACGCCAGAAACGGGAATGCGCACTGATATAGCGCGGCCCAATTTGGCGACGCTGGTTTTTGATCCCTACAACGGGAATTTTTCTGCCACACTAAAAAGCGGGTTGATCAAACGTCAAATGGTCAACACTTCGCATCGTGCGATGCGGGCGGCTGGCCCTGGATATGGTTTTACCCTTGGCGGTGCGATGGTCAGCGAAGGTTTGGCGGCGCAATTCGTGCGGTTGGTTTTCGATAGTGCACCAGAACCGTGGGACGCGGCGATTTCGGATGATGTGCTTGGTAAAATTTGGCCTGAGCAGCGCACCATGATGACGACGAAATTCGATCACGGGGACTGGTTTTCGGGCGCAGGGGATAAGCCGAAATGGCTTGGCTACACGCTTGGCACAAAGATCGTAGAAAACTGGTTGCTAAGTGGTGTGGAGCTGACACCGAGCAGATTGATCAATGTGCCAGCCCCGAAAGTTTTGAATGCTGTGCCGCTTCAGGCGATGGTGTCCTGACGGCGTAGCAACACGACGCAGTAGGCCAAAGGGACCATTGCAACAGCGCTGGCGCAGGCGCAGGCGCGGACTGTGTTCATCGGCGTCCAATCAACAGAATATGTCATCCAAACACTGGCGGCCTCGGTTCCTAATGCGCGTGCATCCACAACAGCGAGCGCCTCGTTAAGCGGGATGTGGTGGATTATTGTTACCAAGAACGCACCACCAAGATAGATCAAGTTGGCGACGCCCGCCAACAGTGCTGCTTTGGAATTCCCACCAATAAACGCGCACACTGCGGCCACCAAAGCAAAGACTGGTGTTAAAAAGAACGTCACGAAAAACACGGGATTGCACACGACTGTGTTGATCCCTTGCATTCCCTCAATCGCGGAAGTCGGGTCTGTGATATCGAAGCCCGGCATGACGGTGTTTGAGAATGCGAAGAAAAACCCCGCCATTATTCCCATCAAAATCAGTGCGCCAATGGCCATTGCTTCGCTAACGCATTTCATTGCGTAACTCCTTTATGGACAGAAATATACGGATTGCGTTATTTCGTACATTTCTATACGATATCTATCAAGCACCGAGGAATTGTTATGGAAACCCAGAGCCAAAGAGAACGTCGTTTTCGGATTGAAAATGCGGCTTATGCTGTATTGCAAGACAAGGGTTACAAAGGCACCTCGATGCTAGCGATTGCTAAAAAGGCGGGTTGTTCAAACGAGACGTTGTATCGGTGGTACGGCAATAAACAGGCCCTGTTTGCTAGCCTTGTTGTGGCGAATGCTGAGGTTGTTAAATCACAAATAGAACAATCAATTCAATCGGATGGCGACACGATTGAAGAATTGCGCCTGCTTGGGCCACGATTGCTTAGGGTCGTCACCAGCCGCAAGGCGGTTGCGCTTAATCGAGCAGCGGCGGTGGATGTGTATCACACTAAAACGCTGGGTGTCGCGATTGCTGACGGCGGTAAAAACACCATCGCGCCCCCTGTCGGTAGGCTTATTCAAAACGGGTTGGATCGGGGGGCGTTGCAAGGCGGCACAGCGCAGCAAATTGGGCAGATTTACATGGCCGTTCTGATTGGGGATGTGCAAATCCAACGCGCAATCGGAGTGATTTCTGAACTGCCCCCACAAGAATGCAAAGACCGCGCAGACAGGGCCTGCGCGGTCATTCAGAAACTTTATGGTGCGTGATTAGCCACCAACAGCGACAATCGCTTTGGCAATAGTAGGGATCAACTTTTCGTTCAAACCTGCCACGTTAAAGCGACTGTCGCCAATCATGTAAATCGCGTGCTCTTCGCGCAATTCTGCCACTTGTTCTTCGGACAGACCAAGACGGGAAAACATGCCACGATGTTCGGCGATAAAGCCGTAGCGATCAGAGCCAGTTTCCGCCCGCAGCGCATCCGCCAACTGTTTACGTAGGCGCAGCATACTAGTGCGCACCTCTTCCAGCTCTGCTTCCCAATTAGCGCGCAATTCAGGGTCCGTTAGAACCATCGTCACAAGACGCGCACCGTGATCTGGCGGGAAGGAGAAGTTCAAGCGGTTCAGGCTCGACAACATACCTTGGGCCAACGCGGTATTGCTCGCGTCTTTGGACACGGCGATCACCAGGCCACAGCGTTCACGGTAGATTCCAAAGTTTTTGGAACAAGACGCCGAGATCAGCATTTCTGGACATTTCTGCGCCAGCAGACGAACACCAAACGCATCCTCTTGCAGACCATCACCAAACCCTTGATAGGCGATATCCACAAACGGAACCGCGCCTTTGGCGATCAACAGATCAGCAACATCGCCCCACTGTGTTTGGTTCAGGTTCGCGCCTGTTGGGTTGTGACAACAGCCGTGCAGAATAACCACATCGCCAGATTTCACATTCGCCAAATCACCCATCATGCCGTCGAAATCAACGGTACGGGATTCCGCATCTAGGTAGGTGTAAGTCTGAATCGGAATACCAACGCCTTTGACCATCGCAGGGTGGTTTGGCCACGTCGGGTTCGACATCCAGATCGTTGCATCAGGGGACGCAACTTTGATTAGCTCTAGGATTTGACGGATCGCACCCGTACCACCTGGCGCATGTGCAAACGCCAAACGATCCCACGAAACGCTATCGCCCAGAACCAGATCAGCCATCACTTTGTGAAAGGCACCATCGCCAACCAAAGCGGTATAGCTTTTGGTGGTTTCTTCATTCCATAAGGATTGCTCGGCCTTTTTGACCGCGCGCATGATCGGCGTGTTCCCGTTCGCATCTTTGTAAACGCCAACGCCTAGATCAATCTTATCCGTGCGCTCATCTGCGCGAAACATGCCGCTCAGCATAATGATTTTATCTGGCGGTTGCTGGGTTAGGTTCTCAAGCATGTGGCTATCCTAGTTGGGGCGTAGCGCCCATTTCTACTTTTAAATCTTCGTAACTGCCCCATTCGCTCCATGATCCATCATAAAGGGAATGATCGCGGTGCCCGATAATTTCGAGCGCGAGTGAAAGCACGGATGCGGTAACGCCTGATCCGCATGTCGTGATAATCGGGCGGCGTAAATCGACACCAGCAACCGTAAAAATGGTTTTCATTTCAGCGGCAGTTTTCATCGTTTGGTCATCGTTCAGCAGGGTTTTGAACGGTACGTTTTTGGAATTTGGAATATGCCCAGCGCGCAATCCTTCGCGCGGTTCTGGCGCATCGCCGCTATACCGTTCTGCGGCACGTGCATCGACGATTTCGGCTTGGTTCAACTTGGAGGCCAAGGCGACTTGCGTCACATCACGCACCAATTCCGCATTGCGATTTGCGGTCATGTGACGGTCTTTGATCATCGGCGGTGTGTTTTCTGTTGCATGACCATCCGCCAGCCATTTGGGCAGGCCGCCATCCAACACAGCGATGTTTGTATTGCCCATGTGACGGAACAACCACCAAACACGGGCCGCCGAAAACAGGCCTTCGCCATCGTAAACAACAACGCGGTGCCCATCCCCAACGCCGAGGCCGCGAAGGCGCGACATAAATTTTTCGACCGGCGGTGCCATGTGGGGTAAATCGGAGTTCTTGTCAGAGATATCGTCGATATCAAAAAACCGCGCACCCGGAATGTGAACAGCGTCGTACAAAACTTTGGGATCACGGTAATCGTTTGGCAGATACCACGACGCATCAAGGATACGCAGATCAGGTGCGCCTAGATTTTCCGCCAGCCAATCAGTTGAAACAAGAGTTGCAGGGTCATCGCGAGACATTGTTATCCACCTTTGAGATGTCTATTTCGCATTATCCCCACGGGCGTTTAGATTCAAGTGCGCTGTTAGAATAAGAAACGCGTGCCAGCTTGCACTGACACGCGCGACTTGTGCACCAACACTCTAGTCAGGCTAAATTAGCCTTTGTTCATTGCGCTTTTAATCATGCCAACAACGGCCAATACAACTGCGCCACCAACACCACCGCCAGCAATCTGACCAGCGATACCTTCTAGGTTACCACCAGCAACCGCAGAAATGCTCTGCCCGAAGATAGCACCACCGACAAGACCAGCAATCGTATTGCCCAAAATGCCAAGATTAAAATTTTTCAGAACGGCGCCCGCAGCGTTACCGCCGACAGCACCAGAAACCAGCTGAATAATAAGTCCAGTAAAGTCCATAATTTTCTCCCCTATAAGATCGCCACTTTTTGCGACGCTTTCTTGTATGTGAAAATCAAATTCATGATTTCAAGGCAGGAAGTTTTTAGAGACTGCTCCTCGTCATGGTACGCATCTAGTAAAAATTCAAGTTTAGGGGAAATATTTTTGAAAATCATTTAATTGATGGGAAAACATCCAGCAATTATCGAAATTTTTAAAATTATTGGGACCGAATATTTCCTAAAAACCTTTACCTTAGTAAAAAAGGAGCCACGCCATGATCGCCAAGATTTTAACCGACCACCCAGCATCCGTAGACGAGACCTATTTCGAGCATTTGGCCTTTGCCTCAAAATTCGCCTTTACCTTGATGATCGTCGCCGGTGCCGCGTTAATCCACGCGATCATTCCATGTTTGTGTGGAAAAACTGCCAGCAAAGCTGTTGCGAAGCTGTACGATAAGACCCACAATCGTGGCGCGTTATCTTAGCTGTGGTCGCGTAACAATCGGCCTTTTTGTTTGACCCAATCGCGGTTCTTTTCAGTCTGGCGTTTGTCAGACTGGTTTTTACCCTTGGCCACGCCTAGCAACAACTTGGCTTTGCCTTTGTCATTGAAATACAATTTCAATGGAACGAGGGTCATGCCTTTGCGCCCGATGCCTTGCCACATCTTTGCGATTTCACGTTTGGACGCCAGTAATTTGCGACGACGCCGTTCTTCGTGACCAAAGGTTTTTGCCTGCACATACAGGCCGATGTAACTGTTGATCAGCCACAATTCACCCTCTTCAATCGCGGCATAGCTTTCGGTGATATGCGCTGACCCATCGCGCAAGGATTTCACCTCGGAGCCCATCAACATCATGCCACATTCGACCGTATCCTCGATGGCATAGTCGTACCGCGCCCGCCGATTTTCAGCGACGAGTTTGTTGTTTGGATCAGCTTTCTTATTCGGTGCCATTTATGCTTTTCTCGTTTTTTTTAACAAAGCAGCGGGCTTTTAGGTTTGGTGTCACCACACACAAGATAAATGTCGTGTGTGGGTGTCTGCATGGCTTAGTTGATTAGGCCCGCATGGCGCATTCCCGCGTCCATCTTGGCCTTTGTTTCGTTCAACAGCGTGGTCAGCGGCAAACGTACTTCGTCAGAACATTTACCCAGCTGGGACGCGCCGTATTTCGCACCGATCAGGCCAGGTTCTGTGAACACAGCGCCGTGTAGTGGCATCAACTTGTCCTGAATTTTCAGTGCAGTTGCGTAATCCCCTGCAAGCGTAGCTTCTTGCAATTGCGAGCATAGTTTTGGCGCAACGTTAGCAGTTACCGAGATACAACCGATGCCGCCTTGCGCATTAAACCCATGGGCTGTCGCATCTTCGCCAGACATCTGGATGAAGTCTTCGCCGCAGTGCAAACGCTGCGCACAAACACGAGCCAAATCGCCAGTCGCGTCTTTCACGCCCACGATGTTTTTGTGTTTCGCCAGTTGGCCCATCGTTTCAGGAACTATATCAACCACAGAACGTGGCGGGATATTGTAGATGATGATCGGGATACCAACCTCGGCCACGGTTTCGAAATGCGCGATCAGGCCACGTTGCGTTGGCTTATTGTAATACGGCGTCACAACCAGTGCGCCATCCGCGCCGACGTCTTTGGCAAACTCAGTAAAGCGCAGCGATTCCGACGTGTTATTTGATCCAGCGCCCGCAATTACAGGCACACGACCCGCCGCAGTATCAACAACGGTTTTGATCACATGCTCATGCTCTTCATGGCTTAACGTCGGGCTTTCGCCAGTGGTTCCAACAGGAACAATACCGTGCGTGCCTTCAGCGATATGCCATTCGACCAGTTGTTTAAGCGCCTTATCGTCCACCTTGCCGTTAACAAACGGGGTGATAAGCGCGACGTAGGACCCTTTAAACATGGCATTGCCTCCGGTTGGGGTGATTAAGTTTGTGGTTCAGATAACAGGGATATTCCCAAAACGAAACGACAAATAGAGCAACGAAAAATTGAATTGATCCATCGTGAAAATGAAATAGGGTATAAACTGCGTTATCTAGAGCGCTTTCGGGGGGTAAAATTGCGGGTTTTAATTGCAGCAGGATGGCTTGGGTGCCTTGCTTTGCTTCCCCTTGGCGCATTCGCACAAGAAGAAGACGGCGATCTGTTGGCAACCGCCTTTAGCGCAATCAGCTCTGAAGATTGGGTAACCGCCGATCATTACGCCAGCCAAATGTCCGATCCAATTGGCAACGATTTGGTGACGTGGCAACGATTGCGTCGCGGCGAAGGTCAGTGGGATGAATACGCCGATTTTCTGAAAGAAAACCCTGAATGGCCAGGATTACAACGTCTGCGCCGGCGCGGCGAGGCCGCAATTCCGCAAAACCACAATGCAGCCAAAGTGCGGGCGTATTTCAGCAAACAGCTTCCCCAGACAGGGACAGGTTCTTTGCGTTTGACCGAGGCTTTTGCAACGCAGGGGCGCACAGCTGATGCCCGAAGCGAGGCCGTTCGCGCGTGGACCAAGCTAAATCTGCAACAGCATGAAATGACGGGGCTGTTAACCAAGTTTGCAGGCAGCCTGTCGCGTTATCACCAAAAACGAATGGATTTCCTGTTGTGGGATGGCCACACCCGCGAGGCAGAACAGATGTTGCCGCTGGTTTCACCTGACCAACAAAAACTTGCGCAAGCGCGGATCGCATTGCAACGTGCCAGCAAAGGCGTGGATTTGGTGATCGAAAAGGTCCCGAGCGCCCTGCAAGATGATGGTGGTCTTGCCTATGATCGGTTCCACTGGCGCGTGAAAAAGGGTCGTTGGGATGATGCGCATAAGTTGCTTGTTGAACAATCCTCGGACATTAAAAAGCTGGGTATACCCGAAAAATGGGGCAATCGACGCCGTGGGTTTGCGCGGCGTGCCATGCGGATGGGGGAGATTGATCTGGCCTATTGGCTAGCCAGTCAACATGGCTTGTCATCTGGCAGCGATTTCGCGGATTTAGAATGGCTGTCGGGGTTCATTTCGCTGACAAAACTAAACGCGCCAGAACAGGCCGTTGTTCATTTTCGCAATCACTTTGATGCAGTGAAAACGCCCGTTAGTCTGGGTCGTGCAGGATATTGGGTTGGTCGCGCCGAAGAAAAACGGGGCAATTTGGATGCTGCGGTCGATGCTTTTAATCTTGGCGCCCAACATCAAACCAGCTTTTACGGGCAATTATCGGCTGAAAAGGTCGGTGCAGAACCAGACGCGCGCCTGACGGGTAAAGTTGTGGTTCCCGATTGGCGTGACGGCGCATTAGGCAAATCGCCTGTCGTTCGGGCTGGGATTTTGTTGCATTATGCCCAAGAACAAAATCTGATGCGCTGGTTTTTCTCTCATATGGGGGAAACAACGACCGAGGTAGAATCTGCGCAACTTGCTGAACTGGCCTTGGAATTGAATCGCCCCTTTGTCGCCCTTGGTGTTGCCAAAGAGGCCGCCAAACGGGGCTTTGTGATCCCCAAAAGCTATTTCCCAGTGACCGAGTTGGCCCGTTATTCCGTTGATGTGGACCCAGAGGTTGCGATGGCAATTGCACGGCGCGAAAGTGAATTAAACCCAGAGGCCATCAGCCCCGTTGGCGCGCGTGGTTTGATGCAAGTCATGCCCGCAACGGCACGACAGGTGGCGGGCGACATTGGCGTTGAATATTCCAAGAACCGTTTGACGACGGATTGGCAGTACAATGCGAAACTTGGCACTGCTTATCTGGGTGGCCTGCTTGAGATTTATGAGGGGTCGTTCGTGCTGGCCTTTGCTGCCTATAACGCGGGGCCGAACCGTGTGGATAAATGGATCGAAACCTACGGTGATCCGCGCGACAGCCTCATTGACCAGGTGGATTGGATCGAACATATTCCGTACCGCGAAACCCGTAATTACGTGATGCGTGTGATTGAATCGCTGCATGTTTATCGGATGCGTTTAAGCGGCGAAGTCGAACCAATCCGCCTTACGCAAGACCTCACACGCGGCTAGGTTTTGGCCACCTGTTCGCGCCACAACGTGAATATTCCCGCCACAACAATCAACCCCGCGCCCGCAGCGGTGGACAGCGGCAACGATTCACCAAAAACCGTCATGCCGATCAGGGACGCAAACACCAATTGCAAATACGCGAAGGGTTGCACTGTGCTTGCCTCCACTTTTTCATAGGCTTTGATCAACAAGTAATGCCCCGACGCGCCTATCACGCACAGTAGCGCCATCCACCACCAATCTGGTCCCGCCATTGGCTCCCAGTAGTGCGGCCCGATGACGGTCATGATTACAAACCCGCCAAGGCCGGTCCAAAAGAAGCTGGTCGCGGCATTGTCCTTGGCCGCCGCCAACCGTGTTAGAAGGTTATAAAGCGCGAACAGAACCGCTCCGCCAATGGCAATTAAGGCGTAGGGCGAAAACACTTTGAACCCCGGTTGCAGGATTATCAGCATCCCAACAAACCCGATTGAAATCGCGCCCCAGCGCCGCCAACCGACAGACTCGCCCAACACTGGTCCAGACAACGCTGCCACCATCAAGGGGTAAATTGCGAAAATGGCATGGGCTTCGATCAGGCCGAGATAGGTGAACGCCAGAACCGTCACAAGTATTTCGAGGGCCAGCAAAACGCCGCGAATGAGCTGTAAGATGGGTTGTTGGGTACGCGCAGTCGCCATAACGCTGCCGCTTCGAATGCGCGACACGGAGACGACAAAAAACAGAAAAAACCAGTAGCGGATCATCACGATCATAAAGACGTTGTAACTTTCGGCTAGATGGCGCGAAATGCCGTCCTGAACCGCGAAAATAAACGTGGCGACCACCATCAGCCAAATACCCGCGCGTGCATTCGCCTGTGTCATGCCAAAACTCCGCGCGTCATGTGGCGTTTGCGTCCGAACCCTTTGATCCGTTCCACTGTGAACCCTGCTGCGGCCAGTGATTGGCGCACGTGGCCCACTGCGGTGTAGGTTGCGAATGTTCCGTTTGGTGCGGTGTGTTTGCCCACTTCAGCCATTAAATCAGCGCCCCACAGTTCTGGGTTTTTTGCAGGTGAAAATCCATCCAAAAACCACGCATCCGCCGCTCCGTCCCAATCGGTCAAAGTTTCGCGCGCATCACCACTGATTACTCGCGCATCCAACGTTTCTGACTGTGCAATTCCAGCATCTTCATCCCAAATTTGTGCAAACGCATCTGCTTGCTTCTCCAATTCAGGCCATGCAGATTGCGCCAACGCCATATCCGCAGGCGTCATCGGGAATGCCTCAAAACTCGTGTATTTCAGCGGTGTCGAATGCCCCGCATCCAACCATGCTTTCCATGTACACAACAGGTTCAGCCCTGACCCGAATCCCAGTTCTGCCACATGAAAATCTGCGGCAAAACGCACTGGCAGATCGTTGCCACCCAGAAACACAAATTCCGTTTCCGCCATTCCGTTATCAAGCGAAAAATACGGGTCATCGAAACGCAGCGCGATCGGGATTTTCCCGTCTCGCCATTCCAACTTTGCATATTCAATCTGGTCGCTCATGCCCCAATGCTCTAGGTCATGATGCGAACAAGGGGAAGTCGCAATGCGCGTGATCGTGGTTGGTGCTGGAATATGGGGATTGGGCTGCGCCTATGCATGCGCACGTCGTGGCGACGAAGTTTCCGTTTACGATGCAGGCCATGTTGGTGATGGTTCAAGTGGCGGAATTGTCGGCGCATTGGCGCCGTATGTGCCCGATGAATGGACCCACAAAAAGCAATACCAGTTTGAGGCTTTGGACACCGCCGATGCATTTTGGGAAATGGTGGATGCCCTTTCGGGTTTGGCGTCAGGATATGGGCGCATCGGTCGCTTGCAGCCCTTATTGACGCCAAAGGCAGTTGCGCTCGCACATGCCCGCGAGGTTTCCGCACAAGAATTATGGCAAGGACGGTTTGAATGGCGCGTTGAACCCCGCCCCGATACAATGACCGAACGCGCAGCCCCTTTGGGTGTGGTCCATGATACGTTATCCGCCCGCATCCACCCTGCAAAAGCAACGGCATCTTTGGAGGCCGCCTGCCAAGCATTGGGCGTGACCTTGTTCGAAAACCATCCCGTCACGTGTATTTCTGATAATGCCATTTCTGGGCAGTGGGGCAAAGCCAGCGCAGACGCCGTGGTCGTTGCAGCAGGGGTTGCAGGCTTTGACATGATCGCACCTTACACGCCGTTGCATCCAGGGTCAGGCGTAAAGGGGCAAGCCGCCGTTTTAGGCGCAGATATGACGGGCCATCCGCAGATCTATGCAGACGGTGTTTACATTATTCCACATGCAGATGGCGCAGTCGCCGTTGGTTCCACATCGGAAAAAACTTGGGCAACGGATGGCATTGATGAACAACTCGATGCTGTTATCACAAAGGCCCGCGCCATTTGCCCGATTTTGGAAAACGCACCCGTGCAACAAAGTTGGTCAGGCATCCGACCAAAGGCGCGGCGGCGTGATCCGATGTTGGGCCCAGTTCCAAACCTCAAGGGCGTTTACACGGCCCTCGGCGCATTCAAAATCGGCTTTGGGTTATCGCATAAAATCGGTGAAACCATTGCCAGTCAAATCCGCGATGAACCCGTCGATATCCCCGACTGTTTCATGCTTGATTGGCACATGGTCAAGTAGCGGTTGCGCTTAAACACATCCGCCCATCAGGGCCACGCGCCCAGAGCGAAATTCCCTCTGAGTCGGGCCTTGCACAAAACGCAGCCTCTTCGAAATCAAACAGTGGTGCCGTTGCTCGAAAGCGGAATGTTTTAACCGTTCCAAGCAGGCTTTGCGCCAAGTTCAAAAGGTTTTGGGCAAGCAGAGGGCCGTGCACGATAAGACCCTCGTATCCTTCCACATTCATCGCATAGTCGCGGTCATAATGGATGCGATGGCCGTTGAAAGTTAACGCAGAATATCGAAACAAATCGGTGCTGGTATACCTGCGCGTTTGCTTGACAGTTTCATCTGTTGGCACGACCGGAGGCACGGGCTTTGGGGTATTCAGATCCGCATCGCCGCGATAAATCAGCGACTGTTCTTCGGTAACACACACGCGGCCGTCTTGCGATATTTCATGGCGCAAAGTCACAATTGCCAGCGCTCCCGTCCACGCATCTTTACGCGCTACATTCACAATCTCGGTCTTTTTCAGTGCTGATTGCCCGATGATCAATGGCGTATCAAATTGCAGATTTCCACCCGCCCACATGCGGCGCGGTAGGCCCAAATCTGGAATGAAATCACCCGTGCGCGGATGCCCATCACGGCCCAATTCAGCGGGACGTAGACCCTCCCAGAAGTAGGCGTAATGCCAGAATGGCGGCAACGCATCGCCTGCGCCAGGTGGTGGCCCTGCCAAATCTAACATCGCGTGCATTGCGCCAGCGCGTGCAGGATCCAACTGATCAGTAACTTGTTTAGATTTCCCAATATTGTCCATAATGCTATTCTTGGCTCAGAAACAACGTTATACGCAAGAGGGATCAACCAGATGAGGATCAAATTGTGAAAGTTACGGCCATTGATCATTTCGTTCTTACTGTTGCCGACATCGGGCGCACGGTGGCATTTTATACGGATGTTCTGGGAATGACGGCGCAGTCGTTTGCTGTCGCTGATGGGTCTACGCGAACAGCACTTTTTTTTGGTATTCAGAAAATAAACCTGCATTCGGTCAACACGCCCTTTGTTCCACATGCGGGCAAACCGATGACTGGCACGGCTGATCTGTGCCTTTTGGCAACGGATACATTGGCCGAATGGATAGATCATATCACTACATTGGAAATTGGAATTCTAGAAGGCCCCGTCGCAAGAACGGGTGCACAAGGGCCAATCACGTCTATTTACCTACGCGACCCTGATCAAAATTTGATCGAGATTTCGACGTATGACTGACCTCCTTTCGCGATTAGACATCAGCTTAACTGTTTGGCTCACTTGCTTTTTTACCGTCACACTTTCATCAGGCATCCAGCGGCTTTCTGGCCAAGCCTTTGGCATAGTTGCGGCCCCACTCATCGCACTTGTCGCGCCGCAATTCTTACCCGCAGGTCTCTTGTTGCTTGGAATCACAGTCGGCCTAACGTCTACAACGGTGGATTTTTCCGCGCTCACCCGCGCCGAAATCATCCCCGGTTTCTTTGGCCGTGCCTTGGGCGCAGTGATCGCTGCAATGATCGCAGCGTCGATCACCAACGTTGACTTGATCGCTGGATTAACAGGCATGGCTGTGCTCATTGGCATCGCGCTCAGCCTTTCAGGATTACGCATTGCGATCCGCCCTATCAGCCTGGTCATCGCAGGGATTACCGCAGGGCTTATGGGAACAATCACCGCAGTTGGCGCGCCGCCAATGTCGTTATTGTACCAATACGAGCCCGCCAAACGCGCCCGCGCGATGCAAAACGCATTCTTCTTTTGGGGGATGTGCGTGTCCGTTCTCGCACTAACTTGGCAGGGATTGATCACGTCAAAACACTTGATCTTTGCGGCCAGTTTACTACCCGCCATCGTCCTTGGCTTAGCGGTTTCAATGCCACTTGCAAAACGATTGGAACGCCATGCAATTCGGCCCTACGCGCTGGTTCTTTCGATCATTGCAGCAACCACGTTGATCGCGCGATTGCTGCTGAATTGATTATTTCTTACGACGGCGGCCTTTAACAATTTTGCGACCTTTGTGTTTGATCCGGCTGCGCTTGCCACTGTCGGATTTCGGCATCGACTTTCCGCCAACTTCCAACAACTCTAGCAGCAAACCACCCGTCAATGGCATGGCCTCGGCCAAACGCACAGTGGCTGGCATCCCAACAGAAATTACGCGGCCTGAACGCTCGCCCGTTAGTGATTTCATTTCGTCGTTATAGACCCAATATTCGCGGCCCAAAGACGACAAGGGAATCATCCCATCCGCACCAGATTCGTCCAGTTTCACGAACAAGCCAAAACGTGCGATTCCTGAAACACGGCCCAGAAATTCATTCCCGACCCGTTCGGACAGAAACGCCGCGAGATACCGATCCGTGGTATCACGCTCCGCCAACATGGATCGTCGTTCCGTCTGGGAAATCCATTCGCCCGTTTCTTGCATTTGTTCCACGTCTTCGGGCAAAATTCCGTCGTCGCCCCAACCATGCGCTTGGATCAATGCGCGGTGCACAATCAGATCGGCATAACGGCGAATGGGTGATGTGAAATGCGCGTAACGGCGCAGATTCAACCCGAAATGCCCCATGTTTTGCGTCCCATAATACGCCTGTGTCATCGAACGCAGCACGGTCATGTTGATGACCTCTGCGTCCTCTGTTCCTGCCGCTGCATTCAACAAATTGTTCAGATGCATCGTCTTCAGCACCTGTCCTTTGGCCAATTGCAAACCGACGCTATCCGCCGTTTCACGCAATGTTTCCAGCTTCTCGGGCGAAGGTTCTTCGTGCACGCGGTACAAGAACGGACGCTGCTTTTGTTCCAGCGTTTCGGCCGCACACACGTTGGCCATAACCATGAATTCTTCGACCAATTTATGCGCATCGAACCGATCACGGAATGCCACGCTCATAACCTGTCCTTCGTCGGACAAAATGACCTTGCGTTCTGGCAGATCGAGGTTCAGCGGTTGGCGTTCATTTCGCGCTTTCGTGGCGCTTGCGTAAGCTGCAAACAAATCCGCGATTGGCCCTGCCAGTGGTTTCGTCACATCATCAAACCTGCCATCCGCCGCCGCTTGCGCCTGTTCATAAGACAACGACGCAGGCGAACGCATCAGACCACGGTGAAATTCATGTTCCAGCCGCTTGCCCGCAGAATTTAGAACAATCCGCAGGGCCAAACAGGCACGATCCACACCTTCATGCAGGGAACACAAATCACCCGACAAGGCATCGGGTAGCATCGGAACAACACGATCAGGGAAATAGCTGGAATTGCCGCGTTTGCGCGCCTCTTTGTCCAACTGCGAGCCAGGCCGCACGTAATGCGCCACGTCTGCAATCGCGACCCAAACGATGTGGCCGTCTGCGTTTTTTGGGTCATCATCAGGCAGCGCACAAATCGCATCATCGTGGTCGCGTGCATCTGACGGATCAATCGTGAACAACGGCAAATGACACATATCGGTGCGTTTGCCCAAGGCGACAGGTTCCGCTGCCTCTGCCTCCACAATCACATCGTCCGGGAAATGATCGGGAATGCCATGTTGATGGATTGCGATAAGCGAGATAGATCTTGGCGCCATCGGATCGCCCAAAACCTCGACGATGCGAACCTTGGCCAAGCCTGCGTGGCGCTGTTTGCCCAGCTGTTCTGCCTCGACCAATTCGCCGTCTTTGGCGCCAGCTGTTTCACCAGCTGGCACGATAGATTCGCGATCTGATTTTTTATCAACAGGCATCAATCGCCCGCCTTCTGATCCAACGCGGTAGATCCCCAACAGGCGTTGTGGGCCTGATCCGATGCGGCGGATTAAACGGGCCTCGTATTCGAAATCTTCGTCTGTGGAGGGCGAAAGTCGTGCCAGAATTTGATCGTTTGCGCCCAGCGCAGGGTCGCCTTTTTGCGACATAATCAGAATGCGCGGCGAATCGCCTTCGCCTTTCCATTCCAACGGTTTTGCCGTTAGATCACCGTTCGCATCAGGCGCAAGCACCATCAATACTGATACGGGCGGCAATTCATCCGATCCGCTGTAGGTGCGGCGCTTCTTTGCAAGAAGGCCATCTGCCGTCAGCTCTTTGAGCATCCGTTTCAGCTCAATTCGATCGCTACCCTTGATCCCAAACGCACGACCCACGTCGCGTTTATTGGTTTTGCCGGGGTTCTCTTTGATCCAGTCTAGGATCTGTTCTTTGGTCGGTATTTGTTTCATGCCCCCCAATTATCATGGAGGGCATGAAACGTCATTGCCAATCGTTCACGGGTGTTGATTAAGCCTCGCTTACCGAAATGGGCGCAGGTATGGCGCTATATGCCAGCACAAATGCCCCAAGCACACCCGACATTAGCGAACCAACCAACACGCCCAAACGGACAAGGTTTTGGTGTTCAACGTCTTCAAACGCCAGCCCACCAATGAACAGCGACATGGTAAAACCGATACCCGCCAACAGCGATGCGCCGTACAATTTGTGATATGTGATGCTGTCAGGTTTAATCGCGAGGCCCGCTTTAATCGCAACCCAAGGATGCAGCGCATGTTCGTAGTCTTGCAGCAACGAGCTCCCGTCTTTGCCAGGGGCCAACGGGATTGCAAACCCAAGCGCAACACCCGCAAGCGTGGCATGCACACCTGATTTCAGCACCGAAGCCCAAAGGATCAAGCTGAGGATAATGTAGGGCGCACCTTTGGTAACGCCCGTGCGGTTTAGGATAACCAAACCAGCCAAAGCCATCCCAGCAACCGTCAACGCGTAGAACGACAAAAATGATGTAAAAAACACCGCGATAATCATGATCCCGGCCAAGTCATCGACCACTGCCAACGCTAGCAAGAACGTTTTCAACTTGGACGGAATTCGATCCCCAGCAAAGCAAGAACACCCAGTGCAAACACAATATCTGTGGCGGCAGGGATCGCCCAATCGCGCGCCTCGGCGGTGTCGATGCCAACGATGGCGACAAAGACCAGGGCGGGGGCAACGATCCCGCCGATTGCTCCGTAAACAGGCAACGCCGCGCGGGACCAAGTGGACAACGCCTCGCGAATGACCTCGCGTTTAATTTCCAACGCAACAAGGAAAAAGAAGATCGCCATCAACCCGTCATTGATCCACAACAACAGTGGTTTTGAAATTTTGAAATCGCCAATCGCGACGGTCGTTTTCAAGTTTAGCAACGCATCATAAATCGGCGCTAAAAACCGATATTTTCAAAAAGCAAACCTAGCAAAGCACCAATTGCAAGGGAGATACCCCCTGCCACTTCTGCTGACATCCCAAAACCCGCGTAGCCATTGAATTCTCCTATTTTGGCGTGCACTTGCACCAAGTTTAGGGCGATTTTGAAGGCTTCAAGATAAACATGACAAAATTACTTATGTATGAGACATAATTACGCAGGACGAAGGCGATTGAGGTCCTCAAACGTGTCGATATCCTGCAAAACGTCAATCTTCGCGATAGACAAAGAACCTAGTGTTTGAAGCGTGTCTTGCAGCGCAAATTCACTGCTCCACCGTACATTATCAAACAGTGTATTTGGCACAGCACGCATATTTTTCAGGCCGATCAACCAAAACCCGCCATCTGGTGCAGGCCCGATTACAGCGTCATGATTGCCCAGCGCGCGGAATGCTTTCGCAATCAAAAGTGGTGAAATATCTGGGATATCTGCCCCGACAATCACCACAGGACCAGCGGGCGCAGATCGAAAAATACGCGCCATGCGATCCCCTAAATTGCCAGTTCCTTGCGGCTGACGAATTACAGACGGGGGCCAAACACGGCTCGCAATTCCCTCCGCATCAGGGGACACCGCCAGCATCGTCTGCCAACGCCGATCAACTGACAATCGCAGGATCAGTTTCTTGGTTTGATGACGAAACCACCACGCCGCGCGCGTATGGCCCAGATCCCGACCCAACCGCGTTTTCACACGTCCCGGATGGGGTTCCTTCACCATGATGTACAGCTGCGGCGTCACGCGAAATAGTCAGTGAGGATGCGTGTATAGATGGATTTCAACTGATGGATTTGCGCCACTTCAACACGTTCGTCCACTTGGTGCATGGTTTTCCCAACCAGCCCAAATTCTACGACGGGGCAATGGTCTTTTACAAACCGCGCATCGGATGTACCGCCCGTTGTGGACATCTCTGGCTCTACCCCGGTTTCAGCCTTCACCGACTTTGCGATCAAGGCTGACAATTCGCCGGGGGGCGTGAAAAAACTCTCGCCTGATACTTGTGTTTTCATATCAAATTCGATGTCGAATAGGGCGGCAACACCCTGCATTTCGCGCGTCAGCCATTTTATCAAAACCTGCGACGACCACGTATCGTTGAAGCGAATGTTCACCGTTGATCGACACTGCGCTGGGATCACGTTGTTTGCGGTATTGCCCGTATCGATTGTGGTCACTGCCAAAGTAGACGGATCAAAATGTTGCGTCCCGTCATCCAGCGAGTGCGCCGCCAAAGTTGCCATCAATTGCGCCATCGCAGGCAGCGGATTTTTCGCGCGGTGCGGATAGGCCGAATGTCCCTGCACGCCAGTCGCCGTGAAATACGCGGTCATCGAGCCACGACGCCCAATTTTCATCATCTCGCCCATTGTATTTGGGCATGTTGGTTCACCCACAAGACAATGATCAATCCGTTCATTGTTGGCAGCCATCCAATCCAACAGCGCGACAGTTCCATCAAGCGCGACGCCTTCTTCATCCCCAGTGATTGCCAGAACAATCGAGCCGTCAGGCGGAGTGTTTGCTACAAAATCAATCGCAGCAGCCGCGAACGCGGCAACGCCAGACTTCATGTCCGTGGCGCCACGCCCATACATAAACCCGTCTTTGATTTCTGCACCAAAGGGATCAACGCTCCATGCGGCGGCGTCTCCAACTGGTACAACATCTGTATGCCCATTAAACCCGAACGTGCGCCCGTTGGCACCCTGCCCCCAGCGGGCAAAAAGGTTGGATACGTCGCCGCGATCCGCGCGGCTGCATGTAAATCCAGCGTCGGATAATACCCGCTCCAATAAGACCAATGCGCCCCCTTCTATCGGTGTGACAGAGGCACATTTAATCAAATCTGCAGTAAGCTGTGCGGGATCAACGGGCGAATGTGGCATGGGGAAACTCCTTTGCCGCCAGAGTTATCGCGCCACCCGCGCCGCTGCAAGTCAGCGTCGTTTAAAATCGCGACTTACGGTGCCTTTGAAACAGCGTGGAAAGAACGTATAGCTGTCTGTCACGAAATAGACATAGGTTCCATTCACCATGCTACCGTTGCATTCATCCAAATTTCCAGCGCCTTTTGCATAGCTCCAATCTTGCACATACGCGCCATCAAAGCTGCCGTATGGCGCGGTGGGTCGTTTGCCAGAATTCAAAACATAAGATGAATTTGCCTTGCTGGCGACATAATGGATTTCAAATCGATCTGCCGCAGATCCCATCAATGATTTTCCATTAATGTTGATCAACGCCGCTGGCATCCCGTGATAATGATACACGCCACGATTATCGACATACGTGTTATTTGCATCAATGCCAAGCTGCTGCGAACTGCCCATGCCTTCCGAATTCCAACCAGAAGCGCGATCACGACTGAACCCGCGACGGCTGCTTGCATCAAACCAATCCGCGGTTCCTGGGCGAATGATGATGCCGGTCAGCGTAACCCCTGAAACTGGAACACCACCGACTGTTTTACCTGTCAACGCGGGCGTGGCATCGACACAAAGCGAAACTTTGCGGGCTTTAAAGCTGTTTGGGTTGCCCTTATTTGGGAACTGCCCGATGGCGTGGTTCGGCGTTCCATTCGATTTGATACATCGCTGATCGCCCCACACTTTCATCGAAACTTGATTGGATTGGGATGCGCCTGCCAACAACAAAGAAGCTGCAGCAAGGGCGAAAATTGATATGGTGACTGCAAAGGTTTTTTCATTTTATATCCTGACTGGTGTGTTGTGCGAGTGATACGTGATCAATCCGTTAGTTCCGTCGAAGAAAACTCACAAGCGGCGGTTACGCAAACAGGATCCACTTGATTAGGCAAGACCACTTCCAGTGAATATGCATGCAAAAGCAATCGGTTAGATTGCTTTGAAACAGTTTCATCGGCATAAAATAAATCCCCAAATATAGCATGCCCAAGGGCCGCCATGTGAACCCGCAACTGATGCGTGCGCCCTGTTTCGGGGATCAATTCAACGATACAACTATCTGTTTTACGCGCTAACACACGCCAATGCGTCACCGAAGGTTTACCGTTTTCATCCACTTTTTGCAGCGGACGGTTTGGCCAATCACGCATCAACGGCAGATCGACCGTTCCTGATTGCCCAATCTGTCCAGTGACCTTGGCGAGATAGGTTTTTTTCACAGTTCGTCGCTCAAACTGCCAATTCAGCTCTTTTTGTGCCTGCGCCATTTTCGCGAAAACCATCACGCCAGACGTGTCCATATCCAAGCGGTGGATCAGCAGGGTTTCGGTATTTATGCTCTGCAAGCGGCCAAGCAAATTATCTTGGTGTTCAGGCAACCTGCCTGGGACCGCCAGCAATCCAGATGGTTTGTTCACAAAGATTAGTTCTTCGGTTTCAAACAAAATGGGGATCGGATCAGTCGGTGGATTATATATGAACGGCGGGCGCATAAGTTTGGCTTAACTTGAACCCCGCAAAAGGGAAAGCGGGCAATCTAGCGTTTTGCGCCCCGCTAGATTAGGTTGGTGGCAATTCAGCGGAGCAAGGCGGCCAATGGCGATGACACGACGAACACTCACTAAAGCCGCCGTTTCCAGCGCGGCGCTCGTTGGCACGGGAACGTCAGCCAAGGCAGCCGACGTCGATGTTGTGGTCATAGGCGCAGGCGCTGCAGGGCTCAGCGCGACAGACGCGTTGGTGAAGGCAGGCTATTCCGTAACCTGTGTAGAAGCCGCAAATCGTATCGGCGGACGCGTTCACACAGACACATCAACTTTTGGCGTGCCCTTCGATCATGGCGCACATTGGCTGCACAATCGCGCAGTCAATCCGTTTGTAAATATGGGCAAAAAGTTGGGGATGAACGTCTACAAAGCGCCATCTAACGAGCGTGTTTTTATCAAGGGCAAGGGACCATCCGATGCAGATAGCGCAGCTTTTTGGGGAGAGTATAAACGTGTGACGCGAGCGATCGCATCTGCTGCGAAAAAACGCAAAGATATCTCTGCCGCTGATGCTGTGGAATTGCAGAATGAATGGACAAATACCGCTTTTGCACTCGTCGGATCACTGTCGATGGCGCGGGATATGGATCATGTTTCCGTCATGGATTGGTACAGCGCAAAAGACGGCAAGGATTGGTTTTGCGCCCAAGGATTTGGTGCGCTTCTTTCAAAACAATGGGCCAACGTACCTGTTTCACTAAACACCGAAGTCACTGCAATTGACGCATCGAGCGATGCAGTCACATTTCAAACCACAACAGGATCAATCCACGCCAAAGCGGCAATCGTGACCGTTTCCCAAGGTGTGTTGGCCAGTGGTACAATCAAATTTTCACCAACAATGGACAGCAAGATGAAGGATGCGATCAGCGGCATCACTATGGGCAGTTACAACCATATCGCCTTGCAGTTCGCAGGCGGTACAATTGATGTAAAACCTGACAGTTGGATCGCCTATCAGCTTAGCGAAGGGCAAGGTGGCAGGCCAAAAGGCGGCGGAATTCTGGCGAATGTCAGCGCAACTGGCGTGTGTTATTTCGAAGTGGGCGGAGGGTTTGGTCGTTTACTTGAACGACAAGGCAAAGCGGCAATGGTAGATTTTGCGCTTGGCGAAATGGCCGCGCTGTTTGGTGCAGATATTCGCAAGGGGTTCATCAAAGGCACCGCAACGCAATGGGGATTGAACCGACACGTCCTTGGGTCCTATTCAGGTGCGGAACCGGGCAAAGCCGCGAGCCGCCAATACCTGCGCGATCCAATCGCAGATCGGATATTCCTTGCAGGTGAAGCAACCAGTTTTGGCGAACAAGCCACCGTGTCGGGCGCCCATAAAGAGGGGCTCCGAGCAGCGGCAACAGTATCCGATTTGTTGGCTTAGGCTTTCACGCGCTCGCCTTTGGGATCATAAAACGGCTTGCTTGAAACCTCTGCTTCAACACGAACGCCAGCCACTTCGATCTCGAATGTTGACGCCAGAACATCGGCCAATGCTTCGCCTTCGCAAGGCACATACCCCATGCCCATCGCAGCACCCAAATGATGGCCGTAACCGCCAGACGACAGGTATCCGACAATCTCGCCGTTACGAATTACGGCTTCGTTATGATACAACAAAGGTTCTGGATCCTTCAGCTTAAACTGAAGCAAACGCTGGCTTAAACCGGTTTCCTTTTTACGCAGAACTGCATCGCGACCGATAAAGTTTTCCTTTGCCGTTTTCACCGCGAACCCTAGCCCTGCTTCCAGAACGTGGTCTTCGCATGTGATGTCATGGCCAAAGTGACGGAACCCTTTTTCGATGCGACACGTGTCCATCATGTGCATCCCGCACAGCTTCAAATCAAAATCCTGACCAGCCTCGGACAACGTTTCAAACACATGCCCACACTGATCTGCAGAAACGTAAATTTCCCAACCCAATTCGCCCACATAAGTCACACGGTGTAAACGGGCTTGCCCCATACCGATTTCGATATCTTGCGCCGTGCCAAACGGGTTCACATCGTTAGAAAAATCATTCGGTGAAACGGCTTGCAGCACTTCACGCGACCTTGGCCCCATGATCGCCAGCACACCTTCACCAGCCGTCACATCAGTGATCACCAAGTTGTAATCACCACGATTGCGTTCCATCCAAACCTGATCGGCAAGGCGTGTCGCCGCAGGGGTTACCACCAGATACGCGGTTTCAGAAATGCGGGTCACGGTCACGTCGGCCTCGATACCAGCACGATCATTCAGGAATTGCGTGTAGACAATTTTGCCGATTGGAACGGAATAATCCCCGCCACCGATATAGTTCATAAACGCCTCCACATCGCGACCCTCTACGCGGATTTTACCGAACGAAGACATGTCATACATGCCAACATTTTGACGCACGGCCATGTGTTCGTCGCGCACATTTTCAAAGAAGTTTTGGCGCGACCAGCTGTACTGATATTGTACATCTTGGCCTTCACGCGCGAACCAGTTCGCCCGCTCCCAACCCGCGATTTCGCCCATCACGCCACCGCGTTCCAGCATGTGATGATGAAATGGTGTTCGGCGCACACCGCGCGCTGTTTCTTTCTGACGGAACGGAAAGTGATCTGCATAAAGAAGGCCCAGCGTCTCTTTGGATCGCTCATACAAATAGGTTTTATTGCCTTGGAACGGTTGCATGCGACTGATGTCCACATCACCCAGATCGAACGGTTTTTGCCCCTCGTCCATCCACTGTGCCAGCGCCATACCAGCGCCACCAGCGGATTGAATTCCGATAGAATTAAACCCAGCAGCGACCCAGAAATTATCCAATTCTGGCGCCAGTCCAAGGTGGTAGGCATCATCAGGGGTAAACGATTCAGGCCCATTAAAGAACGTGTGAATGCCAGCTTCTGCCAACAGCGGCAACCGTTCACAAGCTGCCTCAAGGATCGGTTCAAAGTGGTCGAAATCTTCGGGCAATTGATCAAACTCAAAGTCTTTGGGAATCCCTTTCATCGCCCACGGCTTCGCATTTGGCTCAAACGCACCTAGCAGATATTTACCCGCATCTTCTTTGTAATATGCGCATTCATCTGGCACCCGCAGAACCGGCATTTGGGTCAATCCAGGAATCGCTTCGGTCACAATGTAAAAGTGTTCACAAGCATGCAGCGGCACATTCACGCCTGCCATACGGCCAACTTCATGGCCCCACATACCGCCACAATTCACGACCATGTCGGCTTTTATATGGCCGCTTTCGCCGTTTTCATCTGTCCAATTGACGCCGGTAACGTTACGGCCTTCTTTTGTGATCGCCGTTACCGCCGTGCGCTCAATAACCTTGGCGCCGCCATTGCGCGCGCCTTTGGCCAATGCCAACGCGATATTCGCAGGATCGCCCTGCCCATCGAGCGGCAGGTAAACGCCAGCGGTCACACCGTCGATATTCAAATGCTCATAATGCTCCTTCACTTCAGAGGGTGAAATCTCTTCGACTTCTACCCCAAACGCACGTGCCATCGACGCCTGTCGGAAAATCTCTTCTTTGCGCTCGTCAGTCAACGCAACAGTGATCGAACCGCAACGTTTGAACCCAGTCGCAACGCCTGTTTCAGCTTCCAGATTACCATACAATTCTTGGCTATACTTCGCCAATTTGGTCATGTTCGCCGTCGCACGAAGTTGCGCGATCAGACCCGCAGCATGCCAAGTTGTGCCGGATGTCAGCTGCTTACGTTCCAGTAAGACCACGTCTTTCCAGCCAAGTTTCGTTAGGTGGTACGCGACTGAACAGCCAATAACGCCACCGCCAACTATGACGACGCGGGCTTGGGTTGGGACATTGCTCATAGGTAACTCTCCGAATATTTCGCCATGTTACGGGCTGTCATATTATTTAAATCTACGCGCCAATTCCGCGATATGGGCTGGGCCGACTTCGCAACAACCACCGATGATTGTTGCGCCTGCATCTACCCATGTTTGGGCGAAATCAGCGTATTCATCTGGGCCGAGGTCTTTGCGGGCCGTCAACACATCAACTGTCGGGCTGTCTTTCAAAAACGCACCATCGATATCAGTGAATCCATTGGCATATGCGCCAAACGGCTTGCCCGCTTTGGCAATAATTTTCAGCGCATCTTTCACGCTTTCTGGGCGGGTGCAATTGATCAAAATCGCCTCGACACGTTTGGCATCCATCAGGGACACAACATCGGCCAAATCCTCACCCGAACGCAGTTTCGTGCCGTCATCATCTGTTACGCTCAGGCCAATCCAAACGGGTTTGTCCGAATGAAACGCGATTGCATCGATCACATTTCGTGCCTGTGCCACTGACGAAACAGTCTCTGCTATCAGGAAGTCCACGTCGCTGTTCATCGCGCTAATCACATCGCCATACAACGCGCGTGCATCCTCAACCGTGTGATCAAAATCAGTACGATACGATGCACCCAAAGGCCCAAGCGCACCCGCAACTTTGCCGGATCCATGTTGATCACGCGCCTCTTTTGCCGCGCTTGCCGCTGTTTGAACCAACTGCGTTAACTGATCCTCGAACCCAGACCCGTCGAGCCGATCGGGCAGAACGGGATAGGTGTTCGTGGTCGCGATATCTGCGCCCGCCGCAAAGTAATCAGCGTGCAATTTATGCACCAAATCTGGCTGCTGATACATCACGCTGGTGGACCAGTAAGGCGTCGAAGCCACATCAGAGCGATGCACCAATTCTTGCCCGATTGACCCATCTAAAATCGTAATTGTCATGCACGGATCCGATCATTTGCAGGGTCCCAAAGTGGCTCATCTTTTTGCACAACCGCTTTGTACCGTGCGCCAAAAATTTCCACTTCCAGCTCGGTTCCTGGCGCAGCCAAATCAGCCCGCACCATGCCCAGCGCCACGGATTTGTTGATCCGATAGCCCCAGTCACCTGATGTGGTTTCACCAACAACTTCGTCGCCGTTCCACAACGTCGACATGTACGGCGCATCCGCGTCACCTGCATCAACGATCAACGTCACAAACGACTTTTTCACCCCTTGCTGTTTTTCGGCCAATAGCGCTGCTTTACCGGGGAAATCTTGTGGTTTGTCAAAACGAATGAACCGCTCAATGCCGCCCTCAAGCAAAGTGTAATCCGTGGACAGATCACCCTTCCACGTACGATACCCTTTTTCGATCCGCATAGAATTCAGCGCATACATGCCAAATGGCGTGGCCCCCGCATCACGAACAGCGTCGTAAGCTTGCTTCGCATCACCAAACGAGGTGTGAACCTCCCAGCCCAGCTCACCCGCAAACGAAATGCGCATCAGTTTCGCCGGCTTCCCTGCAAACGTTGCGCTTTGCAGGCTCAACCAACCCAGCGACAAGTCCGCTTCAGGGGCCAATCCCGCGATCAAATCGCGCGATTTCGGGCCAGTCACAATCATTGTAGACCAATCGGTCGTGATGTCTGTCAAGGACAGCGACCCATCTTCTGGCAACGCCTTTTTCAAGAACTCAAAATCGTGCCACTGCGCGACTGCCGCTGTCATCAACCAGAAATCATCCTCACCCCAACGGATGATCGTCACCTCTGTTACAATGCGCCCGCGGCTATCTGCGAAATAGCCCAAATTCATACGGCCCGCTTTTGGCAACGCACCCGCGATCTGGCAACGTAACCATTCCGCAGCCCCTTCGCCCATCAACGTGTAGCGCGAAAATCCTGGCATATCGAGCACGCCAACATTGTCGCGAACCGCTTCAACTTCGTCTTTGATCCGCGCCGACCACGGCCCTTCACGGTTCCACGTTTGCGTGGCTTCATGGGAGGTATCATCACCGTCTTTGGCAAACCAATTTACGCGTTCCCAACCGTTATACGCCCCAAATTGCGCGCCTGATTCCAACAAACGCGCGTGGTTTGGTGAAAGTTTTTTGTCACGCCCAGCAGGCCATTCGTGATGCGGGAAATGCATCGCGTATTCATGGCCATATGTTTCCATCGCCTTAGACAGGCAATAATCGTGATCCGCAAAATCCGTGTAACGCCGCGCATCAGTTGCCCACATGTCCAGCTCAGTTTCACCATGCATGATCCATTCCGACAGGACTTTGCCCGCACCGCCGCCTTGGGCAATCCCAAACGTAAACGAGTGTCCCTCGAACGCATTTTTAACACCGGGCATCGGGCCAATCATCGGCAAACCATCGGGTGCATAGGGGATCGGGCCGTTAATATTGCGGCTAATTCCAGCGGTTTCCAAAAGGGGAACACGCGCCATCGCGTCCTCAATGTAAAACTCCAACCGTTCCAGATCATCGGGGTAAAGTTGAAAGCTGAAATCTTTGGGCATCGGATCTTGGGGGGTAACCCAATGGGCTTTGCAATTGCGCTCGTACGGGCCGAGGTTCAGGCCGTTTTTATCCTGGCGCAGATAATAACTGATATCAACGTCACGGATCAAAGGCATCTTATGGCCTTTTTCTTTGGTCCACGCCGCCAATTCAGGGATTTCTTCGCTAAGGAAATATTGGTGCGACATGACAATCATCGGCACTGTGCGCCCGCCAAATGGCTTGAACATTTCGCCAACGCGCTGCGCATAATAGCCCGCACAGTTTACAACGTACTGCGCGCGAATTTCGCCTTTTTCGGTCTTAACGATCCATTCATCCCCGTCGCGATCTAAACCAACAACAGGACAGAACCGTTCAATCCTTGCCCCCGCATCGCGCGCGCCTTTGGCCATCGCTTGAGTAAGCTGTGCAGGGTCAATATCGCCGTCATACGGATCCCACATGCCACCTTCTAAATCATGGGTTTCCAGAAACGGATTGTGTTCCTTCAACTCATCAGTCGTCAGAATATCCATTTCGATGCCCTGATAACGGCCCATGCCAGCAACCCGTTCAAATTCCTGCATGCGTTCTTTGGAGTGCGCCAAACGTACGGAACCCGTCACGTGATAATTCATCGGGTAATCGACATCATCCGCCAAGGTGCGATACATTTCCAACCCATACCGCTGCATGTTCATAACCGCCCAAGAGCTGGAAAAATTCGGGCAATTGCCTGCTGCGTGCCAAGTGGACCCCGCTGTTAGTTCGTTCTTTTCCAAAAGAACGCAATCGTCCCAGCCTGCTTTGGCCAGGTGATACAAAGTGGATGTGCCAACGACACCGCCACCGATAATGACCACGCGGGCCGTAGTTGGAAATTCGGACATTTTAGTCTCCCTTAGTCGAGCACGAGTTTAGCAGCGAGGCCGCCAAACAATATTGAAGTTATCTTGTTCAAGATTTTAACGCGGGTGCGTAGGGTGTTTGAAAACACCCCAGCAGCCACACCAAGCGAAAGGCTGAAGGCAAAGCCGAACAGCAAAAATATTATCCCAAGGATCAGGATTTGCATCCAAATTGGGCCAGTGGCAGGATCAGTAAATTGCGGAATAAACGCAAAGATAAACAGTACCGTTTTGGGGTTTAACACGTTGGTCAAAAACCCTCGTTTAACGGCCGCGATCAGGTTCGGGGCAGCGCGCCCATCGGCAATATCGCCCGTTGCACGCCATGCCTGAACCACGAGATAAATTAAATACGCCACGCCAAGATATAGGATCGCATCATAAGCCACAGGATAGGCCAACAGCAACGCGGACACGCCAGCGGCCGCCAAAACGATGTGTACCGCCACACCCAAATTCACACCAAGCGCTGCCGCCATTCCCGTTTTAGGGCCACCAGAAATACCAGAGGCAGACACGAAAACAAAATCCGCGCCGGGTGTTATGTTCAACAACAATCCGGCTCCAATAAACGCGAGCAGAAATGCCGGGTCAAAACTGGTCACCACATCCCGCATCAGTATTGCGCCACCTGTTCAACACCGTCTTCAATGTCATAATAGTCGCCCTTATCCGCGACAAAGATATGCAGTTCGGTTTTCAAACCCGTCGAACCATCCATCGTGCCTGTGGCGATGTACGTCGTGTCCTCTTTATCCAACTGCAAAAACATCAATGATCCGCATTCGCTACAAAACCCACGCTGTGCGGTGTTTGATGAGCGATACCACTTCAGCCCATCATCCTTGGTCACTGTAAACTTATCAGTCAGAACCTGCATCGCGCTCCAATAAAGCCCGCTGGTTGTTCGACACTGCGTGCAATGGTATGTCATTGACGGGCGCAACGCACCCATAAAGGTATACGATACCGCACCGCACAAACATGATCCTGATTTCATATCACCCTCCATCAATACGCGTCCTTAATACACAGGCGGGGCGATAACCCAGATCGCCACGGCCTCTTCATCCCACGGATTTGACCAGCGATAAGGCTCACCTCGAATGCGGAAGCTATCGCCCGGTTCCACATCGAATTGACGCACCCCAACCCACAAACGCAGCTTGCCCGAAATCAGATATCCGACTTCTTGGGTGGGCCGTTCATCAAAGGTGCGCATTTCTGCACCCGCTTTGAATGTGGAATAGAACATCTCAAAATCATCTGTCAGATCGGGCGATAACAATTCTTCGGTCAACCCGTTTTCACCGCTCCCCACACGTCGCCGCGCTTGGGATCGAACCACGTAACCCTCTTCTTCAGGGATCGCGGGGGCTTGCCCAAAAAAGATCGATACCGAAACATCCAGTGCCAGTGCCAACCCTTTCAGCTCTTCGATTGAAGGATGAGAAATGTCGCGTTCTACTTGGCTCAACCACCCAACAGATTTTCCGCACCGCTCGGCCAATTCTACCAATGTCACATGCCGCGCCTTACGCAACGAACGCAAATCGGCCCCCAAAGACGCAGAAAGATATGTCGATGTGTCAGGCATGATTCCCATTTCATGAAATTATACATGAAAATTTCACCATTTATTTCACCAAAGCAAGTCAAAAAACGACGTCATTTCCGTTTTTTTGGTGTTTCTGCACTTTTCCGTTTGCATTGTACGCCAGCGCACACACCCCTATGCTGCCCCAAACGGGAGAACTAAAATGCAGCGCAACGACCTGACCTTTCCAAAAACGACCTTTCTTGGCTGCATTGATGATAAATCATGGGAAGAACTGTCATCCCTTTGGACCGTCCGAACATATCCTGCGCGCCATTTCATTATTTCTGCGGAAGACCGTGAAAGTGACGATGTGTTTTTCGTCATAAACGGGGTTGTGCGCGCCACGATTTATACCGACGCAGGGCGCGAAGTGTCGTTTCTGTCATTTTCGAACGGCGATTCCATCGGCGAATTCTCAGCCATCGACGAAGCACCCCGTTCCAGTGACGTGGTTGCTGAAAAAGAGAGCCTGATTGCAAGATTACCGGCCGAGCAGTTTCGCAACTTGGTTAAAACCAACCCAAACGTCAGCTATGCTCTTTTGAAACTAATGATCAGCCATTTGCGCCTTCTGTCCAAACGGGTTGTGGATTTCAACGCAAAAACTGCCGATGAACGTTTGCGCGAGGAAATCCTCACGCTTGCGCGCACGCATGCAGGGGACGCGGATGAAGTGTTGATTGATCGTCCACCGACCCAATCCGAGCTGGCCTCGGTTGTGTTTTCGTCGCGCGAAAGCGTTGCGCGGGAAATGGGGCGGATGCGCAATGCAGGCGTTGCGCTTCGGGTTAAACGCAGCATACACATTCCGAGCATTCGAAAATTCAAAGCCTACATCGAACGTTCCGCGCCTTAGCCTATTTCTGGAACGATTTTGGATAGCTTCACAGACGCAATCGAAACAGCTCGTAAATCGCCAACATCACCGCGACCCCACCAGCCAATGCATAGGGCAGACGCAACGCAAATTCACGGCCGAACCCCGGTTCCGCAAGCGTAACAACCAATCCTGCCAGCGAAGCCCCAACAGGCATCAAGCCCCACCCAAAGAACCGGTAAATGCTGTTCACGCGGCCCAACAAATGATCAGGGATCAATCGTTGGCGATACGAAACCGTCACCACATTCCACAGCAAACCCGCGAACATTTCAACAAACAACGCAGCTGCCACCACCCAAACATTAGATGTCAGAAAAATCACGACGAACATCATTGGGAACAACAGCAGAACCGCTTGCAAACTTTGTTCCGAACCAAAACGTTGGACAATTGCGGGGCAAACCAATCCCCTGATCACGCCGCCAGCGGCACCCGCCGTCAGTAATAATCCGTGACCAAAGCCAGACAGGTGCAAAATCTCGTGTGAAAACAGGACCAAGATCGTTAACGCCATGATCGCTAGCATGTTTGAAACGCCCAACATGATCGCCAAACGAAGCAATTTTGGATGCTGCCACAGCCGAGAAAAACCCTCTTTGGCCTCCGCGATAAATGGCCGTTTTACCGGCGCACGGCGTGGTGGCACGGTGATCAACCAGACAACCCACGCCGCCAATGCAAAGGTAATCGCATCCAACGCAAAAGGTGCAGGGACGGCATAAGCAATCAGAAAACCAGCCAATGGTGGGCCAATAAAGCTGCCCATAATCGGCTCGATGCTCCAGATTTGGCCGTTCGCACGCTCTAAATCATTGGATTCCACAACAGATGGCAAGGCAGTTTGCGCCACGTTATCGCGCACCACCTCGGCGGATCCCAGCAGAAATGCCAAACACGACAAGGCAAAAATATACCAGCCAGCACCGCTTGGCGGCGGCAAATCTGGAAGCGTAACGATCAGTGCAACGACCCCAGCAGTAAGCAAAAAGCGCAACAAATCGGCCATGACCATCAAACGTTGGCGATCGCCACGATCGGTAATGACACCCGCCGGTAGCGAGAAAAGCATCCAAGGCAAACGGGTCGCCAACGCCACAGTTGCAATCAAAAAAGGATCGCGGGTTATCAACGATGCCAGCCACGGAAACGCCAATGCAGACACGCCGTCTCCTAGGTTGGAAATGGCAGACGCTGAAAACAAAAGCCGATAATTACGGTTGGTCGCGAGCAAAGACATAAAGGCCAATTGCTGCTTTCTGTAAAACAATGTTAACTACTTAAAGTTGAATACCTCATCCATTTTGATAAATACAGGATCGTAGTAAAAACTTTCACAGAATTACGCAGATTTACGAGTGAACGTCAGGTTAGTTTCATCTGATAGCTTCGGTTGAAACTTGTACCCATCCAGATCGAAATCCTTCAGCCCCTCAACCACTTTAACACGATTTTGGATCATGTAGCGCGCCATCGCACCGCGTGCGCGCTTCGCAAAAAAACCAATCATTTTCAGCTCGCCATCGCGATCCTCTTTGAACGACGGCGTAATCACGGGCGACTTCATCGCCTTTTGATTTGCCGCTTTGAAATATTCGCTGCTGGCACAGTTCACAACTGGCGCGCCATCCGATGCAACGTCCACCGCCTTGGCCAATTTCGTGCCCCAATAGGCATACAGCGACGGGCCTTCTTTGTTGGCCAAACGACTGCCCATTTCCAAACGATAAGGCTGAATACGATCCATCGGGCGCAGCAATCCATACAGCCCACTTAAAATACGCAAATGATCCTGCGCATAAGTTTGATCTTGCGAACTGAGGTTTTCCGCATCCAAACCAACATAGGTATCACCTGCAAACGCCAACATTGCTTGCTTGGAGTTCTGATCAGTCGATTCCTTTTGGAACCCAAGAAACCGCTTTCGATTCAATTGCGCCAAGTCTTCGGAAATCTTCATCAGATCACACAGCTCAGACACGCTCAGTTTTTTGGCAATACGCGCAAGCCGATTTGCATCCGTTTGATATTCTGGCAAAGTTTCAAGCACACCTTCAGACGTGTCTTCAAAATTTAACTTCTTCGCAGGGGACAGAACTGCCAGCATATTTCGGCTCCAAAATGTGTTATCATCTTATAGATAAATTAGCGCCAAACCGCCAAGTGTAAAGCATGGTCAAAGCGGCAAAAGATCACTTTTTGGTGCTTTTTATTCAGCCGCGATTTCCTCAAAAAATGCGAAACCAAACCGTTCGGCTTTGATATCACCAACACCTGCGATCCGCGCCAAAGCTTCCATGTTTGCTGGTTTCTTTTGCGCGATCTTTGACAGAGTCGAATTTGAACAGTTCAGAAACGTATCCATCCCGCTTTCCCCACGACTTAACCGCACTTGCGCTGCTTGCAATCGATCAAATAATTCGCCAGCATCTCTGCCCGCCAATTTGCGCCGTGCAGGGTGCACATCTTCTGCCGCACCATTAATAACTTCTAAAAATGGGGCTGCATATCGTTTCAACTTCACCGCGCCCACACCAGGCAATTTCGCAAAACCATCAATGTTTTTGGGCCGCGCTTCTGCCATTGAAATCAACGTTGCATCCGGAAACACAACATAAGCAGGGGCTTGCATCGCTTCTGCCAACGCGCGGCGTTTTGCCTTTAGCGCAGACAGCAACGCCTCGTCTTCATCCGCAATCATCGCCTTAACGCGGGTGCGCGACCCGCGTATTTTCACCACCGTATCTTTGCGAAGCTCGATGGTTTCTTCGCCGCGCAAGATCGGGCGCGCCTTTTGTGTCATGCGAAACGCACCATGCCGCTCCATATCGGGGCGAATTAAATCATAGCCCATCATCTGGCGGAAAATACCCTGCCACTGTGATTTGTCGTATTCTTTGCCAATCCCGAATGTGGGTAAATCATCGTGCCCACGTTGTTTGATCCGATCCGTTTTTGTGCCACGCAGCACGTCAATCAGATGACCCGCACCAAAATATTCACCTGTTCGCAAAACCGCCGACAACGCCTTGCGAACGGCTTCTGTTCCATCAAACACTTTGGGTGGATCGGCGCACAGATCACAATTTCCACAACCATCGGTCTCATCGCCAAAATACCGCAACAAAACACGTCGCCGACATCGTCTTGCTTCGGCCAAACCCAACAGGGCGTTCAAACGGCCATGATCCGCCGCTTTCCGCTCCGGTGGGGCTAAACCTTCGTCGATTTGCGCACGGCGCAATCGAACATCATCCGCCCCATACAACGTTAGCGTATCCGCAGGCGCACCATCGCGCCCAGCACGGCCAATTTCCTGATAATAGCTTTCCATCGACTTGGGCAAATCCGCGTGCGCAACCCAGCGAATATCGGGCTTATCCACCCCCATCCCAAACGCGACAGTTGCAACAACGATTAATCCATCTTCGCGTTGAAACCGTGTTTCGGCCAATCGACGGGCATCTTTTTCCATGCCTGCGTGATAAAACAGCGCCGAATGCCCAGCATCGCGCAGCGCAGTTGCAAGCGTTTCACATTTGTTGCGCGACGAACAATACACAATGCCAGATTGGCCTTTGCGGGCATCCACAAAATCCAAAAGTTGTTTGCGCGGGCTGTTTTTAGGTTGAAATGCTAGATGAATGTTCGGCCGGTCAAACCCTTGCAAAAACGTCGTAGGTTGCACGCCACCAAACAAACGCTCAACAATTTCATCACGGGTTTCGGCATCCGCCGTCGCAGTAAAGGCAGCTAACGGCACGCCCAAATCATCACGCAACGTTCCAATTCGCAGGTAATCTGGTCGAAAATCATGGCCCCATTGACTGACGCAATGTGCCTCATCCACGGCGATTAATCGCGTATTTACTTTGCGCAACAGCATCACCGTGCCAGGGTTCGCCAACCGTTCAGGCGCGATATACAGCAATTTCAAACGCCCTTCTTCAAGCGCTTGGAACACCTCTTCAGTTTCTTCTTCTGTATTTCCAGAGGACAACGACCCCGCCGACACACCAAACGCATTCAGCGCGCGTACCTGATCCCGCATCAACGCAATTAAGGGTGAAATGACAACTGTGACGCCATCCATACACAGTGCAGGCAATTGAAAACACAAAGATTTCCCACCACCCGTCGGCATAATTGCAAGCGTGTTTTCCCCTGCAATAACGGCATCCACAACCGGTCGCTGACCATCGCGAAACTCCGCATGGCCAAACACTTCTGACAACAACTTTAAGGGGGTGTCCTGATCGTCCAACATCTTGCTTTTTGTATCTGCTCTTTGGGGATAGTTTTGACAGGTTGCTGATGGCTTAACAACCCGTCTCCACCCCCCATTTCCATCCTCCAAACCTTACGATAAAATCGCACTTTAAATGGCTGACAAAAAAACCAAATCCCTATTTTACTTCGCGCATTAAGTGCCGATTGCGTCCATGATTGGCGTGTCGCATTCGTTGCCATTTAATGCACGATGCGCCGTATTCAGCCGCGTTGCTGGTTGGGCCATTCGATGGCTACCGCAATTCCGAATGCGCGTCGATGAAGGCCTGAAACGGGTCTATCCGAACCTGTCGCGCCATGAACGCGGCCGCATTGCAGGTCAAGTCGGACGTAACGTTGGGCGGACGTTAACAGAAATTTTACACAACACAGAATTTGGCACAAAGCTAGATCGCTTCGTTGCACAAGGCCCAGGCCTTCAAGCACTGTTTGAAACTAAAGCCGCGGGCAAAGGCGCCATCGTAATATCGGGTCACTTCGGCCAGTGGGAAGCGATCCGCCACTACCTCAAATCCCAAGACCTGGAAACTGGCGCCGTCTATCGCTTCAACTCAAACCCGTTTTACGAGCCCCATTTCCTTGCGGGGATCACGCAGGGTGGCGCGCCGATTGTTTCAAAAGGCAGTGCTGGAACCATGCAAATGGTCCGTCACCTTCGTAAAGGCCGGTTCTTTGCCATCCTCGCCGACCAATATGTACAAAAATCCAAAAACATCGCGTTTTTAGGCCATGAAACGCTAACCACGACTTCCTTCGCAGAGCTGGCTTTGAAATACGACATTCCACTGGTTCCTGCCTTTGGTTTGCACGATAAAAATGCGACCGACATCCACATCACATTCGAAGAACCGATCCCACATTCCGACCCCATCACCATGATGACAGAGCTCAACGCGCGCATCGGTGCGCAAATTATCGCAAACCCCAGTCAGTGGTATTGGCTGCACCGTCGTTGGAAACATTAGGCAAGCCTTTACAAAGACGCCTAAAATCAGCCAAAACAGGGAACACTTTTCCATTGAGGTTGCTGCGTGTTGTTGATCCGATTGCTCACACTGATTGTGGCCTTGCCGTTGCGCATTTGGGTGCTCGCTCAACGTGTCACTGGTAAAATCACGCCTCAAACTGCCCAAAACCGACTTGGCCGTGCGACCACACCTAAACCCGATGCGCCCGTGATTTGGATTCACGCAGCCTCCCTAGGTGAGCTTTCTTCGGTGCGTCCCTTTCTCAGCCATCTTTGTGAAACACAGCCAAATCACCGTTTGCTGATCACAACCAACAATCCTGCGGCGCTGGGTGTGGCCGCGCAATGGCCCAAAATTCCAGCTATATTACAAACGGCACCGCTTGATATTCCCGCTGTTTTACGAAATTTCCTGCACCATTGGCAGCCGGTCGCTTTTGTAAATGTTGAAACAGAAGTGTGGCCAAATCGTTTCGCAGCCCTTGCCGCACGTAACATCCCATGCATCGCCCTTAATGCGCGCATGTCCGCAAAATCCGCGAAACGGTTCACAAAAATTGGCCAATCTATTGGCCTTCACCACTTCAAGGCGATCTATGCGCAAAACGCCAGCTCGGCCGAGAATTTTCGCAAAGTTCTAGGGCCAAAAGCAATGATCGACGGGATACCGAACTTCAAATCGATGGTAAAATTGCCCAACACCGACCCAGTCTTGGTGTCTCGTTTTGATCATAAAAACACCGTCCTTGCCGCCTCCACACACGAAGGCGAAGACGTAATCATTTTGTCTGCATTTTCCAAATTGGCCGCAAAAGACAAAGCGTTAAAATTGATAATCGCGCCGCGTCATCCAGATCGTTGCGCAGACATTTTCAAAATCGCGCAGGACATGGGATTCACACCCAAACCGCTAAATGACCCATCCGAAACAAACATCTACATTGTCGAACAGCTTGGCCAACTCCCACAACTCTATGCCCTTTCCGCTGCAACATTTGTGGGCGGTTCTCTGGTTCCAGGTATCGGCGGACACACGCCTTACGAACCGATCCGCGCGGAAAGCGCGATCATCACGGGTGAATTCACCAACAATTTCTTTTCCGAATACGCTGCATTAAACGATGCAACCGCTTGCCAAATCACAGACCCAGAAACGCTGCGCCAAGCCTTTGCAAAGGCACTAGAAAACCCCAGCCAATATGCAAATAATGCGCGAGCTATTTTGCCGCCCGTTGAAAATTCAGACGCCTTATTCGCAAAAATCATTCGGTCTATGGGGCTCACATGAACATGTTGTCCTATTCAATAAACCGCGCCCTAAAAGGAGATCCCTTTTTACAGAGTTTCTCTGCAGATCAATCAACCCTTTTGGGTGAACTTTCCGGCAAAACCGTAGCCGTTATTGGAAACGCTCGCAGTCTCTCAAAACAAATCCACGGCGCAAATATCGACTTATGTGATATCGTCATCCGAATGCACGCCGCACCATTGCCGCAAACTAAAAGTCACGGCACAAAAACCACGTGGCTCGCGCTTGGAATGCCCGTTGATCGGGCCATTATTTTTGAACGCGCTCCAAGCCGTTTGTTGTGGATGGCCAAAAAACGTAAGCGGCTTAAGTATCGGTATGCGAGAGCCAAAGGGTTCTACTTGCACCCCAAATCAGATTGGAATGCGATGGCGCAAATCCTGGGCGCACCCCCAACGACAGGGGCAATGTTGATAGACCTTGCTGCCCGTTCGGACGCGCAAAAAATCAACCTTTTTGGCTTTGATTTCTTTGCCAGTTTATCTTTATCTGGTCGAAGAACCGCTGCACAAGTTCCCCACGATTTTTCCGCAGAAAAGCGCTTTGTCACAAAGTTGATGCAAAATGATGCGAGGGTTGTACTGCATGGCCAGACCCACTAATCCGAATACAAGCAGATACAAGAGGGCAAAATGGATCGAAGCGCATCAATTGCTGACGTAATAGACACTAATCTGTCAGGGTTGGAGTCATTGAAATCCGCCCTTAATACACCAGAACTTGCGACGGCATTAAACGATGCGCTGACCTTGATTGCTGACATGAAAGGCCGGTTGATCGTGGCTGGCGTTGGCAAAAGCGGACTGATCGGGCGCAAACTTGCCGCCACCTTTTCGTCAACAGGAACGTCAGCTTATTTTGTGCATCCTGCCGAAGCAAGCCACGGCGACCTCGGAATGATTCATTCACAAGACGTGATTATGCTGCTCAGCTGGTCTGGTGAAACAAAAGAGCTCTCTGATATCCTGGGATACGCCCGTCGTTTTGGGGTTCCCGTTATTTCGATCACTGGCGGCAAGGACAGCACGTTGGCACGATCTTCGGATGCAGCACTGATTCTGCCCAAAGTAGACGAAGCTTGCCCACACAACCTCGCGCCGACCACTTCAACCCTTTTGCAGCTCGCCATTGGTGACGCCTTGGCGATTACATCGCTTAAAATGAAAGGCTTTACAGAAGCTAGTTTTCGCAATTTTCACCCAGGCGGAAAACTTGGCGCTGCGCTCACTCCTGTCAGTGATATCATGCACCAAGGCGACGATATTCCAACAGTCGATATCGATGCTCCAATCATGCAAGTCCTCGGAGAAATTTCCCGTAAGACACTTGGCATCGTCGGGGTCACCAACAAAGATGGCACCCTTCAAGGTGTGATTACAGATGGTGATATTCGCCGTCATCTTGAAGCAAGCTCTGAAGGTTCGATGAAAGAAGCAATGTGGAACACACATGCGCACGCGTTGATGACACCTGGTTCTATTCTAATTGAGCCAGAACGCTTAAGCGCTCGTGCTTTGCATGTTCTACAGAGCAATAAAATTTCCGCTGCGTTTGTTGTAAAAGACAATAAACCCATCGGCGTAGTCACGCTTATGCAACTTCTTACAATGGGTGTTGCGTAGATTTGGCGCCAATCGCACCCCTAGACAGCAACGACCTGACCCAATTTGATTTGGTCGAAATTGATTCAATCAACGTCGCCTGAAGCGTTTTACTTTTAAATTGTGCGCGTATTATCGAAGCCGTTGACGTGCCGAGCAAAGCAATGCCGTTACCCGGATTTGCTAATAATTTTTGGCTTTCTTCTGCCAGCGCAATCTGGGCGACTGCGTAATCCACACCCGTTTCGCTATCTGCTGCGGACCAATGTTCAATCATCCCATTCAGTAGCGGTCCATTTTCTGTAAACCCCGCAAATGAAACAGTAACGCGTGTCCCCACGGTAAGGATCGAAACCTGCGGGAGTGGAACACGCAGATCCACTACAAATTGCGCTGCATCGACTCCATGGATTTTCATAATCGTTTCGTCGCTATCAAATCGTGCCCCTGCTTGCACTGGCCTAATACGGCTGACGTGGCCATTTTGCGGAACCATAAAACGTGGGTTTTCCAAATACGTTTCAAGTACCACTTTTTGCGTAATCTTTAGCGCAACATCGGAAGACAATTGTGTAATCCGCATAAGGCGCGCGCGATCTTGTTTGTTGCGGACCATATCCAATTCATTATAGAGCGTATTCAAATCATGTATTAACGCGTTGCGTTCAAGTGCACTGTTACACTGGCATGTGCGCGCAAAACGGGATGCACGTCATTTTTTCATTTTTCACGTGAACGCCTAAAACCATTGCAAGCTTTTGGTTCAATAGCGCCAAGCGAGCTTGCAAGACGTTTAAAGCACGCTCTAATCGGAGAAACTTAGTTAGGTCTTCGCGCTGTCCCGCAACAGAGTCTGCTTTGGCGGCGCGAACGAGCAAATCTAGTTCTTGGTCTCCATTTGTATGAATCGGAATCACCGCCTTATTTTCATCACAGGATACGGTTGCTACATTTCGCGTCTCGTCAGATCGCAAGAGGCATGCCCGCAGAACATTGGCAACGACAATGCTACGATTGATATGTGAAAGTTGCGCGCGCATCGCAGCTTCATCCAGCACAGCGACAGTTTGACCAGCGCGTACCAATTCGCCTGGCTTCACAAGTAATGCTTTCAGCGGCACACCAGCAGGTAACTGTAATTTTTTCGGTGTTTGGTTCGGTTGTAACGTCCCAACAAACCGTTCGGTCTGAGGAGCCGTTTTCAAACTGGCCAAGAAAAAACTCCCAAGGATCAAAGTCCCCAATCCTAGGACAGCCCACGTAAGCCACAAAAAGGGCAGGACACCAATGCGTGCTTTGGGGGTGGGATCATGCGTTTGTCGCATTGTCGCCTACTCCAGCTGAACTACTATTTTTCTGTACATCAGCAGGAGGTCTGCCACCTGTTTTACGAGGATCATAAGTATCTAACCGGCCTAAAATAACGCACTGATCTTGTTCAACCGTAGCGTCCACTTGCGAACACAATTTAAAAACAGCGGCAAGTGGAGACAGGCGGCCTTGGCCGTCGATTTCTTCTGCTTCGGTTTCTGCGCGCGTTAAGACACCCGAGGAAACAGGTAAGTCGCGATCAATGAGCTTCATCAAACAATGACCCTCAAAATGCTTAAACTCAAAACTCACAGATTGATGACTTAGGGGTTCAACATTTTGACACGAAAAGGCTAACAGTTCAGCCGCAACGACACAGGCGTTTCTACGGTTTACCTCGTCTCCGTCACGCTTGAAATGAGAACGTACCCAAGTTTCTAAGTTCTCTTCGGTTTCGAGGCTCCGAGCACCCACAAACCGCTGCCAGCCAGACGATTGACGCGCCCGAATTTCGTGAGCTGGGCCAAAATCGATGACTCGCCCTTCTTGCAGCATCAACAACTTATCACAGAAATCCAACATCGCCCGAATTTCTTTTACGACAATAAAGCTACGGCCCACACGACACTCTTGGCGCATCCGTGCAACCAAAGCCCCCATTAATTTTTCTAAAACTCCGTCCTCAGGCCAATCAATCAGATGAAGATGTGGGGACATTAAAAATCCACGCGCGAAGGCTAGTGCTTTTTGCTCAGATGCTGAAAAATGCGTCGCGTTCTTTGCGTTGCAAATTTTCTCAACACTATCGATTGCAAAAACCAGTTGTTCTAAAATGCGTTTTCCTTGGTCCAGCACCGAGCCTTGCTCAAAAAAGGCCAAATTGTCTTGACCTGACGTTGGCAAAATTAAGGGGACTGATGGAAACATTAAAGCTGGGACATGCGCAGGTTTATTTGAACGTTCCCACAAATCTGTTTCTGCCAACCGAACTGCCCCACAAACATTTAGACCCATCAAGTCATACGGCCTAATTATCGCTTGCATTAATGTGGTCTTCCCTGAACTGGGTGGGCCAATTAATCCCAGCACTTGACCAGGTTCTATTTGGAAACGAACATCCGAAAGAATGGGCTGTTGATCGCCATTGAATACAGTCAATCCCTCAACCCTCAAACCTCCCACGTGGAGCTCCACATCGGGATCAGGCGCAACACGTATCCGTGTAACAGATGCCACCAACCCGTCTTCGATTGAGTTTGTCGTCGCACCTTGGACGATGAATTTGCCAACTGCTCGGACCGACCAAAACGTTATAAGCGCAACAGCAACTGTCGGAGTAGGGGCGACAATTTCATATGCAGCTAACCAACTGCTACACCCCAAAGAAAGGATCATGGAAAACTACGCCACCGCTACGATATATCCACTCTGCAATGCGGGTGCAGTCGGGGTCTTTACTGACAGCTTAGCGCCAATTTTGTCGAGACCGGCAAAAATCGAAATTGCTCCAGATGGTAAAAAATCCCCCATCGGTTCAAGTTGCGAAAAACGCGCAAGCATTTGTGTGATACCGTATATAAAAGCCACCCCTAAAGGAATCGCTATTCCCAAAAGAGGATGCACAACCTCCAACATCACAAACACGACCATAGCAACAGCCGCTTGGGCAACTACTGTATTTTGTTCTCTAAATACACGATACCCGACCAAAGTTTTAGCATGAGAAAACTCAAAAATCAGCAGGCCAATGATCGGAATACCACCAATTCCTGTCAATAGAATCGCCATCAACGGTTGTTGTGCACGAACTGATTAATCCGTAAAAAAGATCGTTAAAACACATATACTTAAAATACAAAGAGCAGATCTTGTCGCGAAAAACTACGACAACGGACGCGCCCAAGTTGGGGCAGATCGATCGATCATTTGTACTGGGTCGAGCAAAATATCCTGTGAATCAACCCCCGCAGTGTAGTCAATTTGAGGTTGCTCTATAGTAGTGCCCATTTTTATTGAATGCGCCTTATGCGACATGGTTTCAACTTTCCTAACTGCTCGTACACCTCTTTCTCTAGGGCTTTTCGGTTAACAATAACCCTGATGAGTTTAAGTGCTGTCAACGAGAGGATTAACTTCGGATGCAGCAGAATCACTCATTGAATGGAAAAACACGGAGCTCGGCTGGTTTTGGAACAGACGTTCTTATTGCGTCCATCCTTGTCCCAGCTGGCACCATTTACACCATCGGCAGTACGGCCAAAATCATTTTCCTAGCACAAGAAGAAGAGATTATACCCATCATCGTGGGCAGTGATCTCGACCAAATTCCGGCGTTGTTGCGTGGCAACCTCCCGACCGTAACTACCAGCTTGACACATAACCTCCCGAAACGGGAGAACCCCCCACGTATGTGCGAAATGAACGAAGATTATTTCGAAAAAATTGACCGTGGAAAATCGCAACCTGTGGGATATACAGTCCGCAACGAATATGTGCAGCCATTTCGCGATCGTCGCGGGTTTCTCAATGAACGGGAATTACGCGCGGCCAAAGTTGCCTGGCACTACTTTGAAAAATTCACCCAAGAATCGACTAGCCTTGCGAATTTGGTTGGGAATTACCCTTCAACCACGATGTGGGACACCGCTTCTTATATCGTGGGAACAGTTGCAGCCTTTGAATTTTGTCTTATCGAAAAACCAGAGTTTGATCGCCGCATCATCCAACTTTTAACAACGGTAAAAGAGTTGGAATTATTCCGCAAAGAAATGCCTAACAAAGTGTACCATACCAAGACAGGTGCCAAAGTTGATTCTACAAACAAACCTGGTGAAATCGGATTTTCAGCATTGGATATCGGTCGCTTTTTGGTTTGAATGCGTATCCTTAAAAATCGATATCCACATCTTTCAAATACGGTTGATTCGGTGTTGCTCAAATGGGATTTTGTAAACACTGTTGATAAAGAAGGTCTTCTTTTTGGCGCCTACGTAGATAAGGAATCGGGCGAGACGGTTTACGCGCGAGAAGGGCGTCTTGGGTATGAAGAATACGCAGCTAAAGGCTTCGCTCTTTGGGGGTTCCGCCCATTGTTGGCACACCGTGCAGAACCGTTTTTGACGGCATCCATTTTTGGCATTCAAGTACCCTACGACGGGCGCAACCCCCGCGTCTTTCATAGCCAGAACTATGTGGTGACCGAATCATACCTACAATACTGTCTTCACCGCGAAGGCCTTCCAGGACGATCCTAATCTTCTCTTCAGAGGATTATTGTTTGCGAGTTGCGCGCTTGATGTCTCTGACGATCTTCTCGCAAGGGCTTTTGCGTGTTCCAGTTGTTTGTCTCATCTTCCACTCCTCAGTGGTTACGATGAGCCAAGGACACTCTCTTATCAAATACCGCTATTTGGACCCGTAGGCGCTGAACCGCCGTGTCACGATCTATGCGCGAAAATGCCCGACTCCCTAACTCACCTAATGATCGAGTATTAGACGCCACCTACATTTTGATGCTAAGTCATTGTAGGATTAATACCAAATTGTTTGGCTAGAAATGATGCTTTCCCCAAATATGCGCGGCGCGGCCTTGATGTCTGCTTCTATGGCAGGCTTTGCGCTGAACGATACTGCCTTAAAATATGGTGGCACGGATCTGGGGTTATTCCCTGCCATTTTCGTACGCGGTATTTTCGCAGTTTGTTTTATGAGCATCTTCGCTTATGCATTTGGCGCATTTTCCAACCTACCCAAAGCAAAAGATATACGCCTCATTGGCATAAGATCCTTTGCAGAAATCGGCGCAACACTCGCGTTTCTTACCGCGCTTTTCAACCTTCCACTCGCGAACATCACCGCACTTTTGCAGGCCACGCCACTTTCCATTGCCCTCGCCGCAGCCATATTCTTAAGCGAACCAATAGGACGCAAACGAATTGCTGCAATCGTGGTCGGTTTTATCGGCGTAATGATCATTGTTCGCCCGGGGCTTGATGGGTTCAACGCCTACGCCCTCCTCGGTTTGGTCGCAGTTGCCTTTGTCACGTTACGCGATCTAACCGCGCGCCAACTCAGCCCAAAAGTACCAACTTTACTGGTCGCATTCGTCGCCTCTGTCGCGATCATGCTAACGGGTGGCGTCGGCATCCTCGTCACTCAAACTTGGCAAACGCCCACCCCGTTTGAACTTTCGATCCTCGGACTATCCGCAGTTTTCCTCATGATCGGATATTACTGCTCGGTCGCAACTATGCGCATCGGTGACGTCGCAATCGTCTCGTCCTATCGCTATACGGTGATGATCTGGGCCATCGCACTCGGCTGGCTCGTCTTTGGCGATATCCCAGATCGGTGGACCATAATTGGCATGCTCGTCATCTTATCCGCAGGGCTTTTCACAATGTGGAGAGAGCGGAAATTGGCCAAATCAAAACGTAGCTAACCCAGCCCCATTTCGGCATGACTATTCAGCACAGAGGAAAACTCCCGATGGCACAGAACATCACCAAACACGTCAAAGATATGGTCACCCAGGCCAACACGCAGATCGAAACCATTCCGACGGCGGATGCAATCAATCTGGTTGGCAATGAGGACCACGTCATCGTCGATCTACGCGACCCACGTGAATTGAAACGTGGCGGCAAAATTCCAGGGGCGTTTTCATGCCCGCGCGGCATGTTGGAATTCTGGATCGACCCCGCCAGCCCCTATCACAAAGATATTTTCAATCAGGACAAAAAATACGTCTTTTATTGCGCCAGCGCATGGCGCTCCGCCCTATCTGCACAACTGGCCCAAGACATGGGGCTCAAACCAGTAGCTCATATCGAAGGTGGTTTTGGCGCATGGGTCAAAGTAGATGGCCCGGTCGAGGCTGTCGATTAAACGTCCTTCATGAACCGCAAACCATCATAAATCGCGGCGTGCGTATTGCGCGCCGCAACCGCATCCCCGATCCGAAACAGTTGAAACGCACTCTCCGAATTTCGCGTCACGTTTTGTGGTTCACCCGCAATCAACGCATCGTAATCCACCTCGCCCAAATTACGGCTTAACGGCACCAAATCAAAATACAAATCGGCATTCGGCAGCGTTCCATAATTCACCACAATCTGATCATAGGTCTGGCGTTTCACAAAATCGCTGTAATCTGTCCCCACCAGCGCGGTTAACTTATTCCCGTCCTGCTCCACACCTTTTAATCGGCGCGTCACTGTGAACGTCACATCTTTGTCTTGCAAGTTGCGCATGTAAGGTACCAAATTCATCGCCATTACATCAGGCGCAAACGTGCGATCAGGGGTCATCACTTCAACCTTCGCACCCGCAGCGGCCACTGTTTCTGCGGCCATTAACGCAGGGTGATCCCCACTTTCATCATAAATCAAAACATGGTTCGCAGGCTTCACATCACCCGAAATAATGTCCCACGCGCTTACCACATGAGGGGCGTCTTCGCCCGTTTCGAACAATTCTATATTTGGCAAACCACCCGTCGCCACGATCACGACATCGGGCGAAAGCGCTGTAATATCCTCGACCACAGCCCAAGTATTAAACCGAAACTCCACATCGCGCGCAGCACATTGCGCCATGCGCCAATCAATGATCGAAATCATCTCGGCACGGCGTTTGTTCAGCGCGGTCAAACGCAGCTGCCCGCCCGCATCTGGCTGGGCCTCGAACACAGTCACACTATGGCCCCGTTCCGCTGAAACCCGCGCGGCTTCTAATCCCGCCGGTCCAGCACCTATAATCACAACCTTTTTCGCCACCTCGGCAGGGGTAATTTCATGAGGCATCGTCAACTCGCGACCCGTCGCCGCATTGTGAATACACAAGGCCTCACCCGCGCCATAAATCCGATCCAAACAGTAGGTCGCACCAACGCAGGGGCGAATATCTTCTTCGCGCCCTGCAATGATTTTCTGCACAATCATCGGATCCGCCATATGCGCCCGCGTCATGCCAACCATATCCAACTGCCCGCTTTGTACGGCATATCGCGCCGTCGCCACATCGGGAATACGCGCTGCATGAAATACAGGCATGCCCGTCGCCGCACGGATTGATCCCGCCAAATTCAAATGCGGCGCAGATGGCATGCCCTGAACGGGGATCATATCCGTCATCGCTGGGTCGGTATGAATGCGCCCCCGATTGACGTTGAAATAATCTAACAAACCGCTCGCTTTCAAATGTTCAGCGATCTTCAAACCTTCGTCAGGTGTGATCCCACCTGCCTCTGCCTCGTCTGCACCCATGCGAATGCCCAGCACAAAATCATCGCCAACCCGTTCGCGAACCGCAGTTAGAACGTCCATCGTCAAACGCACTCGATCCTCTAGCGAACCGTTCCCGTACGGCCCATCCAATTGATTGCTAAGGGGCGAACAAAATTGATCCAGCAGGTGACCGTGGTTCATAATTTCGACGCCGTCCATGCCGCCCGCCTTCATGCGTTCGGCAGCATCTGCAAAATCGGAAATGATACGCCAGATATCCCATTCCTCGGCCAGCTTCGAAAACCGCCGATGCGCAGGTTCGCGGTCATGCGTGGAACTAACGGCGGGCAACCATTCGCCTTTGTCCCACCCAGTGCGCCGTCCAAGATGCGTCAACTGGATCATCGCCGCACAACCATGTTCATGCAACCCATCCGTCAACCGCTGAATCCACGGCACGACCTCGTCTTTATAGGCCAAAATATTGTTGAAAACGGGCGGGCTGTCACGGCTTACCGCCGCCGAACCAGCTGTCATCGCCAGTGCAATCCCTGCCTTGGCCCGCATCGCATGATACGCAATATAGCGTTCTTTTGGCATGCCATCTTCGGGATACGCAGGTTCATGGCTCGTCGTCATGATGCGATTTTTCAACGTTAAATGCTTCAGTTGAAACGGCTGTAAAAGTGGATCGCTAGACATGAAAATCCCTCCCAAAGACACATGCTTTGAGAGAGATTAAGACGTTACAAATATGACTTGTAAAGAAACTTATTCAGTCTCTTTCGCATCCTGAATAACATTCATACCAGCCAACCCACTGTTGCCCAGCGTAACAGATGCAAATGGCCCACCGTGGCACATGTGGCCTGCATCTTGCGGATCATTTTGCGGCTCATTTGCCAAAACTTCTGCCGCCACATCTTCGGCATTATCCTTCGGGCGATACCCCAGAAAAGACGCCTTAGAATTGTCGACAGGCGTGCGATCATTGTTCGAAACACCATAAATAACCGAAAAACCCGTCACAGGCGTATCCAAACAGCGCGTCACCAATTGGATCAAATCATCATAGGACAAATACGATCCCAAAGCCCGCGCATTGTTGGCCTGCGCACAGGAAAGGATGCGCATGTGAACGCTCTCCATCCCGCGTTTTTCCCAATACATCCGGCCCAAATCTTCGGTGAAGCATTTGGCCAAACCATAAAAAGTATCAGGGCGATGCGGCACGTCCACGCCAATAAATTCGTTCTTTGGATACATCCCAACCGCATGAATAGATGACGCGTAAACCACACGGCGCACGCCGGATTTGTAACCAGCTTCCCACACATTGTACGACCCGACAAAGTTCGGCCCCAGCAGTTGTTCGAACGGCCCTTCATCCACAAACGCGCCCATGTGGACAACCATTTCAGCGCCTTCCATCACCTTGACCATATCGTCCATGCTGGCCAAATCGCCCTGCATATACACTTCGCCGTCATAGGTTTTGCCAATGTCATCTTTGATATCCGTAGACACCAATTCATCACACATCTTGCTCAACGGCTCACGCAAATACGATCCCAAACGGCCAACAGCCCCTGTCAGTACAATCTTTTTCATCATCTCATCCTTTTGATTTCTGGCCCTACGCCATCTTACTTTTCACTGTCGCCAACAAAGCATCCGATGCCTTTGCCAGCAATCCCGTATCCGACCCACAGGCCACAAACGTAAATCCTTCGTTCAACAAATCCGCCGCAAATTCAGGGTCCATCACCAACGTCCCCACAGGCACGCCCTTGGCCATCAACTTCTTCGCTGCACCCTTGATTAAGTCCCAAACCTCTGGGTCCATCGGCTTGCGAACTTTGCCCATATCCGCCGCAATATCCGCAGGACCAAAGAACACGCCAGACACGCCGTCGACCGTGCCAATCGCCTCGGCCTGTGCCACCGCGCTCACTGTTTCCAATTGTAAAATCACCGTGGTTTCATCGTCCACACGCACCACGTAATCAGACACACGCCCAAACTTATTTGCCCGTGTATTGCCCGAAACACCACGCACGCCGTGTGGCGGATACCGCGTCGCTGCAACCGCCTTTTCTGCTTCTTCAACGCTTTGGATCATCGGGAACAACAACCCTTGAACGCCCAAATCCATCAGCCGTTTCACCACAACCGTGTCATTCCAATCAGGTCGCACAATCGCCGTGGTTCCGCAGCTCGCAAACACCTGCAACTGCGCCAAAACCGAATGATAATCATTCGGCGAATGCTCCATATCAATCAACGCCCAGTCAAATCCAGACGGCGCAGTCACCTCTGCGCCAAAGCCACTGCACAGGCTAATCCACAACCCCAGTTGTTTTTCGCCAGCCTTGATCGCCGCTTCAAACATGTTCTTTTCCAGTTTCATCATACGTCTTCTCCCGCTGTAACCGCTGCCTGAACCGCTGTAATATCCGCAGCCAACAAACCATAATCCCGCGCTGCAACCTGCGGCGAAATATACCCCCGCGCTAAATCGCGCTTCACCGAGGCAGGGTCACGATCCGCCGCTGCGCCGTATCCCGCACCACCTGGAAACGCCATCATCACCTTGCGCCCGTGGGCCACAAACTGTTTGCCCTTACCGTTCATTTTGGCTCCATCATCTTGCGCAATCGTCGTCGCTGCTCCCTCGCCACCACCACGTCGACCCCGCGCAGGATGATCGACCCGATCAAACATCGCCTGAATATCAAACTCATGCCCCTCGCGCGCGCCCACTTCCATAAACTGTCCCAAGCCACCACGGCGCTGCCCCGCACCACCGCTATCTGGGCGTAATTCTTTGCGCCAAATAATAATTGGCCCCGCATGTTCCGTCGCCTCCACTGGCATGGTCATCACACCCGATGGAAACGCGGTTGCATTCAGCCCATCATGTTCTGGCCTCGCACCCGACCCGCCCGAATTGAACGTCAAAACCTCAGAACGCACAGCATTCGCGGGCGCAGGCGCATCGGTACGGGGCCGCAGTGAAACTTGGAAATTACACAAACACCCAGCGCCCTCGGCTGGCACCAATCCGGGCACAATTTTATCAAACGCATTGTACACCGCATCTGGCACGAAATGCCCCACGATATGGCGCAACGCCACGGGCGCGGGATGCACGGCATTCACAATCGTACCTTCGGGTGCTTCAATTTCAAACGGCGCAAGGGAGGCTGCATTGTTCGGAATCTCAGGCGCAATCGCCACCTTCAGCGCGTAACAAGCGTACGCTTTGGCATAGACCAACGGACAATTGATCCCCTTCTTATCCACCCCAGACGTACCCGTGAAATCCGAGATTATTCGATCTTCGTGAACAGTTACTTTTACCTTCAACGTGATTGGTTTATCGAACCCATCGACCGTCATTTCACCCGTCGCAGATATACGTGGCAGGGCCGCAATCCGTTCCAACGTGGCGCGGCGCGAATTATCCAGAATGAACGCCGCGATCCCGTCCAGATCATCCAGCTCAAACTCCATCATCATGTCGATCAATCGACGATGCCCGATCTCATTACAACTGGTCAGCGCGAAAATATCCCCGACCAGTTGATCAGGCTCGCGCACGTTGCCACGAATGATGCGAACCAACGTTTGATCCACTTCACCTCCGACGGCGAACTTCATGATTGGAATATACAATCCCTCCTCATAGACACTTGCGGCATCCGCCCCAAAACCACGCCCACCGATATCCACGACATGCGCGGTACAGGCGAAAAACCCGACCAGAACGCCCTTGTGAAACGACGGCGTCACCCTCGTAATATCGTGCAAATGGCCTGTGCCCTCCCACGGATCATTGGTGATATACACGTCCCCATCAAAGATGTTTGGCCGCCCAATTCGACGAATAAAATGCGCCACCGCATCGGCCATTGCGTTCACGTGTCCGGGCGTTCCCGTCACCGCCTGCGCCAGCATTCTGCCGTGCGTGTCATAGACCCCCGCCGACAAATCGCCCGCTTCACGAACAGATGTGGAAAACGCCGTGCGCACTAACGCCTGCGCCTGCTCCTCGACCACGGAAATCAAACGGTTCCACATCACCTGATACGCGACTGCTGATTTTTTCTGAGCCATGTCTTAACCCTCCGCTTTCACGTTTATGTCGATACATCCATCTGGTTGGCGGATCGCATTTCGACTGCTTGGAATGATAATCGTCGTCTCATCTTCGAAAATGGCACCGGGCCCTTGGACAAAGTCACCGACCTCCAAAAGCGTGCGATCATATTTGTAACAGCTCACAAATTCTTCCTTCGCAGGGTCAAAAAATGCACGCTTCCCATTCATCACCGCCGTCTTGCCAGTGTCATGCTGCGCCACTTGCGCCACTTGTTCTGGCGGCGTTGTCGCGTTCACCGACCAAACCGTAATCTCAATATCGAGCCCCGTCACAGTGCGCCCAAACAGCTTGATATAATCCTCTTCAAACAACCACTCAAACGTCTCCGCCTTCGGGTTCATCGCTTGCTCCACGTTCAACACAATCGGGATTTCCCAACCCTGCCCCGTGTAACGCATGTAGACTTTAAACTCCGAAAGAATTTCGGCATCACCGTCGCAATTGCGCACAAAACCCGTCGCTTCAGCTTGCAAATCTGCCAGTAAATCCTGAATTTGCGGCGCATCAAAATCCGACAGCCTCATGTAAACAGAACGGTTCGCCTCAAACGAAAATGGCGCGCGTAAAAACCCGATTGCCGATCCGACGCCAGCACCTTCTGGCACCAACAACCGATCCACACCCAGCTTTTCACACAATCGCCCAGCATGCAGCGGGGCTGCCCCGCCAAACGCGATCATCGTGTATTCAGACAGGTCTTCGCCGTTTTCCACCGCATGAACCCGCGCCGCATTCGCCATATTTTCATCCACAACTTCGGCCAACCCAAACGCCGCCGTTTGCGCGTCCATATCTAACGGCGCACCCAAAACAGTTTCTAACGCCACCTTAGAATCGTCCTTGTGCAGCTTGATCGAACCACCCGCAAAATGATCACCATCCAACTTACCCAAAACCAAATCCGCATCCGTCACCGCTGGTTTATCACCGCCACGCCCATAACACGCAGGCCCCGGCTCCGACCCCGCACTTTCAGGCCCAACCCTGATCTGACGCATACTGTCCACATGCGCGAGCGATCCGCCCCCCGCACCAATCTCCACCATGTCGATAACAGGTATCGAAATCGGCATCCCAGACCCTTTCTTAAACCGATAGGTTCGCGCCACTTCGAACACACGACTGGTTTTTGGCGTCTGGTTTTTGATCAAACAAATCTTCGCCGTGGTGCCACCCATATCAAACGACAACACCTTATCCAGCCCGTAGCGCGCCGCGATGTGGGCTGCAAAAACCGCACCACCCGCTGGCCCAGATTCCACCAAACGCACGGGAAAATCCGCAGCATTTTCGATAGAAATAATCCCACCACCAGAATGCATGAGGAATATATTGCAATCGACCCCTTCGTCCTTCAACCGCCCCTCAAGGCGCCCAAGATACGACTTCATCAACGGCTTGATATATGCGTTCGCCACCACAGTATTGAACCGTTCGTATTCGCGCATTTGCGGCGACACTTCGGAAGAGATTGAGATCATCGCATTTGGCATTTTCTCGGCCACGACATCTGCGACCATCTGTTCATGCGCATCGTTCAAATACGAATGCATCAACCCAATCGCAACGCTTTCATACCCAGCCGCCGCGACCGTATCGACGACTGCTTCAACCTCGGCACGATCCAACGGGATCAACACAGCACCCGTCGCATCCACGCGTTCTGTCACAGTGTACCGCATCTGCCGCGCCAACAGCGGTTCGGGCAAATTCAGGTTCAAATCATATTGCTCAAACCGGCTCTCGGTGCGCATTTCGATCACATCGCGAAACCCGTTTGTGGTGATCAACGCAGTCTTGGCCCCGCGCCGTTCAATCAACGCATTCGTCGCCAGCGTAGTGCCATGAATGATCTGCCCGATGTCGGACGGCGCAACATTCGCCTTGGCTAAAACCTGATGCATACCGTCAATAATTGCGTTTTCTGGCGCGATGTAGGTGGTCAAAACCTTGGTTGAAAAACTCTCGCCACCGTGTTCCAGCACCACATCCGTGAACGTGCCACCTATATCCACACCCAATCGAACCGAACTCGTTTTCATCAGACTCACCTTGTTATGATCACGCCCATTTTGAAGGCAGCGCCGCACAGCCGCAAATTATTTATTGCGATATGCGTGATAAATATTCTTTATCCTATACCTCAGCTAAAACCTCGGCTGCCAGCTGCGCAGAATGTGCCACAAACCCTGCCACACGTTCCGCCTGATACCGCGCCGCAAACCGCAATGGAGCAGGTGTCCAGTCTACTTGAACCCCTTGCAATCTACCTCCCACCAAATCCGCTTCCACCAAAGATCGCGGTAACAGCGCAATCCCCAGCCCGTTAATCGCCATCTGCACGCAGGCAGCCATGCTGTTACTCGGCACAAACCGCGTTGTCGGCAGCGATCGCGCTTCGGCATATTCCACCAATTCGCGGTAGGCTTGCGTGTTACGCGCATGGGTCAAGATCGAACGAGGGATCAGCTCCGCAACACCCACGCGCCCCGCCAAACCGTCCAAACTTTCGGCCGTTCCAACCCAAACATATTCGAACGTCCCCAGCTCGATAATGCCACTGGCTTTACTCACAAACGGCGCGGTTTGTATCGTTAAGACCAACGTCCGCACGCTCAATTCTCGATCCAGTTTGCGTGACAGATCGACCGTTAACTCAACGCTCACCGCTGGATAGGCATCTTTCAAACGACGTAAATAGGTGTGTAACCACGTGGAAGCGACAGTTCTGTCACGCCCAACAGCAACCGATCCTCGATCAAATCAGGCCGCTGTGCCACCTGCAAAAGCCCCTCGGATTGCCGCTATAATTTGCGCGCCTCAACCAAGATATCCGCGCCTTTTGCCATCATCCGAACAGACCCGGCATCGCGCTGCATCAACACAACACCAAGGCTAGTTTCCAGCCCCGCAATCCGCGACGAAATATTGGGCTGCGTCGTGTTCAAATGCGCCGCCGCCTTGCGAAACGTGCCAAGATCAGCAACTCAAACAAGCGCCTCTAGCTGTTTCAAGTTAAACACATTACCGATCATCAACCGCACCTCTGATGGAATTTGCCAATGCCCCATAACTACTCCCAGACAATCAAAAATCCTAATCCTTTTATTACACTTCAGAACCTCCTAAAATCGCCCCAACCTAAAGGAACACATCATGCTTCTCGACACTCCAATCTGTGATTTTGGCTGGCAAGCACCAGACTTCACGCTCAGCGATCCAACCGGAAAATCAGTCACAATGTCCGACCAGATAGGCGAAAATGGGCTGCTGATTATGTTCATCTGCAACCACTGTCCCTACGTGAAAACCATCGGCAATCGCCTTGCAGCAGATACAAAAAATTGATGTCAGAGGGCGTAAACGTGCTGGCCGTTATGTCCAACGATTACCACGATTACGCCGAGGATAGCCCCGAAAACATGTTGAAATTCGCAACACTTTATGGGTTCGAATTTTCTTACCTGATCGACGAAGATCAATCCGATGGCAAAGCCTACTGCGCAGTTTGCACACCCGATTTCTTTGGCTTCAACTCAGATGGCGGCTTGCAATATCGCGGCAGATTGGATGACGCAGGCATTGGCCAAGAAACCGCCAACACACCCTAATTGTTAAACGCAATGCGCCAAATCGCCAAAACTGGCCAAGGCCCAAAAGATCAAATCGCCTCGATGGGCTGTTCGATCAAATGGAACAGCTAAACCTTCGTGTCCAAAGCTGGCGCGTAATCTAAATATGTTTGTTGCGTCGAAATATGATCCGCCACGAATTTCGCATCGTGCCAAACACCCCAAATAAACGAAGACCCACGCCGCGATTGCCAGGGCAGCCCAAGGAAATAAACGCCCTGCTGATCTGAAACACCCCGTTTGTGAACGGGCTTACCGTTCGCATCAAACACATCAGCATCCAGCCAATCGTATTCTTGCACAAACCCCGTCGCCCAAATCACAGAGGTAACCCCCTCTGCCTTTAAATCAATTTGGCGAATAGGATCAGACAGGCACGCAGGCTGTGGCCACTGCTTTCGCGCGTCAGGTTCCAGCGGCAAATCCAACCCATTTAGCGCAATGTATTCATCTGCCTCATCCAGTACCGACAGATAATTCGCGTCGCCATTGGCCACGTTATCAACCAGATCAGATGCGAAATGCAAAACGCAATCGCTGAATTGTTCGGTCCGCCCAACCAACTGCATTCCAGCATCTGCAAAACGGCGGAAATCCACCGTCGTACCGCCATTTGCACCGCTTACTGCAATCGTAACATGCTCTGCCCCCAGCGGCGGCGTCTGCATATCCCACTTGCCCAAAACACCCAACCACCAGACAAAATCACGGTTGCGATAGGCACGCGGCGGGCGATCATGCGGGCCAACAGACAGGAAAACTTTGCGCCCAGAATTCATCAATTCCTCTGCGATTTGCGCACCCGAAGATCCCGCTCCAACCACCAAAACACCGCCCTCTGGCATCTGATCAGGGTTACGGTAGGTGTTGGAATGCATTTGCATTACATCCGTATTCGCAGGAATTATTTGCGGAAAAACGGGTTTTTGAAACGGGCCAGTCGCAGCAACAATATTCTGCGCCTCGATCACACCGTTCGATGTTTCAACCCTAAACCCAGAACTGTTTTCACGCCGCTGCGCATTCAAAACTTCTACACCACAGCGAATGGGCGCGTTAATCTGCTTGGCATAATCAACAAAATAATCGGCCACTTCTTCTTTGCCCGGAAATCCTTCTGGCCCACACTCCGTGAACTCTAATCCAGGAAAACGATCATGCCACGCAGGGCCGTTTGCTACCAAACTATCCCACCGCGCCGTGCGCCACCGCGCTGCGATACGATCCCGCTCCAACACAATATGCGAGGTTCCGTTGTTGCTCAAATGCTCGCTCATCGCCACGCCAGCCTGCCCCGCACCGACTACAAGGGTATTTATCTTTTCAACTGGCATTGCGCCGCTCCTACATTTGATCTGGCACTCAAGAACATAAATTCCAAAAAGCCAAGTTAGAATTCATTTTTTCATCAATTAGGAGGAGGATATTACGCAAATATTTTCGAAAGCGCATCAGTGTCGATACCTTTGCAGGTGTGGCCCTTCGGCTTGAATGTTGGCACGTCCTCGCCTGCAACAATTGCGTTTACGACCGCTTCTTCCACAGATTCCACAACCCCAAGATAGAATGGATCCAGCAGATCGGCGTTCAATTCTTGGCGCGTTATCATTGCAGCATCTTTTTGTGGCATTGGGCGATCATTGGCCGTTGAAAAGGCAAGAAAAATATCGCCAGAATTATTGCCCCCAGGGCTGCCACCACGCCCCACGCCAAGGGCCGCACGTTTTGCGATTTGGCGCAAAGACAACGCCGACAGCGGCGCATCCGTACCAAGGATCACGATAATGGACCCGGTTTCTTGGCCTAGCAACCGCCCCTCAGTCAGCATCTCACCAACAGGTTTGCCCAAGATGTTCAGCCAAGGACGAATACCGTGATTGGCCTGAACCAACGCGCCCACGGTATAGGTTTCACCGCCGACCTTCACCAGCCGAGATGTCGTGCCAGTGCCACCTTTGAATTCATAACAAATCATCCCGTTGCCGCCACCGCTCGACCCTTCGATCACGGAGCCCGATTTAGCCGCGTTCAACGCCTTCATCGCGTGGTCAACATTCACATGTTGGCCATTGATATCGTTCAAAACACCATCATAGGTTTCGGCCACGACAGGCATGGCCCAAACATGTTCATCCCGAAAATAATCAGCATAGGTGTCGATCATCCAACGGGTCGCACCGTGATGAACCATGCCCACAGAATGCGTGTTGGTGATGCAAATCGGGCCAACAAAATACCCCGCATCGTTAATCCAATGCGTGCCCGTCATTTCACCGTTGCCATTCAGCGCATATTGCCCTGCCCAAACGGGTTTCGGCTCGCTTGCACCACCACGCGGAATAATCGCCGTTACCCCCGTGCGAATACCTTTTTTCGCGTCCGTTAGTGTCGTGAAACCAACATGAACACCAGCCACATCGGTTATCGCATTATTGGGGCCAGTCGTGCCGCGAAACGGCAGGCCAAGATCACGCGCGCGGGGTTTTGTGTTGGTCATATCTGTTCCAATTCTCTGTACTCTAGGATTTTACACCACAGCGCATCAATGTCTCTCAATATTTGCAACCAGCCCAACGCGCCGGTAAATTCTACCGCTGTGATCAATGACAATATCGCAGATATCTGCTTTCCCCTTCCGATTTATTGTTGAGTTGTCGTAGTGTTGAAAATACAATATTTGTGACGACCTGGAACACACGCCCATCTTGCAAAGTTGGTACCGATCACCGCTCCCAGCAACAGGTTAAATCACAATTGCAAACATTTCAGATCAAATGGAACCGCCGCGATAAGATCGTGAATTCGTTCTGGCACGGTGGGCGTTTAACTTGGATTGAACGCGCTTGTATCCGCTCCTTTCAGGCCCAAGGCATGCAATTTCGCCTGTACGCTTACGGTAAATTGGAAGGTGTTCCTGACGGTGTTCTGCTTGAAGATGCCGCCAAAATTTTACCAGAAACAGAAATCATTACCTACGAAGGTGACGATCTGCCCGATGCCAAGGGAACCCCCGCACTGTTTGCAAATCTGTTTCGCCACGAAATGCAAAGGCTCGGCAAAGGCATTTGGGTTGATTGCGATGTCTATTGCCTGAAACCCTTTCTGTCCGTCGTCAGGGTTTTTGGCACCTAGAGCAGCTTAAACTAAGAGAGAGTTTGGCTCATCTGTTTGATTACATTATGCGGCGCGTTGTCTGTGATGCAAGCAGCGCGTTTCGAGTGTCTTTCGTTTGATCCTTTCCCTTTGTTGCAGAATGGCTTTGTCGCGCCCGAAGTAGGGTCAGACGGCGTGACGTTGTTCAGGCTCTCATGGTAGCGTTGGTGATTGTAGTGATCGACGAAGGCTGGTCGTCCTTGCCTAACGATGAACAGGGCGCCTGAAATCGCGCCAGGGCGTCCGCTACCTGCCGCTCGAAGGGCTTGATGTGCTGGACCCTGATACACTGGAACCCGTCCCGCGCGACGGCGAAACCATGTTTCGCGGCAACGTTGTGATGAAAGGGTATTTTCGTAACCCCGTCGCCACGCAAAAGGCGTTTGAGGGTGGCTGGTTTCATTCCAGCGATCTGGGCGTGATCCATCCAGACGGTTATATCCAGCTCAAGGACCGCTCGAAGGACATCATCATTTCAGGAGGCGAGAACATTTCCTCCATCGAGGTGGAAGAGGTGCTCTATAGTTACCCAGGCGTAGAAATTGCAGCGGTCGTCGCCATGCCCAATGACAAATGGGGCGAAACGCGCTGCGTAATTGGTGCCGTGACAGGCTCGTGGCCTAAAAAGTTGCGGGTAAGTTCGTCGTGACGAGTATCCCCAGAACCTCAACTGTAAGATACAGAAATTCGTCCTGCGTGAGCGCACGAAATAACAGTTTGCAGTAATTTGAACCAAACCAAAAATTGGAGACCAGACCAATTTAGCTTCCTATGATCACTCTAAACGCCCGTGTCACACCTCCATTGCAATATAGGCTATTTGGATCGGTAGCAGCCATTCGAACACCCCGCAGCATCGGTCACTTTGGGCTCCTAGCCGCCGTTCGTTGCACTGCAGCATCGGGGCAATTCTTATCACCTACCACCGACACGAACGGCCTATAACTGCCGTTCAATGATCAGCTTGATGCTGCGATGCAGCTTCACCAAAGCAGACATTCGCTGCACAGTAACAATTTCATGACAAACGATGGCCCATAAGTGGGATAAGCCTGCTAAGCAATTGCAAGCCTTTATCCACCGTCGCGGTTAATTTGCGGAGCGCTACTTCCCAGTAGATAACAAATTCACCAAAAAGCGCATGTCTTTTTTGAAAGTAGTGCGAGTTAGTCTGGCATTACTCAGATAAAGAGTGGTCTGCAAAAATACCGAGGAGGGCAAGTGAACAATAAACTACTAAGGCACGCATTCATTTAACGGTTTAACCTGTGTTTCATTTATCCGATAAGTCATCCACTGCAATTATTATGGTCGCAAGATCCTGTGCAACTTCACCCATATACACGTCATCATAGCCGGCGTCATTTTCCAAAACGCTCATAAACGCAACAACCACGCCTGTTTCGATATTTGCAAAAAGATATTGCCCACCATACCCAGCGTGCCCAACAATATAACCGTTTGTCATCAAGTGGTTGGTGTAACGCAACCACCCTTTGGGCGGGGTTAGCGGTTTGGAGCGCCTTGTTATACTATGGGTAAGAAAATCACCGGAACCAACTTGTGTTTGTGTGCAGCCAGCGCCGCGCCGTGTGAGTAGGAGGCCAAAGCGCGCTAGATCGATGGCACTGATGCAGCCACCGCCTGAAAATGCTGGCATTTGGTCTGAGCTAACACTGATATGAAAAGAGCCTTCATATCCAGCAGCGTCAACGATGTCTTCGATGATCGCGTTTAGGGGGCGTGGGCTCACCCACGAGCAGATCAGAGTTAAGACATCAGTGTTCGCAGATTTATAATCGGCAGTCTCCGATGAGTTTCGCATGTCTGTCCCTGTAATGCCTGCGGTGAACTCGGCAAGTGTAGGTTCTTTTGCGTCACCAGAAGGCAACCGCCATCCCAACGCCATTTCTTCAGCGTAGCAATCACTGCTTGGGTCTGCGTAATCTTCAGAAAAATCGTTTGCGACATTCATATCGAGCAACATTTGCAACGTTGCATCGGCGTAACCGGTGCCAATGTCAGGCAGATAATAGCTAACCTTTTGGCCCAACTCGAGCAGGCCTTGGTCGAGCAACTGGCCGACAATCAAATGTATGTGCAGTTTGGTCACGGATTGAATCGAATGTGGCTGAAAAATCGAGAAATCTTTTGCAGACTTCGAATAAACAACAGTGTCATTTTTCAGCACAACAAGCGCGGAAAACGCAGGATGATCTGTTAAACGTGCAATTTCGGGGAATGTGTTTAGTTCTGAAATGGGCGCATCTTTTAACTCTAACACGTTTTTAGCGCGGAACATCCAAGAGCGGCGAAACAAGGTGTGGGCATTGTGAAAGCCGTGGCGGCGATGGGCAGGGTGGTTCCACCGTTGTTTGTTGTCCTCTAGAACGCTCAGATCGGGGTTTGGATGCGTTTTCATTTGGAACCTGTGGTTTGGATCAGGGTATCAACTGCGAGTACGTGATCTTGGTAGACAAAAAGTGGATTTATTTCGATGTCTCCGATACCAACTGTGTTTGTTTGCACAGCGGTACACAGCGTCAAAATGATTTGCGAAAGAGAGGTTAAATTCACTTTTTCCACCCCGCGAAATCCATTTAGAAGTTTCGAAACTTTCAGAGATTGCAACGCGGTCTCAATGTCCAATTGCGTAGCGGGGAGCAAAAGAGTTTTGGCATCGCCTATCAATTCAACCAGAATGCCACCACTACCCAAAGTAAGCACCCAGCCAAATTGCGGATCATTGCGCAGTCCGACCACAAGTTCCGCAAGCGGTGAAGCTGCCATGACCTCGACCAAAAAACTGTCTGTGACAGCGCTTTGATCGTATGCAGACACGGCCTTGGACATGGCTTGAATCGCACGACCCACGTCTTGTGGAGTGCGTAAATTGAGGGATACTGCGCCAGCTTCGGTTTTGTGGGCCAGCTTGCGGCTCATCATTTTCAAGACAACGGGAAAGCCGAGGTTCTGCGCCGTTTGTGCGGCTGTTTGTGTAGTTGCAAGCGTGCCCTCTGGAACTGGAAAGCCAGCCTCGTGGAGCCAGCTTTTCCCTGTGGCCTCATCCATATGGTTTGTGTTCGCGCTGATTGCACCAGCTTCCAATGGTTCGGGAGGGTTTTGCAGGATCGCATCGCGCCGCGATGACCACCAAACTGTTTGGGCAATTGCATTCAAAGTCTCGTGGATGCCTTGCATCGGTGCAACGCCTGCTTCGATTAATAATTCACGGGTCTGTGCATCCATATTTTCAGGCAAGGTGGCACAAATAGCCGCTGGGGTGCCTGATTTCTTGGCGGCTTTGGCAAATGCGGCTGCATCGTTTTGATAGTAAATCTTGCTCTCGTCCAAACCTGTGGCAGGGTAATCTTGCACCAAAACAGCCGCGTCAACAGTGTTGCAAGAAATTGCCAAGTCAAAGACGGGTTCGGTGAATTCGGGCTGACCCCAAATCGGGGTGGTGTAATCCAACGGGTTTGAAACCGTCGCAATTGGGGGCAGGGCCGTTTCCAGTTCTGATGTTGTTTGCGGGCTGAACGCGGGAAACTGCAACCCAATGTCTTCGCCGTGATCGGCGAGCATCGTGGCCCCGCCGCCAGAACAGGTGAAACCGGCAATGCGATTGCCCTTTGGTCGATCCACAACGCAAAGATATTTTAGGGTTTCAAGCATTTGCGCAGGATTTGTCACGCCGATCACGCCTGTGCGGTCAAACAACGCCTCGTACAATTCATTTGAGCCTGACAATGACCCCGTGTGACTGATGGTTAGGGTGCTTCCGATTTCAGAACGACCCGTTTTAAAGGCCACGATTGGGGTGTTGTGCTTTAGCGCTTTAAGTGCAGCGCGTTCAAACTTTGGAATGTCAGACAGACCCTCGATATGAACTCCGATGGCGCGCGTGGCAGGGTTTTCGCTCAAGATGTCGATGAAATCCTCCAGCCCCATAACGGCTTGGTTGCCTGCGGAAATCATGTGAGTTAGCGGGAGTGAGCGTTGCGACATAGAAATGTCGGACGAAAACATCCCTGATTGCGTGATGATCGCGGCACCATATCCTGGAGAGCTTCCACCATGCGCAAACGGCCAGAGGGCGACGTTGTCGAGGTAGTTCACAAGGCCGTAACAATTGGGACCGATCAACGCCATGTCTCCGACAGCATCGCGTAATTCTGTTTCCAGTTGCTGACCCCTGCCGCCCGCTTCTTTGAAGCCAGCGGAATAACAAACGATCCCGCCTGCGCCCATGTCGGCGAGCTGTGCGACCGCATCAACAGCAGGCGCGGCAGGTATGGCTAGGAACACAGCATCAGGTGCTTCTGGCAGGTCGTCGATGCTGGCAAAACAAGTCAGGCTTGCCAGGGTTTCACGTTTTGGATTCACCGCCCAGTATTCACCTCCAAAACCACGCCGTCGGGCTTCACCGATCGCGACAATGGCGTCTGTGCCGCCAATAAAGGCGATATGGCGTGGAGACAGTAACCTGTCAAAGTTTTTACGTTGTGCAGGTGTCATGCACCAAGTGGCCGAAGAATGGCGCGCGTGATGATGTGGCGCTGAATTTCTGATGTGCCGTCCCAGATGCGTTCTAAACGGCTGTCACGCCAAAGGCGTTGAATGGGGAGTTCCTCCATCAAGCCCATGCCACCAAAGATTTGAACCGTGTCATCGGCAACTTTGTTCAGCATTTCGGAGCAGTAAACCTTGACCATCGCTGCATCCATATCTTCCATGCGGCCTTCATCTGCACGCTTCACCGCATCTGCCACCAACAAATCCGCCGTGCGCAGGCCAATAGCCGCATCTGCTAGACGGAATCCTGTGGCTTGAAAACTGCCAATGGGTTTGCCGAATTGTTTACGGTTTGCAGCCCAGTCTGTGCCCATTTCCAATAGGCGTTCTGCTTTGCCACAACAGGTTGCACCGACCCAGATGCGCCCCATTCCTAACCACTTGCCGGACAATTCCAATCCACGACCTTCTTCACCCAAAATTTGATCCGGCCCGAGGCGTACATTGTCAAAGCTCAATTGAAAGGTTTTGTAGCCACGGTAGCTTACGCATTTGTGGCCTTCGCTACAGTCAAACCCACGTAGGCCCACATCCACCAAAAACGCAGTGACACGTTTGCGCGGGCCACTTGGTGTTTCGTCGATACCAGTGGCCGCAAAAACAATAGCGAAATCTGGCATGACGGGGCCAGAGATGAAGTGCTTAGAGCCATTTAAAATCCAGTCGTCTCCGTCACGGCGTGCATTGGTTTTCATGCCCATGACGTCAGAGCCCGCTTCAGGTTCGGTCAGGGCAAACAGCTCGCGCTTTTCTCCAGTAACGCATGGATCAAGGTACCGAGCAATCTGATCGCCTTCGCACGCCAGCAATAACTCTGTTGGGCGGGCGATCCATGAATGAAGCGCATGGCTAGTCTTGCCGTATTCCCGTTCAACCACAGACATCGCGGTGTAGTTCAATCCGCCTCCTCCCACGTGTTCCGGCAAATTTGATGCAAAAAGTCCGACTTCCTTGGAACGTTGTTCGATTTGGTGACCTAATTCGAGAGGGACTTCACCAGCACGATCAACCTCTTCCTCATGGGGATAAATTTCTGCTTCAAGGAAGGATTGAACCGTTTTGAGCAGCAGTTCGTTTTCATAGGACACGGCAGTATTCATAGGAGTGCTCGTTTTTTAGGTGTGATCAGGTTGGGTGCGACGACGCGAAATTAGAGCCGACACGACAAAGGCGATGAAGGTGATTGCAATCAGGACAACGGCTGCGGCGGCTACCGTCGGGTCGGTGTTTTCACGGATCCCGTTCCACATGCGTCGGGGCAGAGTGTAGACCTTGAATTTAGATATGAACAGTGTGACTACGATTTCATCCCAAGACAGGATAAACGCGAACAACGCGCCAGCCATTACACCGGGGCGAACTGAGGGCAGGATCACACGGCGCATGGTAGTCCAGTTGGAAGCACCAAGATTGCGAGAGGCTTGTTCTAGTTTTGGATCAAAATTGGCGAGCGAGGCGCTGACTGTAATGAGAACCATTGGCGCTGCAAGAATCGTGTGGGCGATGATCAGGCCAGAATAGCTATCCAGAAGGCCCATCGGGATCCACAAACGATAAAATGCCATGGCAGAGATGATCTGCGGGATAATGAGCGGCAGCAGTAGGAAGGCGCGCACGACCTCGGAGTATTTGGATGAAATTCGCCACAATCCGATGGCGCACAGCGTGCCGAGAGCAGTTGCTAGAAACGATGTGCTGGACGCTATGACAGCACTTTGACCAAAACTGGATAGCCAATCTTCGCTGGTGAACAGTTTTTCAAAATGGCGCAGCGAGAATTCGCCTTTGGGCATCGAAAGGAACCGTTTGGGCGTCAAGGAAACTGGAATTGCGATCAAGGCGGGCAGCACCAGAAACATCAGCAAGACCCAAGCGCCAGCGCGATTGAACAGGGATAGGAACGACGGTTTCATGACGTTGCTCCGCCAAAGACGGTGCTGAGTTTCATGAACCTGTTCATAACCCAAAGCATGACCAACACGCCGAACAGCATCAGGGCTGCTAGCATGGCCGCGATGCCCCATTTCAGCGTGATAAGCAGTTGGACGGATATGTATTCGGCGACCATAAGCACTTTGCCACCGCCAAGCACGGCTGGAGTAACGTAGAACCCAAGGCTTAGGATAAAGACCAGAAGGACCGAAGCAACGATGCCGGGTTTGGTCATTGGTAAATAGATGCGGAAAAACGTTTGAGCGCCTGTGGCGCCAAGATTGCGAGAGGCGGACATAACCCGTTGGTCCAGCGTTTGCATGTTCACCAACAGTGGCAGCACCGCGTAGGGCACCATGTAGTGGACCATGCCTATTAAAACGCCAAGTTCATTGCGCATAAACGCGATGGGTTCGGAAATAATGCCAATGGCATCCAGCCATTCATTCACCAACCCTTTGCGCCCTAACAGCATGAGCCACGAAAACGTGCGCACAAGGATGGAAATCCAGAACGACACCAACAAGAAAGTCAGCATCATGTTCTGCTCTTTGCGATAGGCATGTACCATCGCGTAGGCCAAGCAATAGCCAAGACTTACAGACAAAAGCGTGGTGATGATGCATATGCGCACGGTGGTCCACATGATCCGTGGCAGTGCTTCGCTCTCAAACAGTTTAGCATAGTTGCCAAGACCGGGTTCAGGGTCAGACACACTTAGCCACAAAATATTCATCAAAGGCCCAAGGTACAAACACGCCACCATCACCAAAAACGGCGCAACAAGCCACCATCCGGGGCTGATATGTTTGCGAAGTTTTTGCATGGGTGTCTTTGTTTCCTTTAAAAAATGTTTGGGCACGCAGAGGTAAATAACGCGCCCAAACTGGTTTGTTTAGCTGATTGCCTCAAGGAAAGCATTCACAGCATCACCGCCGTTTTTGCCCCACCATTCGGGATCGTTGTAAACGATTTTGTCGATGTTCATCGCCGAAGTGATGGCATAGGGCTGCTGATCTTCTGGAATACTGCCAAACGCGGCTGGGTTCGACGGTGTCATGCCTAAGCAATCCAGCAGTTTCAGCTGTGCATCTACCTCTTGTGCCGTTGCAATGAATTGCATAACCGCCTCACGGCCTGCAGGGTTGCCCTTTGGAACAATGTACGCACCTGGCATCGCAATGGCTTGGTTGTTCACCAATTTATAGCGACCATCGGTGTCATTTTCGATGTTGCGGCCGCGGTTTTGCCAAATCATTACCATCGAAGCTTCGCCGTTCACTGCCATGGAATGCGCTTCAGAGCCAGAACCCCAATACAAGCTGTTATCCTTAATGGATTTAATCTTGTTTAGTGCGCGATCCATATCGAGCGGATACAGCGCATCGGCGGCAACACCGTCGGCCAGTAAGGCCGCTTCTAGTGAACCATTGGCCCATTTGTAAAGCGCACGTTGGCCGCCGAATTTTTCGGTGTCAAAGAAATCAGCCCAGCTTGTTGGTGGATTATCACCATAGGCTTCTGTGTCATATACAAACGCATAGCCGTAAAGGATGATCGAAACACCATGTTCCAGGGCATAGCCTGGGAGTGTTTTGTCCTTGGACACAATTGAATAATCAATGGCTTCCAAATGACCGGTTGGGCCAAGCGATACGGCGTTGAACAGATCGGCGTCAGCGACATCAGCGGTTACGTTGCCGCTGTTCACCATTTCTTTGATCTTGCCTTCCAGCGGACCAGAGGTGTCAAACTTCAAGCCTTTGCCAGTTGCGGCGGTGAATGCTTCACCAATTGCAGATCCGTGGCATTCTTCTGATTGGCCACCCCAGTTCCACATTACCACATGATCAGCTGCGGCTTCTGCATCGCCAGCCATAACAGTCGCAGATACAAAACCAGTTGCACCACAAAGTGTTAGAAAGGTACGGCGGTCCATCTTGCCAGCCTTGAAGGCATGTGCACCCTCTACCAGCGTTTCACGCATAAATTGTTTATCACTCATTTGTCTTCTCCTTTTTGTCGGTTTCAAAATTATGTGCTGCACCATGTGCCCGGCGCTTGAGAACTCCTCGGTGTGTTAATTTTCGGTCCGCTCCAGTTGAACGACTGCCTTGTCTTCCCACATTAAATCAACGGTTTGGCCCTCAAAAAAGGGCTCTGGACTACGCCAACTGTCGATGTCCACTTCCAGCTCGCCTGCGGCTTGGGTGTCCACCATGATCCGCTGCATTGACCCGAAATAGGTGACAGAGCGGATGGTTCCTGACATGCGTGGCCTGGTTTTGCCTGTGCCAGTCGGCGCTAGGTCGATCTTTTCGGGGCGCAGGGCATGGGTACCATCTGACGTGCGCAAAAAGTTGCTTTTCCCTAAGAAAGACGCCGCAAACTCAGACTGCGGGCGTTCATACAGCTCCTTTGGTGTGCCGACCTGTTCCACCGCGCCGTCGCGCATGATCACCACGCGATCAGACATGGACAGCGCCTCTTCTTGATCGTGGGTGACGTAGATGAATGTGGTTCCGACACGTTTGTGGATGTCTTTTAGCTGTTCTTGAACCTCGACCCGCAGCTTTTTATCAAGCGCGCCAAGCGGCTCATCCAGTAGCAAGACCGGAGGCGCAAAACACAGTGCACGGGCAAGGGCGACACGTTGTTGTTGACCGCCAGAAAGCTGCCCCGGTTTACGGCCTGCAAAGTCTTGCAATTGCACAAGATCAAGCATTTCATCGACGCGTTTGTTGATATCTGCCTTTGGCGCCTTGCGCACTGATAACGCATACCCAATGTTGTCGCGCACGCTCATATGCGGGAAAAGGGCATAGCCTTGAAACACCATACCAAAGTTGCGTTTTTCTGCTGGAGTATTGGAAATAGACGTTCCATCCAGCGCGATATCACCTGCTGAAATGCCCAAGAAACCTGCGATCATCATCAAAAGCGTGGTCTTTCCTGATCCCGAAGGCCCAAGCAACGTCAAGAATTCGCCTTTTTGGATATCCAGCGAAATATCGTCCACCGCACAAAAAGTACCGAACATCTTGCGTAGATTTTTAATCTGCAATGCGCCTTGGGTGGTTTCAGGCATTTAGCTGTCGGCCCCCCGTAGGTTGAGTTTATTGCGCGCTTCTTGCGGGGTTAGCGCTCGACCGCCCATGCGTTCGATGATTTCCACGGCACGGGTTACCAGTTGCCCGTTTGATGCAAGCACACCGCGATCCAGATAAATGTTGTCTTCCAATCCAACGCGCACGTTGCCACCAAGGGCGACGGAAGCTGCAGCCATAGGCATTTGGCCACGGCTGATGCCAAAGCTGGCCCAGCTTGCGCCTTGCGGCAGTTGGGATTTCATCGCAACCATGGTTTCTACGTCTTGATCAGCACCCCAAGGAATACCAAGGCAAAGCTGGAACATGGGTGGGGAATCAATCAGGCCTTCTGCAACCATCTGCTTGGCAAAACGGATGTGGCCAAGGTCAAAGACCTCAAGTTCGGGTTTTACACCCCATTCCTGCACCATAGACGCCATTTTGCGCAGCGATGGGGGAGTCGAAATGTAAATCATATCCGTGTCAGAAAAATTCAATGTGCCACAATCCAGTGAGCAAATCTCAGGTTGGCACAATTCGACATGGGCAAGGCGTTCTTCTGGGCCAATCATATCTGTTCCTGGGCCGGGCATTGCCGGATCGTCAGGCGATGAAATCCAATCGCCACCCATTCCAGCCGTCAAGTTCATCACTACGTCTGTGTCGCTGTCACGCACACGATCCACGATCTCTTTGAACAGCTTTGGATCACGCGAACCTTGGCCAGTTTCTGGATCACGTGCATGGATATGGGCAACGGCAGCTCCGGCCTTTGCCGCCTCTATGGCAGCGTCAGCGATTTCTTTGGGAGTCACAGGAACATGGGGGCTGCGGCCCGTTGTATCTCCTGCACCTGTCACTGCGCATGTAAGCACGACGTCGTAATTCACCCTGAACCTCCCTTAAATGTCCTTTCATCTTGGAAACGCGAAAGTCTTGACAGTGTCGATTTTTCGTCATTACTGGTTTCAGGGTGGCGATTTTTCGTATTTTTCGACTTAAAATGAGATGTAATGATGGAATGTGATTTGCGAACGAATATTTATTATCTGCTGATTCCTCGTTTCAACATGTTTTCTTTGTCAAACGTGATGGAACCGACGCGCATTGCGAATTACCTTTCCAAAGATGAGGTTTATGGCCACAGTTTCATAAGTTTTGACGGTAGTGACATTTCGGCCAGCAATGGAATGAAAGTCCGATGTGAAGTGGCGCCTCAACGGGTCGAGCGCGACGAGATGGTGTTTGTTTTAGGAAGTTGGGGAGCAGAACATTATGCCAACAAGCCATTGTTTTCTTGGTTGCGTTTGCAGGCTCGCAATGGGGTTCGAATATTTGCGATTGAAATGGGGGCGTACATCTTGGCCCGCGCAGGTTTGTTGGCCAAACGAAAAGCGACGACCCATTGGTCCTATCTCGCTGGATTTCAGGAACAGTTTCCAGAAATAGAAGTCAGCGAACAGCTTTATACGGAACAAAACAGAATATTTTGCAGTGCGGGTTCAACAGCGGGTTTGGATTTGATGCTTCATTTGATCGAAGATACTTATGGAACAACTCTGTCGGCCGAAGTTTCAGACATAATGCTCCACAGCGGAGCGCGGGCTGGAGCAGAACCACAACGCAAAACGTTAGGGCGCGGCACTGAGGCTCTTTTGCCAAATGTGCGCGAAGCGATTGCGTTGATTGAAGGAAATATCAGTGAACCTTTGACCATACCAGAAATTGCAGTTGAAATTGGACTGTCTCAAAGACAATTAGAACGGCAGTTTAACAAGGCGGTAGGGTGCAGCATTGTTCAATTCGGTCTGTTGGTCCGGTTGCAACATGCTCGAGTTTTGTTAATCTCTACAGACTTAGGTGTGCGCGAAATTGCAACGGCTTCTGGATTCAATTCGCTGTCCCATTTTGCTTTTGCGTTCAAGAAATGCTTCGGGCGCAGGCCAAGCGAATATCGAAATGCATGGCCAGAGGGGGACACCGCTCCCCATTGGCCAGGTACACTAGGCCGGTTTTTGGAAACACTAAAGCCAATTAAAACAGCAGGCTAAGCCGTGTCGCGAATGGCCCGCAGGACCGCCACGATTTGCTCATCTCGTTTGGCTGCCATATCTTCAAACCCACGTGAGCCAGCAATCTCGTTACAGCCATCCACCATACGATCGCGCAATTCTTTTGTCAGCTCAGGGGCTTCCAAGCGGGTCCAAGGCAGTTTTAGCGCTGGGCCAAATTGATCAAGGTTTGTTGCCATGCCACCGGCACCACAGGCAACATGAAACGCCATACATTGACCCTGGATAGCCATGCGAGGGGCAGGGCCATTGATAAGGGCAGTGTCGATATCTGCTGGTGTTGCCTCGCCACTTGCTACCATGTGCAAGGCTTCACGCCACAGGGCTTCCTGCAAGCGAGTTGCCACAAAACCAGGAATTTCCTTTTTCATGATCAACGGCGCTTTGCCAGCTATTTCATAAAATTCACTGGCCCAAGCAACGGCCGCAGCGTCTGTGGCTTTGCCGCCAACGATTTCAACAAGCGGCAATAGATAGGGGGGGTTGAAAGGATGCCCTATCACGCAGCGGCCCGGTGTGTCACATTTGGCCTGTATATCTGTCATTGTTAGACCCGAAGTTGACGACCCGATGATGACATTAGATGGAACAATTTGCCCAAGTTGGGCATAGAGTGTCTGTTTCATCTCAAGATTTTCAGGCGCACTTTCTTGTATGAATTCAGCGCCTTTTACGGCATCTTTTAAGTCGGTTGAGACGCGCAGCCGATCTCTTGATGCACCCGGTGCAAGCCCAAGATCCGTCAGGCTTTTCCATGCGGTGTCTAAAATCGCTTCAAACGCGGGTAATTCCGCGATGTCATGCAAATAGATCGTCACATCAAAGCCACGCGCCAGAAAATGCGCCGACCAGCCACCACCGATTGGCCCACCTCCGATAGAGGTAACGCGCGTAACTTTACTTAGGTCTGGATACATTGTTATTCGCCCTTAAAGTTTGGTTCGCGTTTTTCAACAAAGGCTGCAACACCCTCGGCCGCATCGATCGATTTCAACATTTTGCGATACGTTGGCATCGGGTCCGTGCGCATTTTGTGAAACGCTTTTTCTAACGGCTCGCATTCAATGGCACGTTGTACTTCCTTTACGCTTTGCATGGCCAGTGGAGCGGACCAAGCAATCGAAGCGGCCCATTCTCGCGCAGCGTCCATCAGATTTTCCTTTGGTACCACTTTGTTGACCAAGCCGTAGTGTGCCGCCTCGATAGCGGTCATGCGACGACCCAGCAAAAACATCTCCATTGCAATATTATGTGGAATTCGGCGCGGTAGTCGCTGTAACGCGCCAGCGTCTGGAACAATACCTAAAGGCATTTCAGGCAGGCCAAATTCAACGTGATCCGCGGCGATAATCAAATCACAGGCCAGCGCCATCTCAAAGCCGCCGCCAACAGCCAAACCATTGATAGCGCAAATGACAGGCTTGTTCAGTTCCCAATTTTCTGTAAGCCCGGTAAACCCGCCTTCGCCGTAATCATCAGATTCCCACCAGTTATCTAACTGCATGTCACCGTCATTCAGTGCCTTCAAATCCCACCCAGCTGAGAAGATTTTCTGCCCGCCGCCTGTCAAAATCGCAACACGCAAGCTTTTGTCTTTGCGGAACTGGCTAAAGGCCGCAGCCAAGGCTTGGGACGTGGGTACGTCGATTGCGTTTACTTTGCCCCGCGCCAAAGTCACTTCCATCACATGGTCGACAATCTTTACGTCTACTTCATTACTCATTGGAAATTTCCTTATTGGAATGCGGGAATGACTTCGTCACAGAACAGTTTTAAGGACCGTTTTTGCGCGTCGTGGCTCAGCCCCATAGAGGCGTAGTATATGTATTCATCCACCCCAAGCTGTTCATATTTTTTGATTTTTTGGATCACCGTGTCAGGCGAGCCAAACATTAAATTCTCTTCCAGCATTACAGGGTCGTACTGTTCGCGCCCCTCCAGCTCGGTCAGCGGAATTTCCTTGGGGAAGCCGTTTGTTACATCATCCAAGTTGCGATATAGGTTTTCAAACTGCCCCAAAACACGGGTAATTGCGGCAATCGCTTCGTTGCGCCCCGCATCATTTTCATAAAGCGCAGTGTGACGCATCAAAGCGAATATCGGTTTGGCCGTGCCGCCCTGTTTGGCAATCGCCTCGTCTAGCTGGCGTTTATACAATTCCGCTTCTGCGTGGGGGCGGGTAAAAGGCCAACACATGACGTTTGCATTGTTGGCAACTGCGTAGTCATAGGTAATCGGTGAACGGGCTGCGACCCAGATCGGGGGATGGGGTTGTTGTAAGGGTTTTGGCACAGACGTGGATGTTGGAAACTGCCAATATTCGCCATCATGAGCATAATCGCCTTGCCACAAGTTCAGCAAAGCCGGCAGCATCTCCTGCATGTATTTATAGCCATCAGATTGTTTTAAACCCGGCTTCATTCGGTCAAATTCACGTTGATACGCGCCTGATCCAATTCCAAACTCCAATCGCCCGCCACTTATCAAATCAAGGAATGCGGCTTCGCCTGCGAGATTGATCGGATGCCAATAGGCCGCCGTTGCAACAGCGGTGCCGAGGCGAATTTTACTGGTTTCCGCCGCCCACCAAGTGAGTATTTGAAACGGATTAGGCGCGATGGTCATTTCGAGCGCATGGTGCTCTGCTGACCAGACAATACCAAAGCCACCGTCTTCAGCCATTTGCACCATCTCAAGCGTGTGGCGCGCGACGTCTTGCATATTAAGGCTGTTGTCCAGCCGCTCTAGGTTCACTGCAAGTTGGAATTTCATATCTGTCTCTCTTTCTTGCTCACGAAGCAATCATCTGCGTGGAGTACCAGTGGGCAAATCCAGCTACGTTTGGTTCTAAAAGTGGTTGGAAGCGTCCTTGTTTGGCATCAGGAGACGAAAACCCGCGGTGTTGGTTCACCAGAGCAGGGATGTCTTCGGCCAGAGCTGCATCCAATCGAATGTGATAGGCGGCGAGTTTTTCTTCGGCGCCATCTGTGCCCAAAGTTTCAGGAGGAAAGCAGGCAGTTTGCACAACATGACATTTGTTCGGGCCAAGTGGGTAGGCCTCATAAACCCAAAGCGCATCGGTGCCAGCGGCAAAGGTCATATTGGGAAACAACCATGTATAGCGCACTCCTGTTTTTGCTTCGCCAGTAAGGCCGGGAATGGGCGGTAGCGCTTTGTCCTGTTCGGTTTGCAACAGGCCACCGGTTCCTTCGGTGCGCCCGAACTGGCTGACAAATGCGCCATTGGTTTCGTTAGGGGACTCTGGCTCGTTGTACACATCATCAATACTGTCTGGATGCACGAAGGGCAGGTGATAATATTCGTTGAATACCTCCAAAAACGCTTTCCAATTACAATCCACCGTCATTTCCCACCGCCGTGTTGTCGTCAGGGATTCCAGCGGCCATGGTGTGTGCATCTGTGAAAAATCACCCAGAACATCGTCGATATCTGGCGCATCGAGGTTCAGGCATAGAAACACAAAACCGTCTCGTTCCGCTGTTCGATACTCAATCAGATTAAAATTCTCGCGTTCGAAACCTGCCACATCTTGCATGTGCGGGGCCGCAACAAGCGTGCCATCTAACTTATAGGCCCAAGAATGAAATGGACAGCGCAGACCACGGCACTGGCCTTGTCCATCCTGCAGACGAGCAGAGCGGTGACGGCAGGTGTTTGCAAAGGCTCGTAGCTTAGTGTCACGGCCACGCACCAATAAAAGTGCTTGCCCAGCGATATCCATGGTAATGAAGTCGCCCTCATTTGCGGCGACGTCACTGCGACCCGCGCCAAACCAAGATTTTCGAAACAGCAAGTCCAATTCTACCTCTGTTACAGAAGGCTCGACATAACAAGCAGGAGGTAGGCTGTGGGCGTGCTCTGCGGGCTGCTGACAGGCCGCAAGCCCTGTTTTCAGGACGGTATCAAAAGCCATGGATCACCTCATCACAAACGGATTGGCTATTGGTTCATCCGATGTGTTCATCCAGATCGTCTTGGGACGCGTGTAATCATACATGGCTTGGAAACCGCTTTCACGTCCGTACCCCGAACCTTTCACGCCGCCAAATTCGGCAATCGGGGACACAACGCGGTAGGTGTTCACCCAAACGATACCAGCACGTACGGCGTCCGCCACGCGCAGGGATCGTGCGCTGTTTTGGGTGAAAATTCCTGCCGCCAACCCGTGTTCTGTATCATTGGCCAGCGCAATGACCTCTTCTTCGGTTTTGAAACGCTGAACGCAAAGGACGGGGCCAAACAACTCCGTATCCACGATGCGTAAATCTTGTCTTGGACAGTCGATGATTGTGGGTTCGTAAAATAGACCATAGCCTGTGTTTTCAGGCTGCTTGCCACCTGTTAAAATAGTTCCGCCTTCGCTTTGGGCATGGGCGACTTCGGTTTGAATGTGGTCCAACTGTCCTTGAGTACACAGTGGTCCCATCTGCGTTTCGTCGTCCAACGGATCACCAATTACGATTGCCTTGGTTTGCTTGGTTATGCGTTCGAGAAACTCGTCTGCAATGCCTTCGTGCAGATACAACCGCGATCCCGCGACACAACTTTGCCCTGTTGCACCAAAAATACCCGCGATTGAAGCATTCACGGCGCTTTCAATGTTTGCATCATCGAAGACAATAAACGGGGATTTACCGCCGAGCTCCAGCGAGACTTCGGCAAAATTTCGTTTTGAGTTTTCAAGCACATGGCGCGCTGCATTGGGGCCACCCGTAAAGGAAATTCGCGCCACCTTCGGGTGAGCGGTCAATGCTCTCCCGCAAGGATCACCGTGACCTGTAACTATGTTAACCACACCCGGGGGGAAGCCCGCCGCCTCGATCAATTCACCAAATTCAAGCATTGCTCCAGATGCATGCTCCGACGCTTTCAGGACTACAGTATTCCCTGCCGCCAACGCGGGGCCTATCTTTACGGCAACCAGAAACAGCTGGCTGTTCCAAGGCACCACGGCGGCGACAACGCCAAGCGGTTCGCGTTTGGTAAAGACAAACATATCGGGCTTATCAATCGGTAAGGTGGAGCCGCTGATCTTATCCGCACAGCCAGCGTAGAACTGAAAAAAATCTGCGATATACTTTGCCTGCCAACGTGTTTCCTTCAGCATTTTGCCTGTATCAATGGATTCAGTACGGCCCAACTCTTCAGACTTATCCGCCAATAATTCGGCTAGTCGCCGCAAACATTTACCACGTTCAGTCGGCGTCATTTTGGCCCAAGGTCCGATTGAAAACGCTCGATGTGCCGCGGTTACAGCCCGATCTACATCTGCTTCAGTGGCTTCTGGAACACGTGACCAGACCTTGCCGTTGGTGGGGTTTACACTCTCAAACATGGCCCCGTCAGACGCGGCAACCCAGTCGCCGTCGATCAACATTTTATAGCTACGGATATCGGACATTTTGGCTGTTCTCCTAATCGATGATTCTCATTCTTGATGGAAATGCGCAAACATACTGCGATTTTTCGACACCTACTGACGAAAAATGATAACTATTATTGGATCGGCTGCGACAGGCTTGCTTTAATCAGAGGAGGCGTTGTGATGGCAAAGAAGCAAGTTATAGGTGGACCGCTTGAAATTGGCGGTCGTGTTCTTTCACTTTCACGCGCGATCCGTGCTGGCGACTTTGTTTTTTTGACGGGTCAAATTCCAATGAAAAACGGTGTTCCAATGACAACTGGGACCGTCGAAGAACAAACACATGCTATCCTATCAGATATTAAGGCGACCTTAGAACTCGCGGGCTGCGAGATGACTGACGTTGTCAAAGCCATGGTTTGGCTTCGGGACCGTGCGGATTTTCCAGGATTCAATGCGGTGTACGGCGAATATTTCCCTTCCGAACCGCCAACGCGATCTGCTGTGGTAAGTGATTTTTTGGTAGATGCCTGCGTTGAGGTCGAGGTCATGGCATATCGCCCATTGGGATCGGCAGCTTAATGCCACAACTGACCGATGGAACAACGTACGAGGTGTCAGGGCCAGAAGCTGCACCAGTTGTTGTCTTGATACACGGCTTAGGGCTGTGTCGCGAAGTTTGGCAATGGCAGACGCCGGCATTGGCTAAAAAATATCGCGTCATCACCTATGATCTTTATGGTCATGCCGCTTCCGGCCCGCCGCCATCCGAACCCTGTTTGCGTCTGTTTTGCGATCAATTACTTGGTGTGCTGGATGCTTGCAAAGCCGACAAAGCTGCAATCGTCGGATTTTCCCTCGGTGGAATGATCACGCGTCGTTTTGCACAAGATCATCCTGAACGTGTCAGCGCCTTGTGTATTTTGCACTCACCGCATCAGCGCACAGTTGAAGCCCAAAAAGCCATCGTTGCACGCGTACAGCAGGCCAAGAAAGAAGGATCAGGCGCAACCGTAGAAGCAGCCTTAGATCGTTGGTTTACAGAAGATTTCCGAACGAGTAACTCAGATTTGATGAACCTTGTGCGACGATGGGTTCTGGCAAATGATACTACAATTTATCATCGCAATTATCGCGTTTTGGCGGATGGAATTGCTGAAATAATCAAACCTGTCCCAGCCATCAGTGTGCCTACTCTTGTGGTCACTGGGGACCAAGATTTCGGCAACAGCCCTGAAATGATGCAAGCTATTGCAGCAGAAATTGAAGATGCTGAAACCTTGATCCTGGAAGGCCTGCGCCACATGGCGTTGGCAGAAGATCCGGGTGCAATAACGGTGCCGCTGATAGATTTCCTAGACCGACACCTCAGCCGTGCAGGGGTACAATGACCAAAGGAATTTTGCACGGTGTTCGAGTCTTAGACCTTAGCCGAATGTTGTCTGGGCCATATTGCACAATGATGCTGGCCGATCATGGTGCTGAAGTGATTAAGATTGAATCCCTCTCTGGTGATACGGCGCGGGGGAATGGCCCATTCCGTATTGATGATCCTGAACAGGATTGGGCAGGGTACTTTGTCAGTCTTAATCGTAACAAGAAAAGCGTTGTTCTTGACTTAAAAGAAGAGGCTGACAAAGACGCTTTTCGAAGCCTGGCTGCGAGTGCTGATATCATTGTCGAGAATTTTCGTCCCGGCGTGATGGAGCGCCTTGGCCTTGGCTATGAGACTCTTGCCGCGCAAAATCCCGCACTGGTCTATGGTGCCATTCGCGGATTTGGCGATCCGCGCAGCGGTGAAAGCCCATATGCCAGTTGGCCATCTTATGATGTTGTAGCGCAGGCAATGGGCGGACTAATGGATATCACCGGCCCGAACGCAGACACGCCAACGAAAGTTGGCCCGGGTGTTGGCGACATATTCTCGGGACTTATGATGTCCTTTGGGATCATTGCCGCCTTGCGTCAAGCGGAGGCAACAGGTGTTGGCCAATTCGTAGACGTGGCTATGTACGACGCCATCATTTCCTTGTGCGAACGTTCGACCTACTTGCAAGACTTTTCAGGGGCAGCACCGAAAGCCGAAGGCAATGGGCACCCATTCCTTGCTCCGTTTGGTTTGTTTCCAGCATCCGACGGAAATGTCGCGCTGGGTATTGTGGACGATGTTTTCTGGAACGCACTGGCGCGGGTGATCGGTACAATTGGCCTCGCTGAGGATATGCGTTTTGTCACGCGCGCAGCGCGTGCAGAAAATGCAGCTGTCTTAAATACGCTTGTTGGGGATTGGACACGAACCCTGAGCAAAGCCCAGCTCGCCAAAAAATTGGGCGGCGTGGTGCCCTTTGGTCCCATGAATACAGCTGCTGATATTCGCGTGGATCCTCATGTTGCCAAACGTGACATGATTGTGGATCTCCCCCATGCCGAACCAGATAAGGACCCTTGGGTCGTAGCAGGAAATCCGCTTAAATTCTCCCACGCCACTCCACCTATTTTGACAACCCCTCCGCGACTCGGAGAGCATACCGAACATTATTTGTCTGAAATGCCAAACCTACCAACGTCGGACGCGGACAAACGTGCCTTGCGCAATGTATTTGGGTCTTTTGCCACAGGCGTCACGATCGTAACAACACGGCAAGAGGATGGTACACCCCGTGGATTTACCGCGAATTCCTTTACATCTGTGTCACTTGATCCGCCACTTCTACTCGTTTGTATCGCCAAAAGCGCCTATAGTTGCGAAACCTTTTGCGGCGCCCCCCATTTTGCAGTGAACATTCTGAGCGAAGATCAAACGGCCGTTTCTGGCCTGTTTGCCTCCCAAGCCCCTGACAAATTTGATCAGGTCGAATGGCAATCAGGGGCCGCGAATGTTCCGCTTTTGGATGGGGCTTTGGCCAATTTGGCCTGTGAACAAGAAAAGATCGTAGACGCAGGGGACCACATCATTTTGATGGGGCGGGTGATTGCGCATCAAATCAGTGAACAAAAACCGTTGGGGTATTTTCAAGGTAATTACTTTTCCGTTGGTCTGGAAGACGATCTGGTCTCAGCCGCTTCGCAGAATGAAAGAGTTGAAATTGGCGGCGTCCTGGCACGGGGGGCACAAATCCTGCTGTGTGTGGGGACTGATGACAGCATTAGCGTGCCTAAATGTCCTTCTGATGAGCAGAGCCTGCCAGTTTTGAAAGCTCACTTTGAACGGCTTGGGCTGCGAACCGAAATGAATTTCTTATACGCTGTGTATCACGACACTGCGCTGGGCCATCATGGCATTTACTATCATGGCACCGCTGTTGGACGCGCACCACAGGGCCACAAGTTTTTTGGGCTGGACGATATCCCCTTGAATAAGGTGGTGCGTCCCGCAGAACAAAGCTTGCTTGCACGCTACCAAGAAGAATTTCGCCACGGCCAATTCGGCATTTATCAAGGCGACGAACACAGTGGCCGTGTGCATCACGTCACTGCTCCCAAAAAATCCAAACACTAACCAGAAAGCGATCTAACCATGTTTCCAGAACTCAGAAAAGTTGTCACATTCGACGAAGATGTTCATCGCGAAGGGGAACGCGCAGCGGATCCTGTTCTTCGAATGGTCGGTGTTGCCGCAGTTGTTCGCAATCCTTGGGCGGGGCAGGGTTATGTCGAAGACCTCGCTCCTGAAATCCAACGACTTGCGCCTCCATTGGGGGAAATGTTGACGAAACGTCTAATTGAGCTGACGGGGTCTGGGGCAGCGATTGAGGCCTATGGCAAGGCTTGCATCGCTGGGACCGATTGTGAATTGGAACATGCTTCTGCTTTGATCCACACGTTGCAATATGGAAATTTTTACCGCGAAGCTGTTGGCGCTAAAAGCTACCTTGGCTTCACCAACACACGCGGCCCCGCAAACACGCAAATCCAAATCCCATTGATGGACAAACATGACACAGGCCGTCGTTCCCATTATCTTACGGTACAATTTTCAATCTATGACGCCCCAGCCGCTGACGAATTGGTCGTCGCGCTTGGCGCTGCAACTGGCGGGCGACCACATCACCGCATCGGAGATCGTTACTCAGACCTTGCAGCACTTGGCCGAAACGTAGAAAATCCTGCAGATGTAACGTGAGGACACCTCCAGTGGAGAGTTGATCTGATTTGGCATCTCCGTCATCTTTGTTATCGTACTAAGATTGATCACGCCGCCCGTCGGAATGAACGTGTTTGTGGTGAAAAAAGTGGTAAAAGATGTGAACCTCTGGCATTTGGCCTTTCGTTGCGGCGGGCTTAGCTGCATTGGCTCTTGTGGTAGCAATCCCAGAACTCGCTCTTTGACTGCCATCAAAGATATGAGTTCATTTGGGTGTGGAAAAATTGCGGGGATTCAGAAGGCTAGGCAATGTCTGACGTCAGACAGCCTTAACCAGTAACTCTTCCACATTCACAACCTTGCGTGGGACAAAGAGACCATTGTAACGTCTCCTAACTTTTTATGCCTCTCTCCCTTTGCTGAACCCAATGCTAATGGAGGGGTCTTTCAACCACTTCACGTAGAGGTCGAGGATAAGCACCCTAAGGCTTTCCCTTACCGTCCTCTTCGGCTTGCGATTGCCTTTAGGCTCTAACACCGACAATCCGACTCCGTCGTGCAACTGATCGCATAAGGCTTTGATCTCTGGGTGGTCTGACCATGTGTGGACATCCAACGGCTCTGAATTCCAGCGGTCAATCTTAGGAAGTTCATCTGTTATTGGGATACCTCATATTTTAGTCAGTCCAGCAGTTGTCATGCGACAAGGCAATCAGTGTTTTGAATGAATTTACTAGAATTATATCTTTTTAAAATAGTCAGGTATAATGATTGTGCTAAACGGCCTTAGAGAGCGTTCTGGTCCATTAAAGTTGAGCGTCTTAACAGCGTCAGCACCCCTATCAGATCGACCATCTTGAGGCTGAACCTGTTGCCTTCTGTCGGTTTTTTTCAAAAGGCTAATTTCCACTGCAGGGGGCATATTCCCTCAGGGGATACTACAGTGCACATTTCCCTGAGGGCCTCAGTCAGCACTGTCGCTAGCGCAGCGTAGCAAGCTGCTTAGTGTGAAAGCCACAGTTTTTTGCAGTGCACTGCAGTTTCACCTAATCGGCGTATGTTGCCGTGTACTGCACACTGAGCAGCCCCACTTGAGTGGTCCAATTTGAAAGTTATTGCATGACTGGCCTTTGGTCCACCGGGATAGTGGCTTCCGGCGCAGGTGGGCGATAGACCAATGCACTGTGTGGTCGTCTCGTGTTGTAGTGGTTCCTCCAGCGTTCGATGATTATTTGAGCTTCGCGTAGTGAGTAGAATATCTCGCCGTTGAGCAATTCATCTCGCATTCGCCCGTTGAAGCTTTCGCAATATCCGTTCTCCCAGGGCGACCCCGGCTCAATGTAAGCCGTCTTTGCTCCGACAGC
>JASJIO010000031.1:0-10013 GCA_037625035.1 Amylibacter sp.
CCACCTCAATGTTCGCCGTGGCCCCTTTTTGCTCCGGTGTACTGGCCCCTTGTTACTCTGGGATTGACACCGTGTCATAGAACCAGTCTGCCAATGCCACTGGGTCGGTCGACGGAAGTTTGATGCCTCGGCTTGCTGCAAGCTCGATGAGCGTTGTCGTGCGGGGACCTCCGTCAAGGTGTTCGTGCAGTACGACCTTCGGAATGGAACGAAGAATGGAAAGGGGTATTGTCATGTGAGGTTCACTCTAGTGCCAAACATTGATGGCCAATAATTGTTATTCTAACTGCAATGATGCGGCTGTTTCCTGGACGAGATTGGGCGCCTAGTGGATCACTCTCCATATGGGACCCAAACATTCTTGATCTGGCAGCAGTTGCGCAGGAATTCATCAGATTCGCCTTGTGTTGGATCGGTCCAGTCCAGCGCCAGCCCGTTATTGACCCATGTTCGTTTCATATTTGCTGATGCATCCATCTCAACTTTTCGGGAACCTTCAGCGCTGCCGTGATACCAAAGGGCATCTACGCCTGCGTGTTTTGCAAGGGTGTCGGTTAATTCATCCCGACCCCCGGTGACAATATTCACCGTTCCCGCTGGCATGTCGGATGTGTCAAGCACCTGATAGAAATCCGTTGCACAAAGCGGCGCTATCTCTGATGGCACGATCACCGCCCGGTTGCCCATGGCAAGGGTTGGGGCCAGTAGTGATACAAATGCCAGCAAAGGTGCCTCGTCTGGGCACACAAGCGCCATTACACCATTTGGCTCCTTCATCGCCAGCGCGGTGCCCCGCATTGGGATGGAATGAACCGCGCCATCGTATTTGTCGGCCCAGGCGGCATAGGTGAACAGGCGATCAATGGAGGCCTGCACTTCACGATCCGCCGCCTTGGTACTTGCCCCGGTCATGTCTTGCAGTCGGGCGGAAAACTCTACTTGGCGCGCGGCCAGATTTTCGGCAACGAAATACAACACCTGCGCGCGGCCATGACCCGATATCCCGGACCAGCTTGACGATGTTTGCGCCGCTTCAACCGCGTTGCGGATGTCCTTGCGATTGCCATCGGCTACTTGGCCCACCAGCTTGCCCTTGGGGGACAGAACTTTGCGGGAATAGCCACCGTCGGGGCGGGCTTGTTTGCCTCCGATATACATCTTGGCGGTTCTGTCGATACCGTTTGGCACAGTGGCTGTGTGATCGCGTGGCTTATCTGAGCGTTCCGCAATTGGTTTCAGCGATTTCAGGTAGCGCGGCTTCATATATTCATAAAGCCCCTCGCGCCCACCTTCGCGGCCAAATCCGCTTTCGCGCACTCCGCCGAACCCTGCGGCGGCGTCCATGACGTTGGTGCAATTGATCCAAACGATCCCCGACTCGACTCGGGGGGCAACACCAAGGGCAAGGTTGATGTTTTCCGTCCAGATGCTTGCAGACAGGCCAAAACGGGTGTTGTTGGCAAGGGCCACAGCTTCATCCGGGGTGCGGAAGGTCATGGCGACTTGTACGGGGCCAAATATTTCCTCCTGGGCGACTTCATCGGCGGTTTCTACATCAGTTAGCAACGTAGGCGGGTAAAAACTGCCCCCCGAAGGCATCGCGCCTGCGGGCTGAAACAGAGTGGCACCAGCGGCCACGGCCCTATCCACCTTGGCGCTGATCTGTTTCAGCTGTTTGGGATGCACGATGGCACCGATATCGGTGCATTTGTCCAACGGGTCGCCAACACGCAATTGCGCCATGCGATCGCGCAGTTTGGTGATCATCTGTTTGGCAATTGGTTCGTGCAACAACAGGCGCGACCCGGCGCAGCACACCTGCCCCTGATTAAACCAAATCGCATCGACCACGCCTTCAACTGCGCTATCAAGATCGGCATCATCAAACACGATAAAGGGTGATTTACCGCCCAGTTCCAGCGTCAGTTTCTTGCCAGATCCAGCAATCCGTTCACGAATGATGCGGCCAACCGGGGTGGAGCCAGTAAATGCCACCTTGTCCACGTCATCATGCTCGACGATCAAAGCACCGGTGCGACCGTCGCCGGTAACGATATTCACGACACCCTTGGGAACGCCCGCTTCTTGGCAAATTTCAGCAAATAACAACGCCGTCAGCGGCGTGTATTCGGCAGGTTTCAATACAACGGTGTTGCCCATCGCCAAGGCAGGCGCGATTTTCCAAGCCAGCATCAGCAATGGGAAATTCCATGGGATCACTTGGCCCGCAACGCCGACGGCCTCAAAGTCGGGGAATTCCCGGTCCATCAATTGCGCCCAGCCAGCGTGATGGTAAAAATGCCGCGCGACCAGCGGAATATCAATATCGCGGCTTTCGCGAATGGGCTTGCCATTATCCATGGTTTCCAGAACCGACAGCAGACGTGCGTGCTTTTGCACCAGTCGCGCCAAGGCGTATAGAATGCGCGCACGGGCGGCCCCACCCGTTGCAGCCCAGCCCTTTTGGGCCTTGCGCGCAGCGGCAACCGCAGCGTCCACATTATCGGCGCTGCCTTGTGATATCAACGCCAGCTCTTGTCCGTTAGCGGGGTTAGCGGTGGCAAAGGCATCGCTGCCTGCGTGCGCTGTGAACGCGCCGTTGATAAAATGACCAAACTTGCGATCATGACGATCAAGCCACACGTTTGCGGCCTCTGAGCTTTCTGGGGCGGGACCGTAATCCATGGTATTCAAAATTTCCAAAATTGACATCTAGTCTTCCTAAGGCAGTGCGTGACGGTTAAGGGCGGAATATCGTCCTGTGACATGGTGTTCGAGCTGGCGTTCAATGTCGCTGAGCAACGATGAGGCACCAAATCGGAAAAGATCGGGTTCCAACCAACGGCGTCCCAACTCTTCTTTCATCAGCACCAAATAATTCAGCGCATCCTTGGATTTAGCCACACCGCCCGCAGGTTTGTAGCCAACCGAATATCCGCTGCGTTCATGATAAGCGCGAATATCGCGCACCATGGTCAGGCTGACCGGCAGGGTCGCATTGACGCTTTCTTTGCCAGTCGACGTCTTGATGAAATCAGCCCCAGCCATCATGCAAACGCGAGAAGCGCGCGCAATGTTGCGCATTGTGCCCAATTCGCCGGTGGCCAGGATCGCCTTTACATGCGCATCCCCGCAAGCGGCGCGGTAATCGCGCATTTCGGCATATAGCGCCTGCCAATCGCCGCCCAGAACGTGACGACGGGTAATCACAATGTCGATTTCCGCAGCCCCCGCCGCAACGGAGGCCTCGATTTCTTTGACCTTCAATGCATGAGGGGACAACCCCGCCGGAAACCCCGTTGACACGGCAGCAACGGGAATGCCGCTGCCTTCCAACGCCCCGACAGCAGTTTCAATCATGTCGTGATAGACGCAGACAGCTCCAGTGTGAATTTTACGATCTTGCAACCCAAGCGCTTCGATTAGGTCGGCGCGCACAGGCGCCTTGGCCTTGGCGCAAAGTCTGCGCACGCGCGCGGGCGTGTCGTCACCCGACAGCGTTGTCAGGTCAATACATTCAATGGCCTTTATCAGCCAGGCGGCCTGCCAATCCTTTTTGATACTACGCCGTGCGGGCAAACTACTCGCACGGCGTTCAATGGCCGACAGATTACCATGTGCTGCGGCAATCCAGTCAAGATCAAGGTCAGATCCTGGATTGCGGACAACATGGGCAGTTTCCACAGGAAGCAATTGAGGAGTTGTGGTTTCGAGCGTCATGATGCGTCCCAGGTAAGGTTAACGAAAGATGTTCCATGCGGGCCAAAAGGCAGATCAAGGTGATCGGCTATGCTGGCCCCAATGTCGGAAAACAGGCGTTGGCCCACGGCGTGTGGGCCGGTTTCAGTTCCCCACCGCAGCAATATTGGGACTTGTTCACGAGTATGGTCCGTCCCGCGCCACGTTGGGTCATTGCCGTGGTCCGCTGTCAGGATTAGAAGGTCGCCGGGCGCAAGACGTGCAAACACTTCTGGTAGTCGCGCGTCAAACTGTTCCAACGCGTTGGCATATCCGGGCACATCGCGGCTGTGGCCAAACTCGCTGTCGAAATCGACAAAATTGGCGAATAGAAAACCGCCGTCTTTAAGATCACCCATGGCACTAAGAGTGCTGTCCAACAGGGCCATGTTGCCAGCTGCCTTGCGCACATCACCGGTGCCACGATGTGCAAAAATATCGCTGATCTTACCCATTGTGATCACATTGCGACCGGCACCCGATGCGTAATCTAGCAGGGTCTTTCCAGGCGGTTCGATAGAGAAATCCCGGCGATTGGCAGTGCGGGTAAACCCCGTTTCAACCGAACCTGTGAAGGGACGTGCAATCACCCGTCCGATTTTCATCGGGTCAAGCAGTTTACGCGCAACTTCACAGGTTTCCAGCAGCCGACCAAGCCCGAAATGTTCCTCATGAGCTGCGATCTGGAACACGCTGTCAGCTGATGTGTAGCAGATCGGTTTACCCGTGAAAACATGCCCCGGTCCCAGCTCTTGAATGATTTGCGATCCCGAACCATGGCGATTCCCCAGAATGCCGGGGATACCTGTCTCTTTGATGAGCGCCTCGGTAAGCCACGCAGGAAACGCGGGTGCTTCATTTGGAAACACGGCCCATTCAAACGTCACGGGTGCCCCCGCGATTTCCCAATGGCCCGAGGGGGTATCCTTGCCATTTGATGTCTCGACGGCGCTGCCCCAAACCCCAGTAACAGGACCGTCTAGGCTGGGAGGTACGGAACCATTTGCCTGCGCCACAGCTGCGCCCAGACCCATTCCTGTTAAATTGGGAAGGCTTAGCGGCCCACTGCGCAGGCCCACGCGGTCACCACGACCATCTGCGCAAGCAATAGCAATGTTGGCGACCGTTGCCGACCCTTGATCGCCGTATTTTTCGGCGTCCGGTGCACCACCGATACCAACGGCGTCCAAAACAAAAAGAAAGGCGCGGCTCATGTTTGCACGCCTTCCAAAAGATCGGAGCAAAGCCGCTCATTACCCTTGATTGGATCGCCCAAAACAAATGCCGAACGCAATTCGTCTGCGGTGTTCTGCGCGGCCTCCTGCGTCGCTGCGTGAACTTGGGCGATGGGCTGGTTTGTGTCGACCAATTGGCCGATTTCGGAAAACCCGGTGAAACCGACCCTTGGATCGATCTTGTCTGTGGGCACCTGCCTACCACCACCCAGACCAATTACAGCCAACCCGACTGCACGCGTATCAATCGAATGAACATGCCCATCCGTGTCAAGGAATACATCAAGTGTCACAGGGGCCGGTGCCAAATACGCGTCAGGCTTTTCAATCAGGTCATAAGGGCCGCCAAGGGCTACAACCATCTGAGCAAACTTTTCTGCCGCTGCCCCAGATGTGAAGGCGGCTTTGATCTTGGCGCGCCCCGCTGCGCTGCTGTCGGTCAAACCACCCAGATACAACAGATCACCGGCAAGCGTGCATGTGACGTCCCAAAGGCGAGCGTCAATATGTTCCCCCGTCAGGAAACGAATAGCATTGAGAGTTTCCAGTGAATTGCCAGCTGCGGTGGCCAATGGTTGGCTCATGTCTGTCAGTCGCGCTGCGGTCCGGCATCCTGCGCCATTTGCAACGGAAACCAGCGAGTCCGCCATGGCCTGGGCCTCCGTTTGTGACCCCATAAACGCGCCGTTGCCAAACTTGACATCCAAAACCAGCGCATCCAGCCCAGCGGCAAGTTTTTTGGATAGGATTGAAGCGGTGATTAGATCAATCGAACTGACTGTCGCGGTTGTGTCGCGGATGCCATAAAGGCGTTTGTCCGCCGGGGCAATTTGGGAGGTTTGCCCAATGATCGCACAGCCAACATCGCGGATCACATCGCGCAACTTGTTTTCGTCGGGCTGTGAAACATACCCTGGGATGGCATCCAGTTTGTCGAGCGTTCCCCCAGTATGCCCAAGCCCTCGCCCAGAAATCATCGGCACCGCTGCACCGCAGGCCGCAAGTGCCGGGGCCAGCATTAATGAGACATTGTCGCCGATCCCGCCGGTCGAATGCTTGTCGACCACTGGACGATCTTCGCCAGACCAGTCCAGCACAGAACCGGAATCGCGCATCGCGCACGTAAATGCGATACGTTCCGCTACTGTGAGCTTTTGGAAATAGACAGCCATCGCAAAAGCGGCCATCTGGCCTTCGCTGGCGGTATCATCAGTTAGGCCCTTCACGACAAATGCGATTTCTGCGTCGCTCAGGCATCCACCGTCGCGCTTCTTGCGAATAATTTCGCGTATGAGCATTATTTTGATCCTTCGCTATTCAACGAAGACGCGAGGCCTTCGAACAGGTCGCAGAAGCGGCTTTGCGCCTTGTCGGCCTCTGATTTTGTGTGGCCATGGCCGATCATCGCCCCGTCCATGCCTGCGGCGAAATTGGTAATGACTGATACCGCCGCAACACGCAGCCCCAGATAGCGGGCCAAAATAACCTCTGGCACAGTGGACATACCAACAGCATTAGCGCCCAACATCCGAAGCGCATTGATTTCGGCAGGGGTTTCGAATGACGGGCCGGAATACCAAGCATAGACGCCTTCGTGGAGCGTGGTGTTAAGCTCCGTGGCGACCTTGCGGAACTGTTCTGCCAAATCCCGGTTGTAGGCTTGCGACATATCTACAAACCGACGGTCACTGTCGGTGCCGATCAGTGGATTTAGGCCGGACCAATTTAGATGATCGGTTATCGCCATCAATGATCCAGGCGGCATGTCTTCGCGGGTGGAGCCCGCGGCATTCGACAGGGCAAGCGTCGTGCAGCCAATTTCAGCCAGCGCCGACAGCGGTGCCATCATGCCCTTGGGATCACCATTTTCATAATAATGAACCCGACCTGAAATGACTGCTGTGCGTTTGCCCCCTAGTGTGCCGATAATCAGGGCGCCTTGATGGCCCGAAACCCCAGATGCCGGGAACCCCGGCAGATCACCAAAGGGAATGGTTGTTGCATCGCTAAGGCGTTCGGTAAGTGCGCCCAAACCAGATCCTAAAACGACCGCCAGCTTTGGGGCTTCGTCACCAGCACGGTTTTTGATAATTTTTGCAGCTGCGGAAATATCCGACATAGTCTTCCAATCTGTGTTCTTTGACTGATCAGGCTTCCGGCTATTTTGAGCCGGAAGCCTGATGTTTGTATTTTCGTTTAGATGAAAATGTTGGCTATACAGGCTGTGATAAAGGCCGCAAGTGTACCACCGATGATCGATTTCACACCCAACTTGGCAAGATCACTGCGACGATCCGGTGCCATGGCGCCAATACCACCCACCTGAATGGCGATGGATGTGAAGTTCGCGAAACCACACAAGGCGTAGGACAAGATAATTACTGTCCGCTCCGACAATTCAGGCCCGATTTGTGACAAGTGCAGGTAGGCCACAAATTCGTTGATGGCGATTTTTTCGCCCAACAAAGCACCGGCTGCACCAGTTTCAGACCAAGGAACCCCCATCAGAAACGCGACTGGCGCAAAGAGCCAAGAAAAGATGACCGCCAGTGTCAGGTTGGCCTGACCATCTTGCAGCAGCTGTTCTGCCACCATGCCTGCGCCCCAGCTGTTAAAGCCAATGAAGCCACCGAGCATGGTCAGCAATGAGTCGACCATGAAGATCAATGCGACAAATGCCAGCAACATCGCGCCAACATTAAACGCAAGCTGCATCCCATCTGTTGCGCCACGTGCGGCCGCTTCAATCAAGTTGGTGTCGATCTTTTCGCTCATCTCGGCTGGAACACCTTCGGCTGTTACGGCCACTTCGGTCTCCGGTATCATAACCTTGGCAATCATGATTGCAGCAGGTGCAGACAACACACTCGCTGTGAGCAGGTGACCCGCAATGTCAGGAATGAACCCGGACAGCATCGCCACATAAACCGCCAGAACACTGCCAGCCACTGTGGTCATACCGCCGACCATCAAACAGAATAATTCTGAGTTGGTCATGCGTTGAACAAACGGACGCACTAAAAGCGGTGCTTCGGTTTGGCCCACAAAGACGTTAGCCGCCGCGGAAAGCGATTCAGCGCCAGAGACGCGCATGGTTTTGTACATAATCCATGCAAAGCCTTTGACGATGACCTGCATGACGCCCAAGTGGTACAGCACGCCCAACAATGCAGACAGGAACACGATTGTAGGCAACGCCGCCAGCGCGAAAACAAAACCGTGTTCATCGCCGGTGAATGAGCCGAACAAGAAGCTTGTGCCGGCATTTGTATAAGACAGCAAAGCATCAAAGAACTTTGTTACCAGTTTGAACAGTGGCGCAAGAACGCCGGGAATCCCGATCATTGGTATGCCCAAGATGAGAACCGCAAAGATGAGTTGCAATCCTAGCCCCCAAACGACGACACGCTTATTGATTGCTGCCCGGTTGTTCGACAGCACGAAGCATAAACCGATGAAGACAACAATCCCTACCAGGCTCATTAGTTTTGAAAATATTACGTCCATTTAGTCCCTCCCTTGGTGACCTGTCGCCACCTGTTGTTTTGAGCATTCCAGATTCGCGATCTATCCGTCGCTTTGGCCCGGTCAGCGCCGTTGGTATTGGCTTGAGTTTATTTGACAACGCGAAGCAGTTCTCGCTTGCTTCGTTGCTGCACAAGCGCCGCAAGTGTTTGGTCGATGACCAAATCAGTGATGACATTGCTGCGCAGCGCAGCATGTGTTGCTTCCAGCTTGGAAGCCCCGCCGACCAAAGCGAGAACTCTGGAGCCTCGCACTTCTTCAAAGTGCAGGCCCACAGCCTGATTGCCGAGTTGTGTTTCCAGAAGGGCGCCTTCCGGGCTCAAGAAGCGGCCCATCAGATCGCCGACCGCCGCCTCACGCAGTAATTCATCGCGTTCAGCATCAGAAATCATACGGTTGCGGATGAGATGACCTTCGTTATCAAGTGAGCCAATCCCAATAACAAAGAGATCAGAGTCGCGCGCCTTGCTAAGCATCTCGGACACAGAATCCTGTGCGTGGAACATCTCTTTTTCGGCGAGTGAACGCGCGAGATAGGGAACCGGTAAAAAGTACCCTTCACCACCAACACGTTCTTGAAAAGCCTGCACCACGTCATAGGGGTTGGCGGAAAGTTTGCGGGTCAAACTGCCTGAAACGGACACAATACTAAGATCGGATCGCGAGATTTGCGCCATGTTAATGACAGTGGCCTTCAGCGTTCGCCCCATGCCGACACCGACTTGTTTGATTTTTTTTGATTCCAGAAACGTCGTAAGTACGCCCGCCGCAACTCTTGCGACTTCGTCAATAGCCGCGTCATCGGTGTCTCCCTTCATCGGCTCAAAGGGAGCAACGGTACAACTTCGCAGACCAAAGGATTCCGAAAGTGTCTCTTCCAACTCAAGGCATTCAAGCGGCCGTTCAGCAATCTCGATCCGGATGAGTCCTGAGCTTTGTGCAAATGCAATCAAACGGTGCACTTTTGCCTGTGAGACGCCAAGCAATTGAGCGATTTCACTCTGCGTCTTTCCCCTTGAAAATGACATCCAAGCTGCTCGGATCGCCATGTGTTTTGTCCAGTCTTTGGGGTCGCTCATTTCAATTCCTGAATAAGTTTTTTAGCTGTGAATTTTTATTCATGTACATTTTTGACCCAAAGTCAACCTTTCTGTGATGTTCGCGGTCACATGCATCAATGGCTGGTTCCGCTTCGGCATTGCGGCATAGAAAATGCTGCGTTTGCGTCATCTTCCGTGCTGCGCGCGCTTGCAGCGAAGGTTTGGCACTTCCGCTTTGGGCAATTAGCCACTTCACCAATTTCAACAGATGATGCCAACCGTCAAAGTCAGTGAGATTGGGCGGCAATCTGCATAATTTGGGGTTAACAAACGGGTACACCCTAGTGATGCATCCGGTGTTACACACCATGGATGTCACTTTTGGGTGGTAAAGTGTTAAATGTTACGTTATTCACACCATACCACCCTAATGTTACGGATAAGCCATGAATCGCACGCGTTAGCACTGCTGACC
>JASJIO010000032.1:0-29384 GCA_037625035.1 Amylibacter sp.
CAAGCAGCTGGGCATTCAGGGTTTACCAAACGTTCCGACAGTCCGTTAGATCCATTTGGCGCTGCCCACAGTTCAACGTCTATTTCTGCCGCACTTGGGTTTGCTGTTGCGCGCGATTTAGGCGGCGCACCTGAACATGGTTTGGGTGATGCGATTGCGGTGATTGGTGACGGATCGATGTCCGCGGGCATGGCATATGAAGCGATGAACAATGCTGGGCATTTGAAAAAACGGCTGTTTGTTATTCTGAATGACAACGAAATGTCGATTGCGCCACCCGTAGGTGCTATGTCGGCGTATCTGTCAAAACTTTATGCGGGTGAACCGTTTCAAGAGCTGAAATCTGCTGCGAAAAGTGCGATTTCTTTGTTACCAGAACCGTTTCAAGACGGGGCGAAGCGTGCCAAAGATATGGTAAAACATATGACCGTTGGTGGAACGCTTTTTGAACAGTTAGGGTTTTCATATGTCGGCCCAATTGATGGGCACGATATGGGTCAGTTGTTGAATGTTTTGCGCACCGTGAAACAACGTGCGACTGGGCCAATGTTGATTCATGTGATCACCAAAAAGGGCAAAGGCTATGCCCCGGCAGAAGCATCCTTGGATAAATATCACGGCGTTTCTAAGTTTGATGTCGTGAGCGGCAAGCAAAAGAAGACACCTTCAAATGCGCCAAGTTATACATCTGTGTTCGCACAAAGCCTAATTAAAGAGGCCGATAAAGACACAAAAATCGTGGCGATTACGGCTGCGATGCCCGATGGCACAGGGTTGGATAAATTTGCGGAACGGTTTCCAACGCGGACATTTGACGTGGGAATTGCCGAACAACACGCCGTGACCTTTTCGGCTGGTTTGGCTGCTGGCGGGATTAAACCCTTTTGCACATTGTATTCTACCTTCTTGCAACGCGGGTATGATCAGGTCGTTCATGATGTGGCCATTCAACGCCTACCAGTTCGTTTCGCGATTGATCGCGCTGGGCTTGTTGGCGCAGACGGTGCGACCCACGCGGGCAGTTTTGATATTGGGTTTCTTTCGAACCTACCCGGTTTTGTTGTGATGGCCGCCGCAGATGAGGCTGAATTGGTTCACATGGTTGCCACGGCAGTTTCCATTGATGATCGCCCCAGCGCGTTTCGATTTCCACGGGGCGAAGGTGTTGGAATTGATCTGCCAGAACACGGTGTTCCACTGGAAATTGGCAAAGGCCGAATGATTTCAAAAGGCAGCCGCGTTGCGTTGTTATCTTTCGGGACACGCTTACAAGAATGCGAAAAAGCGGCAGAGTTGTTGGCGCGAAAAGGCATAACGCCGACCATCGCAGACGCACGCTTTTCTAAGCCATTGGACGAAGAATTGATCCTGGAATTAGTGGCGAACCACGAAGCACTGATCACAATCGAAGAAGGCGCGGTTGGTGGATTTGGATCGCATGTGATGCAATTCTTGTCGGATGCAGGCGTATTCGATTCGGGGCTAAAGTTCCGTTCAATGGTGCTGCCAGACACGTTTATTGATCAGAACAGCCCTAAAACGATGTACGATGTTGCGGGAATGAATGCCCCACAGATCGAGGCTAAGGTTCTGGATGTGTTGGGTATTGCGCAAATCGGTGTGGCGACAGCCTAGCGGTTACTTTTCCAGCTTTTCCAAACGGGCGCTGATTTCGTCCAGTTTTTGCATGACAGAATCGCGATAACTTCCAGTGGCCTCATCGCTTTCTGCGTGGTGCGCATCCTGCATGGAATTCACAATCAGACCCACCAAAAGGTTCACAACGGCAAAGGTTGTGACGATGATGAACGGAACAAAAAACATCCACGCATAGGTGAACTGTTCCATCACAGGGCGCACGATTCCCATCGACCAACTTTCCAATGTCATGATTTGGAACAAGGAATAGGCAGACCGCCCCATCGTGCCAAACCATTCAGGAAAGGCATCGCCAAACAGTTTTGTCGCTATGACAGAACCGATGTAAAAGATGATGGTCATCAACAAAAACACGGACGCCATTCCGGGGAGTGCGGAGACGAACCCTTCGACTACGCGGCGCAGGCGCGGGGCAAAAGATATAACGCGGAGCACACGTAAGATGCGAAGCGCGCGCAAGACTGAAAGGCCACCGCCGCTTGGCGCGAAGGAAACGGCGACCACTAAGAAATCAAAGGTGTTCCACGGGGCGAGAAAGAACCGCCAGCCGTAAACGATCAACTTTGAGGTCAATTCGATGACAAAAATCCACAAGCAGATCATGTCGATAATCGAAAGCAAGCCGCCCGCCATACCTTGAACGGTTTTCGATGTTTCCAAACCCAACGCGATGGCGTTGATGACGATTACGACCAAAATAGTGTTTCGAACTATACTGGATTCGAACATGCGTCTTAACTGCGTGCGAAACCCTGTTTCAGGCATATTGTTTTCTGATGTGTCCATATCGCTTATATAGGTTGGCGAATGGGTGGCTGCCAGATTTATTTATGCGAAAATTGCGCGACCAATTCGCAGTGGCTCGACCATAAAAACTGATCAATTGTTTGCACCCAATCCAATGTGTATCCGCCGTCCACCAATGTGCGTGCATCGCGTGCAAAAGTTGCGGGATTACAGGATACAAAGGCAATTGTTTTAACGGCGGATTGCGCCAAAATCTCGACTTGGGCACGGGCACCCGCGCGTGGCGGATCAATGACAACGGCATCAAAAGGTTTCAACTCATCCAAACGCAGTGGATTGCGAAAAAGATCTCGCGTCGCTGTTGAAACCTTTTTCAAACCCGTCGTTTCGCGCCATCCCTTATCAAGGGCGGCTAACATTGGGCTATCTGATTCAAAGGCTGCCACCTCTGCTGTTTGCGCGATCGGCAGGGTCAGCGTGCCACACCCAGAGAATAGATCAGCGACGTTTTTTGCGTTGGCTACAATTTCTTGCACAGTTTTTACCAAAGCTGCTTCGCCTTCATTGGTGGCTTGTAAGAAAGCGGTGTTTGGTGGGGTGATCAGCGCTGTTCCGAATTTCTGCTGTGCCGCACTGCGTTCTAAGATAACTTCGCTGTTCCAGAACATGCGCGAAAACCCGTGATCATGAGTGATTTTTACGACTTGGGATTGGATATCGTTCCCAAGCGGCAGCGCATCATCCACACTAATATCTAATCCGCCAAGGCTGGTTGTAACCGCGATGCGAACCTCGCTTTTGCGGGATGCGGCGAGTTGCACCAATTTAATGAGCCCGTCGAAACCAGCGGTGATTTTGGGTTGCAAAAGCGTGCACTGATTGATCGGAATAACTTGTGACGTTCCGCGTGCATGAAACCCAAGAAACGCACCGCTTTTGGTACGTTTTCCAGTAAAAACAGCACGACGACGGGAATTGGGCGGTGAAGATATTATTGCGCGCAGTTCGGTGCTTAAACCCTGTTTGGACAGTGCATCACGCACCAATTCTTGCTTCCAGTCAGCAAGGAAAGCAGGGTCGATATGTTGGGTAAGGCAGCCACCGCAGGATTTGAAATGCGAACAGGGCGCTTTCACGCGAAGGGGAACAGGTTTCAGAATACGTGGCTTGGCCATACGCCCGTCTTGGATTTCGCCCTCAACCCGTTCACCAGGAACAGTGTAGGGGGCAAACACCTCAATTCCGTCAAGAATGGCCACGCCATCACCTTTGGCGCCAAGTTTTTCGATCTGTATTTCAGTCATAAGAACACCAAGATTGCAGAAACCGCGAGGAAGAACGCCATGCAGGCGCGAAAATAAAACCAGCGTTTTTCATTGTTCAGCAAGGCTGACAAGAGCTGACCTGAATATGTCCAAAAAACGCAGACAAAGAAATTGACGCAAATAAAGCCCGTTGCGATGCGCATTGCTTCGCCGAAAGGGCCTAGGCCAATTGAATACCCCGATGACGCTGCCAATGCCACAGCCCAAATTTTCGGATTTACCCACTGGAAGATTGCACCCTGTATAAATGTCATTGGGCGTTCGGTAGCGTTGTTTTTAGTCACATTTTTTGGGAACAATAGCCGATAGGCCATCCATAAAATCCATGCGAATGAAACGCATTGCAGCACAAATCGCAGTTGCGGTTGTGACACGATTAAGGCGCCGATGCCCAAACCACAAACTGCCCCGATCACACCCGTACCAATTACGACACCCAGCAAATGTGGCCATGTTGCCTTTGCCCCGAATCGTGCGCCAGAGCTGGTCAGCATTATGACGTTTGGTCCTGGGCTTAGCAGGCCAGCGATAAGAAACGTGATTAGCGGGCTAAACATTCGCTAAAAGCTCTTGTTTTGTTTTCGCAAATCCCGACGCGACCCATTCTGTTTCTAGTGCGCGAAGGGCGTCGCCAATCGCCTTGCCATTTATCGTCTTTGAAAGGTCGTTGGCAGCAACAGGAAAGAGTGCAGAACTTCCTTCGTTGATCTGATTTAACAGGTCTGGATGTGTGTGGGTTTCCAAAGTTGCAGCGATAATCAAAGCAAGATCAAGCGCCGTATCTTTGCCGTACCAATAGGCCGTCTCTACTGATCCTGCGCCTCGATCCATTGCTTTGTGAAATGTTGCAATTCGTTTGGACTCTGCCCTTGAAAGCCGCAGTTTAGCAGATTGATCAGTGCCACCGAGCGCGAGTAGCCGACGTTGCCAATCCGCTTTCAATCCTGCGGTTTCTTCTAACAAAGTTAGCGGCCCAAGTGCGCGCGCGCTGCTTCCTGGAATGATATGTGCCAACACGCCACAGTTTTCCATTGTGGCGATTGTTCGAACAGGATCGGCAGCAGATAATATTTTGCGCAATTCTGCACCGATGCGTTCTTTCGAAATTAACCCGAGTCCTTCGATATTTTCGGCAATGGCGGCCATTGCATCTTGGTCCATGCCCTCTTCCTGGTTTGCGTACCAAGCGTGAAACCGAAAGTATCGCAGGATACGCAAGTAATCTTCTTTGATGCGGTCTTGTGCATCTGCAATGAAGCGAACCTTTCGGTTTTTCAAATCACCCATACCCGACAAAGGGTCGATCACTTCGCCTGTGTAATCCGCATAAAGTGCGTTCATTGTGAAGTCTCGCCGTAACGCATCGTCCATAATATTGTTTGAAAATGCGACTACAGCACGACGCCCGTGCGTTTCCACGTCTTTGCGAAAACTGGTTACTTCAAAGTTACGATCACCGATGATGATCGTGATGGTGCCGTGTTCTAACCCAGTCGGGATGAACTTGAATCCTTCGGATTTCGCGACGGAAATTGTTTGTTCTGGAATGGCAGATGTAGACACATCAAGATCTGCAACAGCACAGTTCAAAAGCGCGTTTCGAACACATCCGCCGACAAAAAAGATTTGATGCCCACGATCTTCGAACGCAGAAAATAAACGTTGCACGTTTGCGTCGTGCACCCAGTCAGCTGTTAGTTTCATGTGTTTGTTCTAAGCGATCCGCCAACATACGCAACATCCGTGCCGTGGCGCCCCAAATATAATAAGGGCCGTAAGGCACAACATAATACCGCCGTGGCTTGCCCATCCAAACGCGACTTTCAATGAAGTAATTTGCTGGATTGGTTAGATGAGCCAGCGGCACATGAAAAACCTCCTCAACCTCACCCAGGTCTGAAACTGGCGAGAAATCCGCTGACACGTGGGTCACAATCGGTTGAACTTCGAACCCAGTAACTGTGCGGTGAAGTGGGAGTTTGCCAAGCGTTTCTGCTTGATGGCTTTGCAGCCCAATTTCTTCATTTGCTTCACGGAACGCGGCGTGTTCCAAACTGCGATCTGATGCATCTACTTTGCCGCCTGGAAATGCAATCTGCCCCGGATGGTGTTTCAAATGCGCAGCGCGCCGCGTGAGGATAACTTGCAAACCATCCGGGTGATCCAGGATTGGTACCATGACGGCTGCCGGTTTATAGTGGGCGCGATCCATCGGCTTGTCTGAATTCAGATCAAAGTCGGAAGATGACAAATGATGCAAATCGCCTTGGGTTGCCTGTTTTACCCAATCCAAAACGCGTGATTTTTCTGCCAAATCGGCGCTACACATCTTTTTTGGCATCTTTTCCGAGACTTGTTGGTTCAAGCTCATAATGAGCCCCACAGAATTGGCAATCTGCTGTGACCATGCCGTTTTCTGCGGTCATTGAAGCGATGTCTTTGACGGAATAGATCGACATTGTTTGGCGAACTTTTTCCACCCCGCAAGTACAGCCAAATTCGATTGGTTGTGCAGTGAAAATACGTGGAACTTCTTGGTGGAAAAGACGACGTAGCAAACGTTCTTGTCCTACGTGCGGACCAATCAGTTCTGTCTCTTCTGCAGAATCCATCAAAATGGTTGCACGATTCCAATTTTCGGCTTCGTCACCTGAAAGCAAATCCTGCGCTTGCAGTAAGCCGCCTTCGCCTGTTCCGCCGTTATCCATTAACGGAGAAGCTTTTGGCATGTGCTGCACCATAATGCCGCCCACCCGCCATTTTGGTGCACCACCACCGATGGTTTCCTGAGCCGCAATTGTTTTGAAACGTGTGGGCAGTTGTTCGGATTGCGCGAAATAAGTTTCAGCACATTTTTCCAACGATCCTCCAGCGAGCGGAGTAATACCTTGGTAAGGTCGGGTTCCAGATCCTTGATCGATCAGAATCGCAAACATGCCTTTTCCAATCAAACCAAAGCCTTCCTCGTCGCTTGCTTCAATGGCGTCTGCATCAAAGCTGGCGTAGGCGCGAATTCGTGCGGGTTCTGTTTTAGATTGGGGGGAAAAGTAATCCGTTGCGATGATCCGTAACGGGCCATTCCCACGAATTTGAATTGACAGCTTCCACCGCAAATCAATGGTTTGCCCGATCATCGCAGTGAGCAATGCGGCCTCGGCCACTTGGGCAGAAACGCTCAATGGGTAATTGTGCTGGCTGAGGATAGTATCGAGTGTTCCATCTAAGCGCGCCACGCGCCCACGAACATCGGCCGCGTCTAACTGAAACGGGAGAATTGTATCGTCCCAGTGTTTAGATGTTTGATCTGACTTCATTGGCCTTACCCTTGTTAAGCTGTCGAAATAGTGGTGTTTACAAGGAAGTGCAATTGCTTCGCAGTTGTCGTGCCTTTTATGGAGCTAAATTTTAATGCGACGGTTTGGTGACCCCTATAAAAAGGGTAGAAAATATATCCGTCGCCCAGGTGCATATGCTATTATTCCTGAGGGCAGAGATTTGCTGCTAACTTCACAAGATGGTGAAGAATTAGAATTGCAATTGCCAGGTGGTGGAATTGATTTTGGCGAAACACCCGTGCGGGCATTACATCGCGAGGTGTTCGAAGAAACCGGGTATCACATAACGAATATAAGGCGATTGGGGGCGTACCAAAGGTACACGTTCATGCCAGAGTACGATATTTGGGCGCATAAAATTTGCCATATTTTTACGTGCACTCCGACCTTGCGCATTTCTGACCCGATAGAACCTGAACATTCGGTCGTATGGATGGATCCAAAATCAGCCATGACGATGCTTTCGAACAAAGGTGACCGCCATTTTCTGTGCCAATGGTCGAATTTCGTTTGATTCTATTGAGGCGGTTGTACGAATTCCCTAAATTCGAAAAGTATGTCTGAAATATCATCACCAAATGGGTGTTCGTTCGCAAAAGCGGCCAACTCCCACATTAGGTCATTCATAAATTCTGGCCCTTTTCCTGAATGCTGCTTGAGTAAAATTCTCTCTAGCCCGTCTTCATCCAAAAGCTCTCCGCCAGCATTTTGGCATTCTGTAATACCGTCTGAATATAGAAAAAGCCGGTCGCCTTTTTTTAATTTGAATTCGAATGTTTCAAATTTCATATCTGACATCAAGCCAATCGGTGGGCCGCCATCGCCATAATATTTTACACCCGTTTCAGGATTAGAGACGACGGGGTGAGGATGACCTGCCTGAACCATTTGCACAGTGCCGTTGGTCAAATTGATGTCCGCATACGCCAAGGTGAAATAATGATCCGTTTCGAGTTCATCCATCATCAATTGATTCAAATGTTCTGCGATTAATGCTGGGTCACGATGCACATATTCCCCGGTTTGCAACCGATCAAATGCTACGTTTTGTTCTTTGTTATGCGCGCTAAGATAGCCAGCCAGCCTTGCGGTTATCTGTGCAGATGAGATGCTGTGGCCCGAAACGTCTATTGAATACAGGCTGAGCCTTGAATCAGAAAAGCTGAAGAACTCGACAAGATCTCCTCCGACGTGAGAGCTGGACTGAAAGAGGAGAGACACTTCTCCGCTGGGCAATTCACGTGACGAATAGGAACCAAAGATTGTTGTAGTTTTTCTGCTTCGGCGAGATCTTTGTTGACTTCTTCATAAAGGTTTTGAAGCTCTTCGAGCGCACTGACCACACTTTCGTTCTGGTCTATTAGCTTTTGCTCCATGTCCAAAACGCGCGTGCCAGCCCGAATCCGCGCCTTAAGTTCGGCGAAGTTTACAGGTTTGGATAAAAAATCATCTGCGCCGATATCTAATCCTTGGGCAACGTCGTTCTTTTTATTCTTCGACGTCAAAAGAATAAAATATCCGTATCGTGCACGGTCCAATTTGCGAAATTCGTTACAGAATTCTAGCCCATCCATTTCAGGCATCATCCAGTCACTGATCACTAAATCAATGGCTTGTTCCTTGCAGATGTTTAGAGCTTCCAGCCCGCTAGTGGCTTTAATTACTTTGAAACCCCATTTCTTTAGGCTGAGCGAAACAATTCTTCGCTGCAACTTGCTGTCGTCAACTACCAAAATGCAAAGTTGCCCGGCAATGTCTTGCTTTGGGCTTAATGCGACTGTTTCGCTGTGTGCTTCAATATGTGCCACAACCTACCTTCTATCTTAAGTTCAGACACACTTTGCAGGTTAGGTTTTAATTTTTGATGAAATTCGAGAATCCAAAAAATATGTGAATTGATAATGAATTGTTAAATATCGGTGGGATTTAATGGCCCAAGAACTGTGAATTTGGAAATTCGTTTAAGGGGTCGTTGATGATTAACTGGAATCAGGTCAAACAGCTGGAAAAAGATGTAGGTGCCGAAGATCTAGCAGAAGTCGTCACGTTGTTCTTATCCGAAGTGGATGAGGCAGTTGAAGGGTTAGATGAGGTTTCAAAAGGCACGTCTAAAGAGATCGCCGACGCGCTGCATTTTCTAAAATGAAGCGCTTCTAACTTGGGTTTTCAGAGCTTTGGCAATTACTGTTCCGCTGGCGAAACGCAGGCACATGTGGGGGATACAAGCCAAATTTCAGTATCCCAAGTAGAGAGTTTATACGCCGCGTCCAAAGCTCAATTCCGTGCGGAGTTGCAGCAAAATTGTGCGATAGAATTTTAGGCGCACCGCGCACTGAATCCAAAAAATATTGAGGCGCTATGATTCTAGATAGGTGCTTAAAGCGGTCATAAATTCACGAGGTTTGTCCGCATGTATCCAATGACCAGCCCCTTCGATTGTTTGGCTAATAGCCTTCGGAAAAAGTCGGGTAATTTCTGTTTTTCCGGACTCGTCAACATAGTCGGAATCACCACCACACAGGAACAAAACCTCTTTGGTGAATGATTCGTCCAGTGCGGGAAAGCCGATGATCGCGTCCATATTCGTATGAAGGGCATCAAGGTTCAAAAGCCATTTCGGAGTAGGATCGTCAAATGACAAACTTTGGGCAAAAAATGCAGCTAACCCAGAATCACCCAATTTTTCCCTTAGAACGGTTTCAGCGGCTGATCGGCGATCAAATTGGCTAAACGGCAAAGATTGCATAACTTCTATTTTGTCATTTTGGCTGTGCAGATATCCGACTGGTGCAATGTCTGCGATGATTAAGCGTTGGACCATTTCGGGATTGTTTAGGGCAAGAACCATTGCGGCTTTGCCACCCATAGAATGACCCATTACATCGGCAGACCCGCCAAGATGCGCAATCAATTTTGCCAAATCGCTGGCCAAATCAAGGTAGGAATTTTCTGGACCCCAAAAACTGTTGCCATGATTACGCATATCCACCGTCACAACCCATCGGCTTTTCGATAAATAACGCGCAATTGCCCGCCAGTTTCGCCCCGATCCAAACAACCCGTGAACGAGGATTAACGGCGTCCCAATCTCTTCTCCAAAATTTGAATAATTCAAAAGATTTGTTTCAGACATTTGCGATGACTCATTCTGGTTTTACGTGCATCGTGCTATCGTTGCGATGTAAAGGCCACTTGTCGAGCAGCAAAAAACGCAATACACGCGCGATATCCCGAAATTTAATGGAGATTGCCCACAATGGCTGCCCCTAAAAAAGTAGTTCTTGCCTATTCTGGCGGTTTAGACACGTCTATCATTCTAAAGTGGCTGCAAACCGAATACGGCTGCGAAGTCATTACGTTTACCGCGGATCTTGGCCAAGGTGAAGAACTGGACCCCGCCCGCAAAAAGGCAGAGCTGTTGGGTATCAAACTAGAGAACATTTTCATCGAAGACGTTCGCGAAGAATTCGTTCGCGATTTTGTATTCCCAATGTTTCGCGCGAATGCGGTTTATGAGGGCTTGTACCTTTTGGGAACGTCCATCGCGCGGCCTCTGATTTCCAAGCGTTTGGTCGAAATTGCAGCTGAAACAGGTGCAGATGCGGTCGCGCACGGCGCAACGGGTAAGGGCAATGACCAAGTTCGGTTTGAATTGTCGGCCTATGCGTTGAACCCGGATATTAAGGTGATTGCACCTTGGCGTGAGTGGGATTTGCAAAGCCGCACGAAGTTGCTGGCGTTTGCAGAAGAAAATCAAATCCCGATTGCGACAGACAAACGTGGCGAAGCACCGTTTTCTGTTGATGCCAACTTGTTGCACACGTCTTCTGAAGGCAAAGTTTTGGAAGACCCAGCAGTTGAAGCACCAGAATATGTGTACCAACGAACAGTAAGCCCCGAAGAAGCGCCTAACGAAGCAGAATTCGTTGAAATCACTTATGCAAAGGGCGATCCAGTTGCCCTGAATGGAGTGGCAAAGTCACCCGCAGAAATGTTGACTGATTTGAATGCTTTGGGTGGCAAGCACGGTGTTGGACGCCTTGATTTGGTAGAAGGTCGCTATGTCGGGATGAAGTCACGCGGCGTTTACGAAACCCCTGGTGGCACAATCATGCTGGAAGCGCACCGAGGAATTGAATCAATCACATTGGATCGTGGCGCGGCGCATTTGAAAGACGAGCTGATGCCCCGTTACGCAGAGCTGATCTATAATGGATATTGGTACAGCCCAGAGCGTGAAATGTTGCAAGCGATGATTGATCACAGCCAACAGCATGTGAACGGTGTGGTACGTGTGAAATTGTACAAAGGCTCTGTACAAACAGTTGCGCGTTGGTCTGATGATACGCTTTATTCTGAACAACACGTAACGTTTGAGGATGATGCAGGGGCTTACGATCAAGCAGATGCAGCAGGGTTTATTAAAATCAACGCATTGCGTTTGAAGCTTTTGGCTGCGCGTAACGCCCGTTCGAAATAACCGAGTCATCCTTGCCACAAACGATCTGTGCGTGCGTCAACACCATCTCGAGTGAGTTGACGCACTGATTAAAGCTGCTTATCAAATAGCGACGTCAGATCGATAAGAATACCAAAGGTAGGCAATTCGGGCGGAAAATGAGCAACTTCATATTCTTTGAAAAATGACTCTTGGGTACAGAGGCTCTGTTGGATTGTGAAAATTATGTCTCGGTCATTCCTTTGATGTGTTGCGCACCTTTTTAGGGGTTGGAAAGCGGAGTCTTATAGTTGTGAGTAACGAATACGAACAACAGCCTGATCAAGTGGATCAAGGTTTTAGTTATGATGGCGAGCAGCACGAGGAGCCATCAAATGGCCCTTCGTCGGGTTTTTATCCGCGCTGCCATTTTTGGTGTTATTTTGTTCTTGGCTATCATTGGCATGGTGAGTGTCGTCAACAATTGGTTTGGCGATTCTTCTGATGCGGACGAAAAGTTAGCCGCGATCGCTGCTGATTCTGACGCCATTGAGGGCATTTCGCCGTACAAAAAATTAGAAAAAAGCTGGGTGGATACGCGCGCACTTTGACGGCCAACGTGGCCGATTACGAAACACAAATCGCCGCGGCCAATCAAGAAGTTGTTAAGGCGGAAAATGCGGTGACGGTTGCGACGCAATCTGTGAAAGAAGTGCAAGATGAGCTGGATATTCTTTCAGAGAAAATAAGCGATATTTAAGACCAAACGCCGCAAACTGAGTTTGAAAACGCACAACTTGTAGCAAGTGAAGCGTCGAAAGCGGCAACAAACGCACAAAGTGATTTTCAAAGGGCAAAAGCAGAACAAAAACGCATCGAGGCAACGGTTGCTGAATTGCGGCGCGCTGTGGCTGCTGCAAATGCCGCCAAGCAAGCTGTGACCGAAAACCAAGACGTAATCTCAGAAGCAGATGGTCCGGCATTGTCAGATCTGAAAAATAATTTTTTCAAAGACGCAGAACAACAAGCCATCACTATGGAGCGTTCTGCGAAAGTGGCTGGGCAGGCAGTTGAGGTTGCGGGCCGGCGGCTTACATCCTTGAAGCGCGAAGAGGCCCAGTTTGCAGAAGCAAACGCGTTAGAAGAAAAAGCCAAGGCAGAGTTATCCAAAGTTGAAAAGCTAGTCGAAATACATTTGACCAAAATGCAAGCCGCGCAAACAGAAAACGAAACTGCGAAAACACGTTTGAGGGCTGCTGAAGGTCAAGCTGAGGACAAAAAGGAAGCTTTGAAAACGGTGACCCGCGATGCTGCCGTTCTTGTTGGGAAGTTGGACACGACAAAAGCATCTATTGGGACAGCCGAAAATACGCTCGAAATTGTTGAAGCAAAGTTTCAAGAAACTGAAAGCGAGCTGAAGAAACTTCATCGCATTCGTTCAGAAACGAATGCTACTATGATGGCCGCTTTGAATGGAACGTTGAACGGAAAACTGCGTGGCTCGTTAAGTGAAGCCGCGCCAGACCATCCGATCTTTGATCGATTGGTATTTTCATCAGCTGAATTATTTGAACAAGGTTCCGCAGTATTGGAACAAAGTGGCAAACAGATCCTTTTGCAAGTCGTGCCAGTGCTGCAAGACGTTGTTTCAGGGATGCCTGATGATGTGGATTGGGTACTGCGCGTTGATGGCCAAACCGACAATCAACCAATCAGTGGTACAGGTCGTTTCAAAGATAATTGGGAGTTGTCGCAAGCGCGTGCCCTTTCTGTTGTTCGTTTCCTCGTTGATGCGACAGAGCTAGAACCACAGAAATTATCAACAAATGGATATGGCGAATTTCAACCGCTCACGCAGGGTACATCATATGCGGCCTTGGCCAAGAATCGTCGAATAGAACTTACGCTGGCAGCGCGTTAAGCAGATTAAAGCGTAAGTTTCATTTCTGACATACGATCATAAATGTGTTTTGCAGGTTGATAAACATCCTGCATTTTAATGGCGACGCTTGGCAATGGATTTTCAGGCCCAGCAAAGCCAGTGCTGTTCCAAACCGCAGAATACCAATGTGACGCCCAGACACCATCTTGCGAATTACCACCCTTTGGCCAGCTCAACATTTCAGCATCAAAGGGGATGCCAACTTGTGCGCAAATTGAGTTTAACATTGTCTTGGGGTTATCGCGGATATCGGCGCTGTCTACGATCAAAGGCGTTTGCCCCGTTTCGTTAATCACCAAATCTATCAGCTCCATTTGTTGGGTAAAGCCAATATCGTCGAGCGTTGGATTGTCTCGCTTTGCGGAGTAACTGGCGAGAACGCGCGCAGGGTGACGAATAAGAAAAATGTTGTGCTGTTCCAAAACCCACGTCCGATCAAATTCAGGGATCATATGTTGGGTCATGTGTTTTTGGTAAAACAGCGGTTTGCTTTCTGGCCCAGGTAAGGTGCATTTTTGAATTACGGTTTTTGGATCTGTGTCCCCCGCAGCGATAATTGCATCGCCCAGCGGGTGTTCGATTCCTGTTGTGCTCAGATAAGCGGCATAAAATGGTTCGTCCCAAACTTCGCAATCACCGCGCTGTGCAAAGGCATACATCATCGCAGTGGACAGGTTTCTTGGCCCAGACCACATCGCAAGTCGTTTTGGTTCGCTCAAATGGGTCACGTCGTTCACCGACTTGTTAATTATACGTGATCGCAATTCATACAATTACAGGCGGGACCTACAAGGAGTAAGATAACATGTTTGGCGCGTTCAAAAAGATCGCCGTAATAGGCGCTGTAATGTTGGGTGGCGCACAAGCCAGTTTTGCAGAGCAACAGATCGCAATTTTCGCTGGTGGTTTTTTTTGGTGCATTGAATCTGATTTTGAATCAATTTCTGGCGTGATCAAGGCGGAATCTGGGTTCATTGGTGGATCATCGAAAACTGCAAAATATAAGGAAGTGTCAAAGGGCGGCACAGGGCATTACGAAGCGGTTCGCATTGTGTTTGATCCTACGAAGGTGTCGTACAATGCATTGCTGCACAAATTTTGGCGCACAGTTGATCCAACAGATGCAGGTGGGCAATTTTGTGATCGTGGCGACAGCTATCGCACCGCGGTATTTACCACTTCGGCGTCACAGGTATCCGTCGCGCAAAAATTAAAATCCACAGCGCAATCTGCTTTGGGGCAAAAATTGTTACGCCGATAAAAAGTGCTGGAACATTCTTTGACGCCGATGAATTCCACCAAGATTATTACAAAAGTAATAAGAAAGTTTTGACGCGCTTTGGTCTGGTACAGCGAAAAGTTGCGTATAAAAAATACCGCAAAGCCTGTGGCAGGGATGTACGTGTAAAGCAGTTGTGGGGATCACAAAAAGGGCAGCTTGGGAGTTAGTTAAACAGAGTAGGCCATTTGTGCCGCGAGCCGTTGCAAGAAAATGATCGCAATAAAAACCACCAATGGTGAAAAATCTAACCCGCCCGTGTTTGGTAAAAATCGTCGGATCGGTGCGTAAAGCGGCTCAAGAAATCGGTTCAAACTAAAGTAGATTTGCGCGACAACAGGTTGTTGCAAATTCAAGACTTGGAAGTTTACCAACCAGCCAATCACGATGTGTGCGACAATAATCCACCACATCACATTCAAGAGTGCTAACAGTGCCACGCCTAATGCTGAAATCATTTGCTGGTTCCTTCGTTCCGACATTCAAAGACCTAATGTCTGGTTCTTCTTATGACAAGAGCGAGAACAAAACCCTAGGGTGCAGTTTGATCCGATTGCTGCGAATAACCTTGCGTGTTTGTACCTAAAAAGGTTCTATCGCTCGCACAATACGCAAAAGCTTTCGGGGGTATTATCGTGGAATCCACACAAAACCGTAAATCCATTTGGGGATGGTATTTCTACGATTGGGCGTCTCAGCCGTACAACACGCTGTTGATCACCTTTATTTTTGGGCCGTATTTTACCTCTGCAGTTGCAGAAAACGCGGTTGAAGGCCAAGCCCTGTGGGCGCGAATGATGTGGATGACGGGTTTGTTTCTGGCGTTTGCTTCCCCTATTTTTGGTGCAATTGCCGATAACGCTGGGCCACGTAAACCTTGGATCGCGCTTTTTTCCGTGATGTATGTTGTTGGGGCCGCCTACCTTTGGAATGCCGTGCCCGGGTCAGGGAGCGTGGTGACGATTCTCCTGTTGTTTGCCATCGGCATGGCAGGCATGGAGCTGTCTCAGACGTTCGTAAACTCAATGCTGCCAAGCCTCGCACCCAGATCAGAAATGGGCAGGATATCAGGCTCTGGTTGGGCATTCGGATACGTGGGTGGCGTCATTTCATTGTTCATCATGCTGCTATTTTTCGCAGAGAACGAAAAAGGAATAACGTTTATTGGCATATCGCCTCTCTTCGGGCTGGATGCAGAAATGCGCGAAGGCACGCGGTTCGTCGGTATCTTAACAGCGGCTTGGTTCGCCATTTTCATGGTGCCGTTTTTCCTTTGGGTCAAAGATAAACCGCGCCGCGAAAAATTATCGAATGCAGTTGGCAAAGGGCTAGGCGAACTTGTTGTCACGCTCAAAAACCTTCCAGCGCGACGAAGCCTAGCGTTCTACCTTGGTTCATCTATGTTTTACCGCGATGCTTTGATCGGTCTTTACGCTTTTGGCGGAATTTACGCCGCGGGTGTACTGGAATGGAGCAACGTAGACATCGGCATTTTCGGCATTGTTGCCGCAATCACTGGTGCGATTTTCTGCTATTTTGGTGGCCGCTTAGACCAAAAGATCGGACCGAAAAAAGTTATCATCATCTGTGTGAGCGTTCTTATTCTTGTCAGCTCGCTCATCGTTGGCATTTCTCGTGAAGCGGTATTTGGTTTCCCAACCGCGCCAGAAAGTAGCTTTCCAGATAATCTGTTTATCTTTGCCGGTGCCTGCATCGGTGCCGCTGGTGGCGTTCTACAAGCATCAAGCCGCACGTTTCTGGTTGACCAAGCTGACCCAGACCGCATGACAGAATCGTTTGGACTCTATGCTCTAACGGGCAAAGCCTCCGCGTTTTTAGCCCCTGGTCTAATCGACCTTTTCACCACACTAAGCGGAAGTCAGCGCGTTGGGGTCTCACCCGTGGTAGGGCTCTTTGTGATCGGGTTAATTTTGTTATTCTGGGTGCGTTCAGCAGACGAGTATCGTTAAAGGAATTTGAAAATACGTGTCCACCAATTATTGTTATTATCGCTTGTCGTGGCCTGTGGTTCTGGTGGGCAAAAGGCCCCAAAAGCCACGATCCAAACTGCGGCGGTTGCGCCAGCGTCAGCTACGACCGTTCGGATCAGCACGTCAGATGTAAAGGCGAATAAGCTTTTTGGTGCAAAGGCGAATGCATCGCGCCAATCTCCAGCAGCCATCGGAACCTATGCCAAAGGATGTTTGGCAGGTGGGGCTGCACTTCCTGAATCTGGCCCAACATGGCAAGCGATGCGTCTAAGTCGCAATCGGAATTGGGGCCATCCAGAGATGATTGCGTTTCTAAAAGAACTCAGCGCAAAAGCTGCGCTACAGCCGGGGTGGGCGGGCTTGTACATTGGCGATATATCGCAGCCTCGCGGTGGACCAATGCTGTCGGGACACCAGTCACATCAGATGGGATTAGATGCAGATATCTGGCTGTATAAACCGACCCGCTTGAACCTAAGCCGTGGCGAACGCGAAAGTCTGTCATCGACAAATGTGCGCGCCAAAAGCCAACGCACAGTTAATGGAAACTGGAGCCAACAGCACGCCAATATATTGAAAGTGGCTGCACAAGACCCACGCGTCGATCGGATTTTCATCACCGCCCCCGCCAAGGTTTGGCTGTGTGAGAACACTCGTGGGAACCGCAAATGGCTGCAAAAAATTCGCCCACTTTATGGGCATAACACCCATTTTCATGTGCGGATGAAATGCCCAAAGGGGCTCAAGGGGTGTGTAACGCAAACGCCGACAGTTTCGCAGATTTCCAATGGTGGGAACGGCTGTGACAAGACGTTGCAATGGTGGGTGACGGATTATTTAAACCCACCAAAAGTGAAGCCCGGACCGAAGCCGAGACCAAAGAAGAAAAAACGGGGTGCGCGGCAATACACGATGGCTGATCTACCGCGCCAATGTGATGGTGTTTTGGCCAGTAACTAAGATTTATTCGGGGAAGTTCTGGCCTTTGATGGTACGCGAACATCCCCGAAATGACGCGATCAAGGTGTCCATTTCGTTGGTGACGTTCACATCATAAACCCCGTTACGGCCCGTTTTGCTTATCTCTGTTGCCTTTGCGATCAGTAAATCACCTTGCTTACCCGCACTTACAAAAGTGATCGTGTTGTGCTGCGCGACGGTCGCTTGATTATAGCTGTTGCAGGCATATGCAAAGGCCGTGTCCGCAAGCGTAAAGATAAATCCGCCGTGGCAAATATTGTGCCCGTTACAATGATGCGGTTCAACTTTCATGTGCATTTCCGCAACGCCTTTGCCGACTGAAATCAGCTCAACACCGAGCCATTCTGTAGCGCGGTCATTGGCCCACATTGCTGCCGCACTTTGGTCCGCTCGCTCTTGGTCGGTGATTGACATGGCCATTGATCCTTTTGAATTTCATCACAAAAACATTGCATTGCCCTATTGGTATGGTCAATGATCTGACATGGATTTTTTGCTAACAGATCTGCCAGATGGGTTTCACAACAACCCGTACAAAACCTATGTGGCCTTGCGCCAAGACGCGCCTGTCCACCCACAGCCTGACGGGTCTTTTGTCATTTCGCGCCATGCCGATTTGGATATGATTTACCGCGATACGAGGCGGTTTATTTCGGATAAGAAAACTGTTTTCAAGCCAAAGTACGGCGACAGCTTGCTGTTTGAACACCACACAACGTCGTTGGTTTTTAATGATGCACCGCTGCACACGCGCGTGCGTTCAATTATGGTTGGCGCGATGAACCCGCGTGCGATTGCTGGGATGGAACAGGGATTGATTGCGCAGGTCACTTGGCTGTTGGATCAGATGGAACACAAAGGTGAGGTCGATTTAGTATCCGCTTTTGCAGGTGCGATACCGATCGAAGTTATCGGCAATTTGTTTGATATGCCCCACGAAGAACGCGGCCCTTTGCGCGATTGGTCCCTTGCCATTCTTGGTGCGTTGGAACCTGCCTTGACCCAAGATCAGCTGGACGATGGAAACCGTGCGGTAGCGGAATTTAAGGCGTACCTAAAAGACCTAGTAGCGCGCAGAGAACAAAATCCTGGAAATCCAGAAACCGATGTTTTGACACGGATGATGCAATCTGAGCAGGGGCAGCTGAGCGAAGTTGAGCTGCTTCAGAACTGTATCTTTATCCTGAACGCAGGGCATGAAACGACAACGAATTTGATCGGTAATGCGTTGGCTTTGCTAGATGGAAACCCTGTTGCCAAGGCTGCCTTGATTTCAAATCCGACCTTGCTGAACACAGCCGTTGATGAATTTTTAAGGATGGAAAGCCCAAACCAATTTGGGAATCGCCTGACAACAGAAAACATGGAGATGCACGGTGTTCACATCCCCGCTGGATCGGATTTGCATCTATGTATTGGTGCGGCGAATCGTGATGAAACGAAATTTGAGAATGCCGAAGTTTTGCAATTAGATCGGCGCCCAAACAAGCACCTTGCCTTTGCAGGTGGCCCACATACTTGCGTTGGGCTTAGCCTTGCAAGGATGGAAGGACGTGTTGCAGTCGGGCGGTTTCTTGAACGTTTCCCGAATTACAGCCTCAGTGATGGTGCAGAACGGGGCAATCGAATACGCTTTCGCGGGTACGCTCGATTGCCTGCAAAATTGATCTAGCTCGCGGCTTCGATCAGCTTTACCGCGTCCTGAGCGGTTTCGACAAAGTTAAACAAATCAATGTCTTCAGCAGAAATAGTGCCTGCTTCTGCCAATGTTTCCCAATTGATGATGGAGCGCCAAAAGGCCTCGCCAAACAGGATAACTGGCATCCGTTCCATGCGGCCTGTTTGAATAAGGGTCAACGTTTCAAACAGCTCGTCCAATGTGCCGAATCCGCCTGGGAACACGGTGATTGCCTTAGCGCGCATCAAGAAATGGATTTTCCGCGTCGCAAAGTAGTGAAAGTTAAAACACAAATCGGGTGTGCAATATTCGTTCGGAGCTTGTTCGTGGGGCAGCACGATATTCAGGGCAATTGATGCGCCACCAGCTTCGGCCGCGCCTCGATTGCCTGCTTCCATCACGCCGGGGCCGCCGCCTGTGACGACTACGTTTTCTCGGCCGTATGATTCCATGCTTTTGACGGTCATCAATCGCGCAAACTCACGGGCTTCGTCATAATATTTCGACAGATCAGCGAGCGTTTTTGTGCGGGCCTGATCTTTCTTGCTTGGCTCGGGAATGAGCGCACCACCAAACATGACAATCGTGCTTTCGATGCCTTTTTCCGCCAGAATCAATTCGGGTTTAAGCATTTCCAATTGAATGCGCGTGGCTCGCAGTTCGTCGCGGCACAGAAAATCGTCATCGGCAAAGGCTAAACGGTACGCAGGTGAGCGTGTTTGTGCAGTATCGGGAACGCCCGCTGCTTTTTTAACGTCTTCTTCTGCGTTCGGAAAAGCTCTTTGTTTTCTGGCCATTGATCCTATACCTTTGCTCTTTTATGTTGCTTCACCATTGCGTGTCGGCCCATGTTTTGCAACGCTTGTATCTGACAAAACGACGAAGAGGGTTACGATGGACTGGAAGAGCGAAATTTCGGCGGCAGCGGCGCGGATCAAGGGGCATGCTGTGCGTACGCCGGTCTTGAATTTTGAAGGGTTTGGCTTGGATCGCCCAATCGAGATGAAGCTGGAGCAGATGCAACGCACGGGCAGTTTCAAGGCGCGTGGCGCGTTTAACACGCTGTTGTCGAACGATGTTCCTGCATCCGGATTGGTTGCTGCATCAGGTGGCAATCACGGTGCGGCGGTGGCTTATGCTGCGCAAAAACTGGGTCATAAGGCCAAGATTTTTGTGCCCAAATTGGCAGGTCCTGCAAAAATCGCTCTGATCAAACGCTGCGGTGCAGATTTGAGCGTTGTTGAGGGTGAATACGCCAACGCTTTTGTGGCAGCGCAAGAATACGAACGCGAAACAGGCGCGATGCAGGTTCATGCTTTTGATGCGATTCCAACGGTCGCAGGGCAGGGGACATTGACGCGCGAGTGGGAAGAGCAAGGCTTAGAAGCGGACACAATTTTGATCGCAGTTGGTGGCGGTGGATTGATTGCAGGTGCGATGGCTTGGTTGGAAAAAAACCGAAAAGTGGTCGCTGTGGAACCTGAACGTGCGCCGACGTTGCACGCGGCGTTAAGGGAAAAACAGCCGATTGATGTGGAGGTCGGCGGTGTGGCGGCAAACGCATTGGGTGCGCGAAAAGCTGGGCAAATTTGCTATGATTTAGCCGTGAAAACGCAAATTGAAAGTGTAACCGTCACCGACGCGGCCATCACCAAAGCACAGGTCGCATTGTGGCAAGAAGCGCGTCAATTGGTCGAACCGGCGGGTGCAACTGCGCTCGCCGCATTGATGAGTGGGGCCTATAAGCCGCAAAAGGATGAACGGGTTGCAGTGCTGGTTTGTGGCGGCAACTTGTCCGATGATCCTTTTGGGTGATTGTGCGTGAACGTTGAAACAGCTATAGCGCGTTGAAATTGAGACACTTGAAACGAGGATTCTGTTATGTCGAACGCTCAGCTTGAAACTGCCATCGAAGCCGCATGGGACGCACGTGATACGATCACACCAGCGACCACAGGTGAAACACGTGACGCGATCATGGAAACATTGAACGCTTTGGATGGCGGCGGCCTGCGGGTTGCAGAACGCCAAGACAATGGCGTTTGGCACGTGAACCAGTGGGCGAAAAAGGCTGTGCTGCTGGGCTTTCGTTTGAAAGACATGGAAATGCAATCTGGCGGCCCGCAAGGCGTTAGCTGGTATGACAAAGTCGACAGCAAATTTGAGGGCTGGGGCGCAAACGAATGGGGCGCTGCGGGGTTCCGCGCGGTTCCAGGTGCCATTGCACGCAAATCAGCCTACATCGCACCTGGTGTTGTGTTGATGCCATCGTTCGTGAATTTGGGTGCCTATGTCGATACTGGCACGATGGTTGATACATGGGCGTCCGTTGGATCATGCGCACAAATCGGTAAAAACGTTCACCTGTCGGGCGGCGTTGGTATCGGCGGCGTGTTGGAGCCAATGCAAGCGGGTCCAACTATCATCGAAGACAACTGCTTTATTGGTGCGCGTTCCGAAGTTGTAGAAGGCTGCATCATTCGCGAAGGCTCCGTTTTAGGCATGGGCGTATTTATCGGCCAATCCACCAAAATCGTTGACCGCGAAACAGGCAATGTGTTTTACGGCGAAGTGCCATCAGGATCCGTTGTTGTTGCGGGTTCACTGCCATCCAAAAACGGTGTGAACTTGTACTGCGCAGTGATCGTAAAGCGTGTAGATGCGCAGACACGGTCCAAAACTTCGATCAACGAGTTGTTGCGCGATTAATCTAATTGCTTGGGCGCAGCGCGATCCGCTGCGTCTGAAAGGCACGAAGTCATGGCAAAAGCCAATTCAAAGCAAAAGGCCTATACCCTTCTGGTCGAAGTTGGGCGAAGCGATGGCGATGGTCTGCCAAAGAACGCCACGGGCGCTGCACTTATGTGTTTTGCTAGTGGCATAGACGAGGCGGAGGCCGTTCGCGAAACTGTTGCGATCCTAAAGCAGGCCGACATGGCCCCGCTGGATGTGTCTGGCTATGGCACATTAGAAGAGCGTCGTGCCGAGGGGCATGATATTTCTGATGACGAAGCGGCTTTGATGCAACGCGCGTTGGAAGAAAACTCTGTCATCGTTGCGCAAGTTACACCGTTTTTTGAATAGGTTACGCCTTTTGATCGCGCCTCGAACTGAACTGACGCGTAATTCGGTGGTGTTTCGGCGCAAAATTACGGATAACGCCACCAAACCCTTTGCCGCGAGACACTAAATGCTGACGATTTTCTTTGATCTTGATGGAACACTGATCGACCCCAAAGTTGGGCTTACCAAAGCCATTCAAACTTCTTTGAAAAAGATGGGTGAAGCGGATATTCCGCACGCGGATGATCTAACGTGGTGCATCGGCCCCCCACTTTGGTCCAGTTTTGAAGCCCTGCTCGGCCCTGGCGCAGATGTGGCAGAGGCCGTTGATCATTACCGCGAATATTTCATTGACGAAGGCATGTACATGGCTGACGTCTATGATGGTGTTGGAGAGATGTTCGATGCACTGCATCAGGTTGATGCGAAGCTGTTTATCGCCACGAGCAAACCTTTTCCGTATGCGCAGGAAATCATCGAGCACTTTGGCATTCACGCCCATGTTGAACGCCTGTTTGGGTCCGAACTTGATGGCACCAATTCTGACAAAACTGAACTGTTGAAATATGCGTTGGATGAAACTGGCGCAGATCCTGCTAAATCTGTGATGGTTGGCGACCGACGGTTTGATATTTTTGGCGCGCGAAATAATGACATCCCAAGCGTTGGCGCTTTGTGGGGGTTTGGCGAAGCTGATGAACTGCATGTAGCCGAGGCGGATGCACTTGCAGGCGCCCCAGAAGAGGTGCCAGAGATCGTGTTTGATCTGCTAGGGCTCGATGTCGAAGGATAACCTAACCTGTGATGTTTTGATCGTTGGGGGTGGCCCTGCTGGGCTGTCTGTTGCGTCTCGTTTGGCGCAATCTCACAGCTGCATTGTCGTTCACCAAGACACTGAAATTGGTAAGCCAGTGCGTACAAGCGGTGGGACATGGGTGCGCGACATGAAGGCGCTGGGCATCCCTGTGCATTTGTACCAAGTGATTGATCAACTTGATTTTTTCTCCGACACTCAAGAAGCACGTTTTGCCGTGAACGACGACAAAATGGCCGTGATGGATGTGACGGGTGTGTATCAATATCTGGAGTCTGAATTGTCGTCGCAAAACATCCGACTGATGCTTGGGACAAAGTTTCTTTCTTGTCAGGAACAATGCTATGGTGGTTACCTTTCGCAGTTGCGATCAAGGGATGGGGACCAGAAAAACATCCAATCTAAAATGATTGTGGATGCTTCAGGATGGCACTGCGCAGTTCTTTCATCCCTTGGGTTGGGGCAGAAACCTGATCGCTTTGGGGTTGGTATTGAATTCGAATTTCCGATTGCAGGTTTCGCGCCGAACCGCGCTGTTTTGTTTGTCGGCTCTACGGCGCTCACTGGTTATGGTTGGATTTTCCCAACCGCCGATCATAAACTGCGTTTGGGCATTGGCGTGATCAATCCGGATACGGATTTGTCGCCGAAAACCGTTATGGATGCTTTTGTCGAAGAGGGGCATGCTGCCCGCTATGGCATTGAAATCCCCAAAAAATACAAAGTGAATAGCGGGATTATCTCGTTGGCACCCTATGATCCAAAACTGGTTTTTGGGAATATTGTTCGAACCGGTGATACCGCCAATTTTGCGACCCCAACAGTGGGCGAGGGTATTCGCATTGCTATTGAATTTGGCCGCAAATTGGGCGCTGAAATTTCGGCACATCTTGACGGTGATACCCACGCGTTGGTGCGGTATGAAAAAGATGCAAAAAAGACGTTTGAACGCGATTATCGGTTTGGGTTCATGATGAACAAACGGATTGCGGGCTACACGCCTGAACGATGGGATAAATCGGTTAAACGGCTATCACGACTTTCAGAATTTGAAATGACCGCGCTTGTGCGTTCACGTTTTGGAATGCGCACAATTTTGCGAACTGTTTGGCTTAGCCTGCTGGCGAAATTTGGATAAAAAAAGGCCCTGCCACAAAGGGCAGGGCTAGTCAGGTTTCGAGTTCGGGGGGCGGCCCCGAACATCGGCGGTAATTTCTTAAGCGGCCATTTCAGCGCGAATTTGTTCACGTAGCAGATCAATCGGAATGGTTCTCCCTTCTTTACGGAACCCCCAATACGTCCAACCGTTGCACGATGGCGCACCCTCAAGAGCGGCGCCAACTTGGTGAATAGACCCAGTACAATCGTTGCCCACAAGCGTTCCGTCTGCGCGGACTTTTGCGGTGTGGCGACCGTTTAGAGCATACAGTTTTTCACCTGGATTTAGCATTCCTCGCTCAACCAATTGGCCAAACGGCACACGCGGTGCGGCGCGTTTAGATGTGGAAACTTCTAGCGATTGTTTGTCGTGTGTTCGAATATCTGCGATGCGTTTTGTTGCAACCGTGCGGTATGCTTCTTCGCGTTCAATTCCGATGAAATTGCGGCCCAATTTCTTTGCAACGGCACCTGTCGTACCCGAGCCAAAGAATGGATCAAGTATCACATCGCCTACATTTGTAGAGCCGATCAAAACACGGTGCAGCAGGCTTTCGGGCTTTTGCGTAGGGTGTGCTTTGTTGCCGCCACAGTCCTTAATGCGCTCGTGCCCGTTACAGATTGGCAGCACCCAGTCAGAGCGCATTTGAACACCATCATTGAGCGCTTTTAACGCCTCATAATTGAATGTCGGGCGGGATTTTTCGGATTTCCCGGCCCAGATCATTGTTTCGTGGGCATTGGTCAAACGCATACCACGAAAGTTCGGCATCGGGTTTGATTTGCGCCAGATGACGTCGTTCAAAATCCAGTAACCTGCATCCTGAAGCGCTGTGCCAACACGGAAAATATTGTGATACGATCCGATGACCCAGATCGCGCCATTCGGCTTAAGAATGCGACGGGCGGCCCGCAGCCATTCTTTGGAAAAATCGTCGTAAACACGGAAGCTATCGAATTGATCCCAGTGATCGTCTACTGCGTCCACTTTGGAATTATCGGGGCGATGCAATTCGCCCTTTAGCTGCAAATTATAGGGGGGGTCTGCGAAAACCAAATCCACGGATTCAGCCGGAAGTTCATCCATTGCTTCGATGCAATCGCCAGACAAAATCTGGTTAAGCGGCAAAGTATCCTTGCCGTTTTCGGTGTTGTTTTTCGTCATGCCTGCCTCGTCTCCGCGCAATTTTTTGCGTCGTTGTCCCAAGCATCAAGCATGCGGGACTCGAGGTCAAATTTAAACTTCGTTAAGAATTAGACGTTTTTGAGGCACACAACATGTTGTGTATTGGCTTGAACGAACGGCGATGATGTTGTGTTACACCGTGTTTTTTCATCCCCTCTTGGTGGACCTTTGTGCCGTATCCAGCGTTGGTTTCCCAGCCATACCCCGGAAACTGTTGCGCAAGGGCCACCATCATTCGATCGCGTGTAACTTTGGCAACGATGGACGCCGCTGCAATAGAAAGGCATCGTGCGTCGCCTTTGATCAAACATTCAGACGGCATGCTCAGATCGGGCGGTGTTTTGTTCCCGTCAATCAGCGCATATTGGGCAGGTAATTTTAATTGCTCTAGCGCGAGCTTCATCGCGAGCAGGGATGCGTTTAGGATATTTATGCGATCAATATCTTCTACACTGACGTGGGCTAGCCCAACATCCGCGCTTTCAAGAATGGGTTCAAAAAGCGCTTCTCGTTTTTTAGCAGACAGCGCTTTGGAATCGGCCAAACCGTCTGGAATGTTGTCTGGGTCAAGAACAACAGCACAAGCCGTTACAGGACCAGCCCAGGGACCGCGTCCAACTTCATCTACACCAGCGATGCGCAAGGATTGGCCAAGTTTGGCACGTAGGGCGATTTCAATGTTTGGATCAATCATGAGCGCTAGTTGCCAATCGGCACGTATTTTTGCAAGCCAAACTGACACAAAAAAAGGCGACACCCGAAAGTGCCGCCCTTGCTCGATAAGGTGCTTTTAGTGGCGGTGTTTGCGCAAGCACTTCTTGGAGTAGAATTTTACCCACCCGTGATCTTTCCATCTTTGACGCAAACACTGGCGAGGTTTGCGATCTACGTGATGAGAACTGCGGGCTTGGTTGTGATCGCCGTAATGATGACGATTTCCGTGGCTGTGGCGATGTGCGTGACCATCGTGACGGTGGCGCTCATTGTGCGCACGTCGAGTGTGGGTCCGTTTTTTGTTAACCTTGCGGGGCGGTATTTGATGGGCAACCTGTTTGCGTTTGTTGTGTTTCACATCGTTTGCAATCGCACCCGCAATACCGAGCGCCACGATACCAATTAATAATTTATCCATACCGTCCTTGGCCATCGCAGTAGGTGTGGCAATCGGTGCGGCAGAAATTGAAAGAGCAATAAGACCAGTCAGTGCGTATTTGCGAAGCATCATATATTCCTTAACTTAGGTGCGCCGCCAACACGGGGCGCTTGATGGGACAAACATGGCCTCAAACTATGATGTCAGACAAAAACATCGGGGTGTTATGGGATATCATTGGGAAATACCGCGTTTGATATTGAATAACGCCACAAGATTGCGCAGGTTCCACACCATGAAACAGATACTTATAATATGTGCATTGGCTTTGTGCCTGTCGGCCCCCAAAACGGCGACTGCGCAATCGCATTGTTATGTCGACTATAAAGCAAAGCGATCCGACGGTGGGTCTTTGCAGTTACATTATGGCGTGATGAAGTTGAACAGCAACGCATGTTCTAGCACAACACACCGCGCGAGGGCTGTCAGTGGTCGGATTTCTGCTGGGGGTTGGGCGTTACTGCGTGTGATGTCCACATTCGATGATAGTGGGTTACAACAAAGGCGAGGCAATGCTGGACGATATTATCTCAAATACTAAGCCTGCAAAGTGGGTCGGAATTGGCTCCAGCAACCTTGTTGTGTGGGGGTCAGTGCTGATCCTATTGTTGATCTTGGTCTCTGCGGTCATTCTGTTTATGTCGCTGCCCGATGCCAACGTGTTCAATGACCGTGTTGAGCGCATTTTTGTGGAAAACGATGCGCTTACAACAACCGAGCAAATAAAATTGCTGGAAGTGTTAGCGCAATCTGGCACTGCGTTTGCTGACGTTTTGCAAAGCTACCGCCTCATCATTTTCATTCTTCTTGTTCTTGCCTCAGCGTTGCTTTTGTCGGCGCTTTATTTTCTTTTTACCAATCACGGACTGTCACGTCGATTGGATCAAATCCAACAATTTGGCATCCACATCACCAGTCTTATCGTCAGCCGCGATGAACGTGTCGTCTATATCAACAACATGGAATTCGAACTGACCGAGAGCATTATGGAAACATTGTCAGTGCTGTGTGAAGCGCGCCTTGATGATGAAGTCATGACAGGTGCAGAGTTGGAAGGGATGATTTTGGGCAAGTGTTCTGTGGATTGTGAAGAAGCGGCCGGTGCGACGCGGATCAAACGGCTACGCGATCAATTGGGCAACCAAATTGTAAGTCAGCTGTTGGTCAAAAATATCTCTCGTAAGGGTTATATGTTGTCCATCGACCGCGATGTCATCCGGATGCTTTAGGCAAAGAATCTGCCGATCAAGGGATGATGACAATGTTGCCCGTGTGCTTTTTCTCAATGAACGCTGCTTGTGCCGCATGCAATTCTGACAACGGATAGGTTGCCGCCAATGCAGGTTTAACCTCTTCTGCCTCGATATATTTCACGAGGGTTTTTGTCACTTGCGGGCTGATGACGGTTGAGCCTGTGAAGGTCAAATCACGCAAATAAAACGTGCGTAAATCCAGTTCAACCATCGGGCCAGCAATCGCGCCAGAACAGGTGTATCGACCGCCTCTTTCAATAATGTCGATCAGGGTTGGCCAGCAGTCTCTGCCAACCACGTCTGCCACGACAGTAATTTTTTCATCACCCAAGGCAGTGCGTAAATCCACAGGGCCACAGGGCAGAATAATATCTGGGCCAAGCGTGGCAACATCAGCATGTTTTGCCTCTGATGCCAGTGCTATCACGCGCGCACCACGGCGTTTGGCGAGTTGTACAAGCGCACCGCCTACGCCGCCAGATGCACCTGGTACAAGAACAGTGTCTGCAACGGTCACATTTGCACGGGTCAACATGCCCTCGGCCGTGGAGTAGGAGCAACTAAATGTGGCCATTTCCGCATTAGAAAACTGTAATTGAATGGGAATCGCGTTAACTTCGGGCATGGTTGTGTATTCGGCGAATCCACCATCGCACTCTGATCCAAAATACCACGTCTTATTTATGTTCGTTGGGTCGTTTGGGTCACGCAACCAGCTGTCGGTAATTACGCGCTCACCGATACGAGCTGCATCCAAATCTTTACCAACGGCTACGATTTCCCGCAAACATCTGCGCCTTGGATCCGTGGAAATGTGATCGGTGCTGCGCCCCACGTTGGATCATCTTCGCTGACCGTTTCATACGCGTCCCCGGTCGTGGCTTCGCTGACGGCTTTGGAATACCAGCCAGATCGCGTGTTCACATCAGTGTGTTCAATCCGCAGGCTTTGACTTTGACCAATACTTCGGTCGACGATGGTTGTGGTGTTGGCCAGTTTTCATGCCAGACCATTTGATCAATCCCACCGTGCCCCATTGTCACCATCGCGCGCATAGTTGTAGGTATCGTCATTAGCCGTCTCCCAGTTTTGAATTATGTTAATCTAATAGGCGATAAATGGCAGCCGTTTTCCACGTCGTGGACAAAGTTTCTATTTTTGGAAGTGAATACCAAGTTTGGTGAAATGAGGCTTTAAACCATTGATTTTAAATTGGTGATCCCGAGTGGATTCGAACCACTAACCTGCCCCTTAGGAGGGGGCTGCTCTATCCAGTTGAGCCACGGGACCGCCGCATCCTTGAAGCCATAGGACATTGTTGGTGACAAGCAAAAAATGCGCCTTTCGTTAGCAGGAATCGTAATTCTAGCTTGATTGAATAT
>JASJIO010000033.1:0-4860 GCA_037625035.1 Amylibacter sp.
CCACGCCTGCGCAAGGAAATGCTAACAGGCAAGCGCTATGAATTAAGCAGAGAAGAGTTTGAGGAGTTTACTGAGACCCCATGAAAAGAAAGGCAAACAGATCTTCACTGTAATTGACCTAAAGGAGATTCATGCAGGCCAAAGCGGTCACTCACACTCTGCAAATCTAGGTCTAATTTACTGATTGAGCCTCAAGTGCAGCATCAAAAAATGCGCGTTCACACAACACGGCATCGCGAAACATTGCAGCTGCTTTGGTTTGATGGTGGCCGCCCAGGTCATTCCAAACAAGGTCTAACTGGCCGCGAAGGTGGTTCACGACACTCTCAAACCCTTCGCCAGTGTGTAGGTCAATCCATTCAGACAACCAAAACGGCAAATCCGAATTGTAGGTTTTATACTGGTTTGCCCAGGTCAGATAGCTCCACTCCGCAACGCTAAGAACAGCTAGCATCTGCTCATAGCGATCAGAGGTACGCGCTGCTTGCATCAGGCTCTGAAACGCGTGGGTCGCCGGAGCGGCAGGTGCATTTTGATCTGCTTTCGACACTTCGAGTGCTTCAAAGCTGCGCAAAAAGTAGGTGTTCTCAGTGCTGGTCACGAGACTCAAAAACTGCACCATAGGAATCCCATCCGCCAATGTTGGAGCATGCGCGATTGTGGTGGCCAAAAGCCGCACAAACTCGTCGATAAACTTGTAGTCTTGAATGAGATACCACCGCATTTTGTCCAGCGGCAGTGTGCCGTCGGCTAGCTGCTTGCAGAACAGATGATCCGTTGCGGCATCCCAGTCGCTTTGAACAGAGTTTCTCAGAAGGTCAGTCGCGCGCATTTTGTATCTTTCTATGGTTTGGATGTGCCTTGGGCATAGCTGGTCAGTCGGGTTGCCAGTACACCGACGGCGATGTGTAAAATCACGGTCAGGCATGCTAGAACGATCAAGCTGGCGAACATCAGGTCAATTTTTGCGCGGCCATTGGCCAGAAGCATCAGATAACCGAGCCCCTTAGACGCCCCAACCCATTCACCAATAACCGCGCCGATTGGGGCATAAACGGCCGCAAGTCGCAGACCCGTGCCAAGGCTGGGAAGTGCTTGGGGGATTTGAATGTGGCGCATGAAATTCCATTTACCTGCGCCCATAGAGATTGATAAATCACGGTATCCGCTGTCAATCCGCGTGAGCCCGTCGTGGAACGCTGACGTGACAGGAAAGTAGATAATCAATACCGCCATCACAATCTTTGAGCCCATGCCGTAGCCGAACCAAAGCGTCAGCAAGGGGGCCAATGCAAAAACGGGCACGGCTTGAGTGAATACAAGAATTGGCAACATTAGTCGTTCAGCGGTCTTTGACATTCCCAATTGGATCGCCGTTGCAACGCCAAGCAGTGTGCCAATCAACAGTCCGAGCACAACCTCAATCGCTGTAACCCACGCATTTTCGAGAATGATCATGCGGCTTTTGTAGGCGGCCTGCGCTACCCGCCAAGGCGATGGCAGGATGAAGTGGGGTGCGTCAGTGACAATGACCAGCGCCTGCCAAAGTCCAAGCCCGATCAGCAAAGCCAGGACGGTGTCCCAAAACCTCATGCGGAGAATCCCCGTAAATACGCGAGTAATTGAGCTTGGCAAGCCAGCGTTTCTGCTGCGTTGATCTCTCTGAGGGCAGCGGTTTCAGGAACCGGCCAGTTTTGTGTCTCTTGTGGGGACATGACGGTGATCTGATGGGCCAGGCGCGCGGCTTCGGCAGGATCATGGGTGACCAACAAAACCGTGCGCGTCCGAAGAACCTCGGCTGCTAGTTCCTGCATGTCGGCCCGCGTACCTGCATCAAGCGCTGAAAAGGGCTCGTCCAGAAAGACAATGGGACGGTCTTCAAACAAGGTGCGCGTAAGAGCTACGCGTTGTCTCATACCACCCGATAGAGTGGCGATTTTTTGGTCTGCATGATCTGAAAGCCCGACCCTTTGCAGAAGCATGCGGGCGCGATCAGCATTCGGGGGCTGGCCCCTTAGGCGTGCGCCAATGCAAATGTTGTCCAAAACCGAAAGCCATGGCAGCAACAAATCTGACTGCGCCATATAGCTGATGCGACCCGCCAAAGGCCTCCCATCCGTGGCCGCAAAAGAACCGCTAAAGACGCCGCCGGTTTCAAGACCGAGGATCAGCCGCAGGATTGTTGATTTGCCAACACCGGATGGTCCCAAAAGACAGGTCCATTGGGCACGAGGGATATGTAGGTCGGTATCGAATAGAACTCGGTCACCAATGCGGTGTTGGCCTTTCAACATGATCCCCGGCGATAAGGTCATGGGCCGTTTAAGCCCATTTGCCAGAATCCAACTTCCAGTTTAGTCGCCACGTCAAAGCGGTCTTGAAGAACAGCGGCACGCGGTGATTGTGATAAATCACCGATTCGGCGCGCCACGGCATTGTCGATCATGGCACCAACGCTGCTGCAAACTGTCTGATACTCGGGGTCTGCATAGGTCGCGATCCAATTGGTGTAGGCCGTGTCGTGCGCTTTACCGTCCGCCAAGCGCAGGCCAATTTCACCATATCCCATGACGCAAGGAGCCAATGCTGACATCAAATCCAGAAAGTCGCCCTGAAGCCCCGCGTCCAGGACGTAGCGGGTATATGCCAGGTTTTCGACCGCCTCTTGCGCGGCAAACAATGCGTTCTCGTCAATCCCTTCAGCAGCACAGGTTTTTATATGAAGTGACATCTCGTGATTGACCAATGCGTCCACAGTCCCTGCGCAAACTTTCATTTCCTCAAGCGTCTCGGACTTGACTGTGGCTAGCGACCACGCGCGGGAAAAATGAACCAAGAACACATAGTCTTGGATTAAATAATGCAGAAATGCTGCGCGCGGTAGGGTGCCGTCACCCAACCCCTCAACAAAGGCGTGATGCGTGTAATCCTGCCATATCCCCGACGCCCCCTCGCGCCAAAGCGCTAAGGTTTTGCCATAATCAGGTACCATCAGTTCGCTGTCACGTCGATGGCGATTTTGGATACAGGGTTTTGCGACGGAATCAAGCCAGCTTCATGCAAGAACGCCTCGAACGTGGCATAGCGCCCTTCGTCCATGGCCGTAGGGCGCAGGGCAAAACGTGGCAGTGTGTCGACCCAAGCTTTGGCGTTCAGCTCGTCTTGCAGCTCCGATGAGGTCCCCGCAAAAATTTCCCAGCTGTCTTCGGGGTGGTTCACAATGTACTGTGTAGCCTTTTCAGTTGCGGCTAAGAAACGGGCGATTATGTCTTTATCCATGGTGTCGGTATTGGCGACATAGATCAGCTCGTCATAAGGTGGCAGCCCCTCTTCTTCGACAAAAAAGCACTTGCCCTCGACGCCCTCAATTTCCATCTGGTTAAGTTCAAAGTTGCGATACGCACCAATTACGGCATCCACCTGACCAGACATTAAAGAGGGTGACAGTGACCAGTTCACGTTGACCAGTTCGACATCATCCAAGGACAATCCGTGGTGGCGCAAGATCGAGCCCAAGACAGCCTCTTCCACACCGCCGACGGAAAACCCAACCTTCTTGCCCGCCAAATCGGCTGGCGATTGGATCGGGCCGTCTGCAAGTGCCAAAAGGCAGTTCAACGGTGTCGCAACCAAAGTTCCAACACGTTGCAATGGCAAGCCTTCATGGATTTGAAGATGCAGTTGCGGTTGGTATGAAATAGCCAGTTCCGCTTTACCTGCAGCAACCAATTTGGGTGGATCGGATGGATCGGCAGGGGCGATGATTTTGACCTCAAGATCTTGCTCGGCAAAGTAACCCTTTTCGTGTGCCACGATGATCGGACCATGATCGGGGTTGATGAACCAATCCAGCAAGACAGTCATGTCATCGGCAGCCAAAAGTGGAGAGGCCGCAAAGGACAATGCGGCAGTCAAAGAGGTCAGTTTCATATCGGTTGTCTTTCAGTTGGTGGCGTGTCGCCCGTTGCAATTAAAGTGTTGTCACCGTCCCAATAAGAACGGAGATAGGCTGCAGCCTGCCAAGCACAAAAACCAGACCGGCACGCAAAGACTGCGTTTTTAGCGGTGGCCGGAGTTTGTCTTTTCTCGGCAAACAGCCCGATGGTGAGGTGCTGCGCATCAACGCTAACTGGCGCCGCCCACTCGTCAGCCTGCTTGCCAAAAACGCCACCACCTTCAGAGCCTGCATTGGTTAGGACAATTGGGGTGTGTTTAGTCACGGTCATGTCTCACAAAAAAGGATCTTTTCAACGTGAGAATGAGCTTCGTGCGATAAGCTTAATCGCATAATCTACCCGTTCCCTACGCCGGTATGACCCGGATCAGGTTCGACGGGTCAGTGCATGCACCTCTCAGCCCCAATGGGCCCCCCGACGGATGATGTAGTTACCGGTTCGCGTTATATCACTAGCAGCCAGCATAGTTCCGCCCCCACAAGTAAGGTAGGATACTGCAAACTACAACAATTGATTTGTTACATATTGCCGCAAAAAGCGGGAAGGGTGGCCTTGATCTCATCATTTCTGATCTTCAAAGCAGACGCTCATATAGGATGCAGCATGTGACACATTGGAGCTCAGATTCATCCTTTGCTGCGATTTGATTGCACGTCTGCTCTGGGCGGCTCTTACCCATCACACCAATTCCACTGCCTGGCTAAGCTGATCACTCTTCAAACCAATATATCTTTGTGTGGTGCTGATATGATGGGTATCGTTTTGAACTTCGTCGCTGTTCCCGGACATTGGGGTACTTTACCCCTGTCCATGAAAGGGGCACTAAATGGGACAACATCGAAGAACATATACCGACGATTTCAAGGCAGGCGCCGTTGATCGGCTTTATGAACCTGGCGCAACT
>JASJIO010000034.1:0-39944 GCA_037625035.1 Amylibacter sp.
TCTTTTACGTGTTTGTCTGCCAATCCATTCGGCCCTGTCTTCGTTCTCATCTCGTATCCTTTCAAGGATTACGATGAACCGAAAACTCTCGCTAAGCAAAACTGATGCTCTGTCTCAAAGGGCGTGACGGGTTACAATCTGGCTTGCCCAATGATTTTTTCGATCTTGATGATCCAGGCCTGACGCCACAACAAACGTTTGCTTTGTGGGAATCTGCCGAATAAGAATACAAAAGCCCCGATCTGCCGCTGAACCTTGGCAAGATTATCGCCCAAGGCAATACTGGCTCGGTCGTGCTGGCGTTCACATGTTGCGCACCGTCAGCGAAGGTTTTGACCGCATCGCCGTGTTCAAACCGCTTGTCGGGCCAATCCTGTTGGAAACGACCCGCACCGCTGACGCCCGCACAGTCTCCATCCGCTCAACCATGCAGGGCCTGCCAATCCCACCTGTATTGGCCGCAATGGACATCGTATTTTTTGTTGAACTGCTGCGAAACACAACGGGTGAACATTTGATCCCGATACGGGCAACCCTGCCCAATTTCGTCGATGACATGGCATCCATCGAAAACCACATCGGCATCCCAGTTGCACACGGCGACGCGATTTCCGTGTCCTTCGCGCCCGACGTGGCCGACATGAAACTTGTCACGGAAAACCCCACACTCTGGGCCTATTTCGAAAAAGATTTGCAACGCAAACTAGACGTGCAGACCAAAGACTCTCCAACCACCAACAGGCTGCGCGCCACGCTGCACAAAATGCTGCCCAGTGGAAAACACACCGCCAATGATGCCTGCCTGCGCCTCAACCTGTCCAAACGCTCGCTCCAACGCCACCTTTCGGTGGAGGGCACAACCTACCAAGCCATCCTCGATGCCACCCGCTCCGAACTCTCGCTGTATTACCTGCGCAAAGACGACATGAACGTCGAAGAGATCAGTTATCTTCTGGCCTACCGCGACCCAAACTCTTTCTACCACGCCTTCCACAATTGGACAGGAATGGCCCCCGCACAGGCCCGCGCCTCAGCTGCCTGACGAAACGTAACGGTTCCCAAATGAATTGCGACACTGCCATACTGCGCTCATGACAAATCAACACGCATTCGACGCCGCCATCCAACTTTCTAACGAAGTTGAAGGCATCTGGTCAGGCCAATCCAGCCCCGCCTACGCCAACATGGTCGGCGCTTACGGCGGCATCGTCGCCGCGACTTTGCTCAACAGCGTCATGCTCGATATCCGCCGCACAGGCACGCCCGTGTCCCAAACGGTAAACTTCTGCACAGGCCTTGGCGCTGGCCCTTTCAGGATCGAAACCAAACTGCAACGAGCAGGCAAATACACCCAACATTGGAACACCGAACTCTCCCAAGGCGACACCATGATCGCCACCTCATCCATCGTGATGGGCGTACGAGGCGAGACGTTTTCACACCAGCCAACATCCTTCCCAAATGTACCACCCGCCACAGACATTGCCTCAATGGCTAGCGAACTCCCGCTGGAATGGATCAAACGTTACGACTATCGGTTTGTGAACGGCGGCATCGAAAACATCGGCACCCCCAAAACACCGCTCGGCAACAGCCAAACCCGCGTTTGGATTGCAGACAAACCACCACGCCCGCTTGATTACCTCTCGCTCGCCGCGCTCGCAGATTGCTTTTTCCTACGCTTGCTGCAAATCCGTGGCACGATGGAACCGATGGGAACCGTCACACTCACCACCCATTTCCTAGCGACCGAGGGCGAACTCGCCGCCCAAGGCAGCGCCCAAATGCTCGGCGTGGTGGACAGCAATCGCATGCACAACCAATTCCACGATCAAACGATGCAAATGTTTGGAACGGACGGCAAAATTATCGCGTCAGGAACGCAACTTGTTTGGTATCGGCAATAGACCCTAAAAAGCTTTAAAAGTGATGATCGTGTGCGTGCGATCAATGCCGTCGATATCCAAAATATAATCGTTGATAAACCGACCCGTATCTTCGCCATCAGGAATATACAGCTTCAACAGCAAATCCCAATCGCCACTGGTGGAATGCAGCTCAGCATAGGTTTCGCGCAACGCAATTTCATCCGCCACAGCATAGGTTTTGCCCGGTTTACAGCGGATCTGGATAAAAACAGTATTCATGGCACGACCTTGTTCAAACGACTTTCGTTTCATGCTCTACCCAAATACAAAGAACGTCAATGAAAAGCGAAGAGGCCATAATGATTGATTGGAATGACGCGTTCTTAAACGGCGCCTACATCGACGGCGCGCCCGATTACCTCACGCGTTGGACAGCATCCGCAACCGCCTTTCGCGCCCAGCACACCGACGCGGCGTTGCATCAATCTTATGGCCCTTCCCGCCGCAATCGGTTCGATCTGTTCCGCACACCAAACGCAAAAGGCACGGTGATTTTCGTCCACGGCGGCTATTGGCACCAACTCGATAAATCCTTCTGGTCTCACCTCGCCGCTGGCCCGCTGGCACACGGTTGGAACGTCGCTTTCCCCGAATACACCCTTGCCCCAGACGTGCGAATTACTGACATCACCACAGAAATCGCCACCGCAATCACCACCATCGCCGGCATCACAGATGGCCCCATTCGCCTCACGGGCCACTCCGCAGGGGGCCACCTCGTTTCGCGTATGAACAGCATCACGGGTGGCTTGGCCCCTGCCGTTCAAACCCGCATCAAACACACGGTATCCATCTCTGGCGTGCACGATTTGCGCCCGCTTGTGGCCACCGAAATGAACAGCATCCTTGGCTTGGATACGCTCGAAGCCATCAACGAAAGCCCGGCTCTCATCGCGCCTTTGCCAGATACCTCGATCACCTTTTGGGTCGGCGCAGGCGAACGCCCCGAATTCCTGCGCCAAACCCGTTTCATAACTGAAAGCTGGTCGCGGCGCGGCATCACCGCAACCGATCACTACGCCCCAAATGACCACCATTTTTCTGTCATCGAACCCCTAAATAACCCAAATACCCCGCTCACAAAGGAGCTTTTGAAATGACCCAATTCCCACAAAAAGACCTGTTCCACATTCCCGAAGGCCTCATCTATCTCGATGGCAACTCCCTTGGTCCAATCCCCAAAGCAGTCCCCGCAGCCACCCAAAAAATGCTGACAGATGAATGGGGTGAACTGCTGATCCGTGGCTGGAATGCCGCTGGCTGGATGAACCAACCCACCAAACTTGGCGATCAAATCGCACCGATCATTGGCGCAGTTGCAGGCTCGATTGCCGTTGGCGATACTCTGTCCGTCAAAGTGTTCCAAGCCCTCGCCGCCGCACTACAACTGAACCCAGATCGGCGCAAAATCTTGTCGGACAACGGCAACTTCCCCACTGATCTTTACATGGCCGAGGGCCTGATCCGCACGATCGGCAAAGATCACAAACTGGTCACCGTGGACCCAGAAGATGTGATTAAAAACATCGACGATACCACCGTCGCCGTGATGTTGACCCACGTCGATTATCGCACAGGCCGCCTGCACGACACCAAAGCAATCACCGCCGCTGCCCACGCCGCTGGCGCAATCATGATCTGGGATTTGGCCCACACCGCAGGCGCGCTGCCGATTGATCTGGCTGGCGCAGAATTTGCAATTGGCTGCACCTATAAATACCTCAACGCGGGCCCGGGTGCGCCCGCATTTATCTATGTGCGCCCCGATCTAATCGAAACCATCCAACCCGCGCTTTCAGGTTGGCTCGGCCACGACGCCCCGTTCGAATTTGAAAAATCCTATCGCCCGGGACACGCCAGCGAACGCATGCGCGTTGGCACGCCACCGGTCATCCAAATGGCATCCCTGCAAGTCGCGCTCGATATCTGGAAAGACATCGATTTAGACGATCTTCGTGCTGCATCCATCAAACTGTCGGAACGATTCATCGCAGGGATCGAGTCCACCTGCCCAGACCTAACGCTCGCCAGTCCACGCGATCCAAACGCACGCGGATCACAGGTTTCGTTTGCATTCGATCAAGGATACGCCGCCATGCAGGCCGTCATTGATAACGGCGTTATCGGTGATTTCCGCGCCCCAAACATCATGCGCTTTGGCTTCACGCCACTGTACCTCGATGAAGCAGATATCGACGCAGCCGTTGGAATCATCGCAAAAGTAATGACGCAAAAGTTATACACTGATGCCAAATACCAAACACGCCGCCGTGTAACGTGACCATTGTTCAGGGCTTGGAAACAATGCCCCAAACATGCCCCTTTTGAGTGGGCATTCCAGGCCATTTCGCCTCATTTCAGCCGTTGAAATCGTTACATTGTATTTGAATAAATGATGATTAAAGCGTTGTGAGTGTCCCTATGCCAATAGATCAATCTATGCCCCTAACGGTCGAAAATATCCCCGTGTACGATCCTGCCGTACGCCCGCTTGAACCCGACCAAATGGCCCAACGCCCCCAAAGCGCGTCCAGCATTTTGGCAGGCAAGCCCATCACCACCGACAAAGGCGACCTCCCGATCGAGTTTCTGCAACCCGGTAATTTTGTCCTGACCAAAGACGATAATTTTGTCCCCCTTCGCGGCATTGGCAACTACGCCGGGTCGCGAAGGGATATGGTCCGCCAGCCAGAACTGCGCCCCATCGTTTTTCCGATCGGCAGCATCGGCAATGAAACCGAACTGCGTTTCTGCGGAATGCACCGCGTCTTTCTAACCTCCGTTTTCGCCGACATGATCTTTGGCACGCCAGATGTGCTTGCCCCCGCCCGCAGTTGTGTTGGCCATCGCGGAATCTATGAAGATGCCCGCAAAAAGCCGCCGAAATATTACCAACTACTGCTAGATCGTCACGAACTGATCGGCTCCGCAGGCGCATGGAGCGAAAGCCTGTTTCTTGGCGATGTTCCCAATCAAACGCAGGAACATCCACGCAAATGGATCAGGGCGAACGATTTTGATGTGGCGTAAATCTTGCACACAGAAACCGCACGCATGACCTTGGATCAACGCGAATCCCGCGTTTTGTTCAACAAAATGAACGGCCAGATCGACACTTAACATGATTTGCGTTTCACCCATTATAATATCGGTGAAATCGTTCTGCACCTGTAACAATATATTACTTGCGCAACTCGGCATTCAGGCATAGATCGCAAATTGCCCGCAAATGAAATTAACCAACTGCGCAAGCGGATTTTCTGCCTGAGAGTTTGGCATGAACAATCGCGTTCATACCCCCCTCGTTATTTTGCTGGCACTGCTGGCCCTTGCCCTACCTGCCGCCGCTGACCCAGCTGTTGGCTTGTGGAAAACTGAACCAGACCGCAAAAACCTGATCTCTCACATTCAAATCTGCCAGTGTAGCGCAAACTTGTGCGGTAAAATCGTCAAGGCTTTTGATCCTACGGGCAAAGAAGTGAGAACCAAAAACGTCGGCAAATTAAAGGTTACGGGCTGCAAAGGCGTGGTTTGCGACGGCCAAACCTGAACTCGTATTTAACCGTTTTAACGCAAGGTCTCGCCCACCGGTTTGGGAGAACCGAAATGGTGTGGATCAGCGTTGAATAGGCCCCTTGGGCCAAACAGGGAGCGGCGGAGTGGCCCAAACTTCACTCCGCCAATTACCACGCCATTTACCCTGTGCGTTCCGCGCGTTTCGCCAAATTTTCCGCCAGATTGAACCCCACACCGGGGCGCGAACATGGGCATTCCACGATACAAATCGCACAGCCTGAGTTTTTCGTAAAATACGGAATGTACGTATCAAAATCCACGTACCACCACTCGACACCACGCACCATTTTCTTGTCTGGCTGAATGGCAATCGGCGGCCAAGTATCTTCGCAAATTCGGCACTTGGAACAAAACTCATCAATGCCAAATTCCCGCCTTGGCGTATGCCCAAACGGCGCGTTTGTCAGTACGGCAGACAATCGAAAAGACGATCTAAATTCTGAGTTAATCAACGATCCGTGTTTGCCCAATTCGCCAAATCCACATCGGGGCGGCGCACGGTGTCCTCACCAACCCCGTTTATCGCATTCCCCGTCACATCTGGGCAGCGCGCAACCATATCTGGGTTCAGTGTAAACGGTCTGTGTGGATTGGGTTTTGCCATGATCCTTTAACGATACAAATGCAAAGGGGCTGGCGCAACACCCTTGCACCAACCCCTAAAATACACAGCAATTTTAACCGCTTACGGCGTAATCATGATCTTACCGTCTTTGATTTGCGTGGCTGCCGCCAACCCAGACACCACATCACGCAGCGGTAAATACGTCGCCACATCGGTTTTCCAAGTGCCATCCGCAAACCGCGTCTGCACCTCTTTCGCAAACTTCGGCATCTCTGCACCATTTGCCTGCATCCACGGCGTCAGCCAAAACCCTTCGATCACTTTGGATTGGAAAATCAACTGCCCCATCTGCGTCATCGAAAACAGCTCTGGGTTCAACTTACCATAACTCACCCAGCGCGCGCGGTTTGGCATCATCGTGAACACACGCTCCGAAATTGCATCCGTCACAGCGTCCAAAAATACCCGAGGCTTCAACTCCCGTGAGGCCGCCGCAAATTGCGCATCGAAATCCGGCACCGTCACATCCAAAACAACCGTCGCGCCCAGCGCCTTTAGCCCCTCTGCCGCATCCATTCGGCGCACCAAACAGATCGTCTTCAAACCCTTGTCCTTGGCCAATCCCAGCATCAATTTTCCCAGCTGACTTGCCGCTGCAGACATCACAAAACAATCGCCGTTCTTTTCTGCAATATCGACCATGCCAACAGCCGTCAGCGGGTTCACAATTTGTGCTGCGCCGTCCTCATCCTTCACACTCGGGTGTAACGGAATGCACATCATCGCCATCGTCACACAATATTCAGACCAAGCGCCCGTCGTCACAAATGAAACCCGTTGCCCGACCAAATTCTCGGCACCTTCACCAGCCGCCACAACATCACCGCAACCTTCAAAACCAGCCGCCGCACCTTGCACACGCGGCTGCCCGTATTCACCTTTGATAAAATGCAAATCAGACGGATTAACCGACGCCATGCGCAGCTTAATCAACACCTGCCCTTTGCTGGGTTTCGGCATTGGCAACATGCCTTCGCTCAGATACTCGCCCGCATCGTCAATCATCGGCCCTTCGGATCGGCCAGAATACCCATTCAGTTTTTGAATCACAGAAAATGTCTCATTCGGTATATCGCTCATCGCACAGTCCTTTTGATATGACGCCACGTAGAAGCGCGGCTATTTGCTTGGCATCAGAATAGCGACCGCCGTAAGGTGTCAACAAACACGCTACGGAAACACACGAAAGGACGCTCCCATGCTCAACGATCTCTTTGGCCTCTCAGATAAAATCGCCGTCATCACAGGTGGTGGCTCTGGCATTGGTGCCATGATGGCCCACGGCTTTGCTCACGCAGGCGCGCGCGTCATCATCTGCTCGCGCAAACTCCACCAAGTCGAAGAAATGGCCGCGCAAATCAACGGCACCAAACCATCAGGCAGTGTCGAAGCATTCTCAGGCGACGTATCTTCCGAAGCTGGCATCGACGCCATCACAGCCGAGGTTCTGTCGCGTACCGACACGCTGCATATCCTTGTGAATAACGCAGGCATCAGCTGGGGCGCACCCCTTGGCCAGTTCCCACACATGGGCTGGGAAAAAGTGATGAACGTGAACGTAGCGGGCCTGTTCCACCTCACCCAAAAACTGCTCCCAACCCTGATCGCCAGCGGAGTCGAGGGCGACCCTGCCCGTGTCCTAAACCTCGGTTCCGTCATGGGCAAACACCCGCTCGGCGACGGCGCTTACAGCTACTCCGCCTCCAAGGCCGCCGTGCATCACCTGACCACAATCCTTGGCAAAGAACTCGCTGGCCACCAAGTCACGGTGAACGCGCTGGCCCCTGGCCCGTTCCAATCCAAAATGACAGCCTTCGCCACCGCAAATGAAGAACAAGCCAAGGCGGTTGGCGGCGATGTCCCCCTTAAACGCATCGGCAAACCCTCCGACATCCAAGGCGCGTCCCTGTTCCTCTGCTCACAAGCAGGCGCATACGTCACTGGCGCAATTCTACCGCTCGATGGAGGCATACACCTCATCACAGGGCCGAACCTTTTCGGCTCTGCAATGGGTTAACCCAGCCGTGACCCTGACAATTGAAATCGTACAAGACGCCACCGACATGGCGTCTTGTTTTGCATTGCGCCGCACCGTTTTCATGGGCGAGCAAGACGTTTCTGAAGCCGAAGAATTCGACGGTGAAGACGACATTTGCACACATATCATCGCCAAATCAGATGGCGTGGCTGTGGGTGCTGCACGATTTCAAACTTCGGATGGTGCTGTGAAAATTCAACGGGTCTGCGTCACGTTTGAACATCGTGGCAAAAGTTATGGCGCTAAATTGATAAATTTCATCGCCCACCACGTAAAAACAGCGCGTTCCGAAAAACGAATAATCTTAGGCGCACAGGTTCACGCGATACCATTTTATGAAAAGCTAGGATTCACCGCATTCGGTGCAGAGTATTTAGACGCAAGAATTTCCCACTCCAACATGGAGAAATTCGTCTGAAAAGATCGGGAGAAAAAGGAGAGAGGCGTCAGCCGTAAAAAGCCAACATTAAAACCAATAAAATGAATCCAGCAATAAGCCCCATCGCAAATGCGGTCGCAAAAAGAATTGTCATTGTTACCTCTAACATTTTTTACTCGGCATCGGGCGGTACATTTACAAAAGCCTGATGTAACGATCGTCCTACAGCGCATTTGAGCAGTCCGATCTAACTCTTCAAGGTTAACCCCTGATTATTTTTCAGACTACACCTTACCTTGGGTTAGCCGATTAATGTCGACAATTTTGCACGTTCACGTTGCATAAATGCAATATAACTGTCGCGCACTGGAGTTGATAAACGCCTAATACCCCATATTTTATGGGAAAAGAGCCCGTTTTTCGCACCTGCCCCGCACGCCACATTCTTGCCACACTTACCGATACACAGAATTTACCAGAATTTGAGCAAGCCAGCAGGTACGATTAACCCAGCCTACTTCAACTCCACCAAAAACCCGTCGCCTGTGCCATGCACTTTGTCACGCGGCACAATCATCACACGCTTCACACCCGCTGGTATCTGCACACCGCCCAACTACGCTTGAACGGTTGCTCGTTCACATGGGGATGCGCCAACACGCGATATCCCAGCTCGGTTCCGTCTTCCAGATACACACCCCAGCCATCCGCGTAATGCTCCCGGCCCGTGTCCGCGTGCTTCAACGTCACTGAAAACGACCAAGACCCGCCCAATTTTCGCGCATCAACTGCCTCCACCACAGGGGAATCAGCAAACGCCACCCCCGCAAAAACCACACATACCGTTGCCAAAACACCTATTTTCATCGAAAATCACTCCTTTTGACGCCCTTGTTAACAAGAAATCATACCAAAGGCATTTCACTTATCCGTAATCCGCGCTAAACGGCCTCGTCCCCATTGCGGGATTGTCCAATAATGTATGTTGTGCGTTTACAGTGTGCCATCCTTACCATCTGCCTTTTGAAAGGCAGGCTTTGGAACATTGCCGTTTGAAAAAACGGCAGATGGTTCAGTGTTGACGCACAACATCGATTTAACTCTAGGAGAACGAACATGGGCTACCGTGTTGTTGTCGTAGGTGCCACAGGTACTGTGGGCCGCGAAATGCTGAACATTCTGGCTGAACGCCAGTTCCCAATTGACGAAATCAAAGCGCTTGCATCGCGCAAGAGCAAGGGTACGGAATGCGGCTTTGGCAACAAGACGATAAAGAGCGAGGATCTGGACACCTTTGACTTTACCGGCTGGGATATGGCGCTGTTCGCTATCGGCTCTGACGCCACGAAGAAATACGCGCCGTTGGCTGCCAAGGCAGGTTGTATCGTCATCGATAACTCGTCGCTGTACCGCTATGATCCAGATGTGCCGCTGATCGTGCCAGAATGTAATCCTGATGCGATCATGGAATATTCCAAGAAAAACATCATCGCGAACCCGAACTGTTCAACCGCGCAAATGGTTGTTGCCTTGAAACCGCTGCATGACCGCGCCACGATCAAACGTGTTGTTGTGTCTACGTATCAATCCGTTTCTGGCGCTGGCAAACAGGGCATGGATGAATTGTGGCGTCAAACCAAAGGCATGTATGTCCCAGGCCAAGAATTGCCCCACGGCATCTTTACCAAAGACATCGCCTTTAACGTGATCCCGCACATCGACGTGTTCATGGATTCCGGTGACACCAAAGAAGAATGGAAAATGGTCGCCGAAACGAAGAAGATCCTCGACAAAAAGATCAAAGTCACCGCGACTTGTGTGCGCGTACCTGTGATGGTTGGCCACTCCGAAGCGATCAACATCGAGTTTGAAGATTTCATCGACGAAGAAGAAACCCGTGAAATCCTACGCGAAGCACCGGGCATCATGGTGATCGACAAACGCGAAGACGGCGGCTACATGACACCGCGCGAATGTGTTGGCGAATTTGCCACCTACATTTCCCGCATCCGCCAAGACAGCACGATCGAAAACGGCATCAACCTGTGGTGCGTGTCCGATAACCTGCGCAAAGGTGCAGCCCTAAACGCCGTACAAATCGCCGAACTTCTGGGCCGTCGCGTCCTGAAAAAAGGCTAATACACTTTTTCGTGGAGCGTACATTTTGTGCGCTCCACACCCCCAAAATCCCCCACCCTCAAAACTTTTTTCCAAGAATCCGCCGATGGGCTGCGTCTGATGTGTGTGTTGGTTGAACCCCAGCCCTCACACGATACACTGACGTCATAACAACGAATGGAATTCTCATGCGCGCTCTTATGTCTGCCCTTCTTCTTACAACCGCCCTGCCTGCTTTTGCCGACACGTTCGAACTCAACACCGATGTGACAGCGGCCCTTATCACAGGGAGCGGCGGCGTCGTGACCTGTTCCGCAGATGTCGCCCTTAACCCTGGCCTTCACACGCTCATCGCGTTTGTTCCCAGCATTGGCTACCAAGAAACTGTTCTTGCAACGCGCATCGGTGATCCTGCCACAGTGCGCATCATTTCCAATCTTTGAGCACAGAATTCGCAAAACCAATCATCCGCGAACCTTAAACTGCGCAAACCGCAGCACAAACCACGCTTGATGCCGCCAGATCAACACAACGTGCGTTTGAACAAACCTGTGAAACCAAACAGGCCGAACTTATCGCCGCACAAACCCAGCTTAAACTGATGCAAGTCACCGCAGAAACAGATTTTGGCACGCCTGATAACGACTTAAACGCTGAACAGCTAATCGCTGTGGCAACTGCGCTCGGTGAAACCACAAAACAGGCGTCCCTTGCGGTGGCATCTGTAAAAACCGACCTGCTTGCGATGGCCCCAAAACGCACAGCCCTGCAAAAAGATGTGGATCAAGCACGATCAACTTTGAACGAGCTAACCCCGACACAACACGGCGAGTTGGTTTAGGTTATAACCCAGATCGAAGTATCCACCGCGCAAAACGCCAAGGTCGAAATCGACAATCTAGAAGACGTGCGTTGGTTCCCAACTTATACCGCTGAACTGGCCCAAGACGGTGCCAGCAGTAAACTTTTGTTGCACCGCGAAGCCCTCGTTTCTGTAGGCAGCGCTGGCAGCAAACCGCTCGATGATTGGGGCGCTGTCGACATCACCTTATCCACCACCAACCTGTCGGAACGCACCGAAACCTACATCCCCTACCCGAATATCCAAACGCTGATCGACGCCAACCACCTGCGCAAAACCAAATCCGTTAGTGGCAGTTATAACAGATTGGAACTGTCCCAAGACGAAGCAGGCTCCCCAGAACCAGTTGTCGCAACACTCGAGATGAACAGCAGCGGTGTCTCCTTCGCAGGCCAAACCCTGCTGTTCACAATCGGCGGCAAATCCAACATCGATTGGGCGACAGAATTCTCCTCCTTTAACATCGACACGCTCACCTTCGATCTCGATCTTTACGCAATGGCGAATGCCGCCAACGATCAAACCGCGTACCTGTACACCGATCTGAAAAACGAAACAGGCGGTGTCCTTCTTGCTGGCCCTGTTAAATTGCACCATGACGGCAGATTGATCGGCCAAACAAACCTGCCGCAACTTGTTCCGAACCAAGACGAACCCATCGGCCTTGGCCCGCTTTACGGCGTGCAACTTAAACGCGACACCTTGTCCGTCGAAGAAGGCGACAGCGGATTTATCACTTCCAAATCCGAAGTGAACCGCAGCTACCGCACCACGCTCACATCTTCGCTTGGTTATGACATGCCGGTCAAACTGCTCGACCTGAACCCAACTTCCGAAAACGAAGACCTCGTGATCCACATGGATGCAAACCCCCGCCCAACAGACGAAAATCGCGATGGCAAACGCGGCGTATTGGTCTGGGAATTTGATCTGGCGTCAGGCGACACAAAAACTGTGAACTTTGGCTATCAAATGAAATGGCCAAGCGGGCAAACCCCGATCCAGAAGTAAAATTTGATATAAAATTTACTAAATATCAACAGGTTGGGTGTTCACTTGTGGTTTTTTGCAATCACGCGCTTGAACTCCCAACCACAGTTCCCACTTGCCTCCTACGTCAGAAGGAACAGGTTTAACCCTTTCTTAATTATAACGGAGAGGAATCCAAATGAAATAATTCGTCGCTTTGCCCGCAATTGCCGCGGCTCTTACACTTTCTGCCACAACATCTTTTGCAGAGGGCCACACCCCATACAGCAGCTACGACTACGTCGTTGTCGTGCCATCAGCCTTGTGCCAAAGCACCATGGATAAATTGTCTCGTTGGGCCTACGGCGAGTTCCAATACACAGTTTTGGCCGTTCCCACATCCCGCAAAAAACAACCTGTGATGATGAACGCCCCGTTCAGGGCTACATGGTCACATCCGATGATCTGGACGCCGCAAACAAAGCTGTGCTCGCAGATTGTAACGCCAATCGTGGTAGAATGGTTCGCTGCGCTGTCATCGCAACAGTTCGCCGCAAATTCTAGACTTTTACACAGGTAGGGTCTCTCTCCGACGGCACCGCGCTGAACAAAAGAAGAGAGGGTCATTGGCAGCCTCCAGAAACGGAGGCTGCCAATGTCTATTTTAAACAGTGGTTTTTAAACTGTGACAAAGCCGTTTTTCGCAGGATCATACTGGATCATCGCGCCTGAACGGATATCGATCGAAACACCGTGCAACGCCAAGTCACCGCTTTTAACGCGGTCGCGCACAAACGGGAACGTCATCAGGTTTTCCAGCGAAATCAGAACCGATTGCTTTTCCAGCTCTTTGATCTGCGTCGCCTCGTCTCCGCCACTTGCAACGACACGTTCGTATCCAGGGCGCAAAATATCCATCCAACGACCGACAAAGCTGGTATCTTCTTCCAGCTCTGGCGCTTGGCCTGAACACATTGCATGGCATCCGTTGACGCCACCGCACTGCGAATGCCCCATGATAATCAAATTCACAACCCGCAGCGTGTTCACCGCATATTCGATCGCCGCAGATGTCCCGTGATAATCTTTGTCCGGCGCATAAGGCGGAACCAAATTCGCGATATTACGGTGGATGAAAAACTCGCCCGTGTCGGCCCCGAACAACGCGGTTGCATGAACGCGGCTGTCACAGCACGAAATAATCATGCCACGCGGATGCTGCCCTTCGTCGGCCAGTTTCGTGTACCACGCCTTGTTTTCAGCAAACGTTGTCGCACGCCATCCTTGGTATCGTTTCACCATCGAAGACGGCAACGGCTTGGCAAAGTTCATTCTGCAACGCTCCAAAGTTTCATTCCTTTTCCTAAACTTATAGGCAAATTACAACCTCTACAATTTTATCAGGTAAGGATTGAGAAACCTACCCAGTGCTAAACCTCCGTTGGGTGAAATCAGTAAATTGGGTACATCATGCAAGATTCAAGTATTACCGGTGGCAACGTTCAATACCTTACCATCAACGAACCGGCCGTGGTTGAAATCAACGCAATCGCCAGCATTCAAAACTCGTTGGGGCCTGATTCTGGCCGCGATGTTGTTGAACGCGCTGCATTCGAAGTATCAGACCGCCTCAGCCGAATGGAATACGCTTTGATGAGCGGTGATCTGGATAAGACATCCAAAATTGCCTCTGGCCTTGTTTCTATCAGTCAACAAATCGGCCTGACCAAATTTGCAGAAGTCGCCAGAGATCTTATCAGCGCAGTCGACAGCAATGATTTCGTCGCCATCGCCGCGATCAGCAATCGTCTTTTACGCCAAGGTGAACGCGCGCTTTATGATGCGATCAACTTGCCTGATGATGACCCGTTTCCGTCATAACGCGGGGGTGTTAAATCAACGCACCACCCGCGAATAAATCCGCTGCGGGCGCGATATGGCCAACTTCTAATCCAGCAAAATTATGCAATTTAGGGCGCAACCGTTTGGCCACGCTCGGATGATTGGCATCCGCAACACCCAACCGCACCAACAAAGACGCTATCGCGCATTCCGACGCGCGGGTGGCGCCGTCTTCAACCTTTAGCGCCACACCAAACCCACGTTCAGGCAGAATCGCGATAAAAACGCCCTCTGCCCCGGTCTTAATCACCGTGCGTCCGTCCATCGCGTTCATCAACTCGGTGCAGGCACGACCCTCGCCTGCCACCAAATCAGGATGCGCCTTCATTGCCGCCACCAAATCCGTTGCAGCCGCCGATCGCACCGCGCCCAGCGCCGATGGGTCCGCCATACGCGCCATCGCTGTTGCCAATCCGCGCAAAGACGCACCAAAATTCGGTGCAGAACACCCATCAATTCCGTATCCAGCCGTTGTCTCGCCGGTCATTTCCTCAAACGCCGCAAGAACCGCCTTTTGCACGGGGTGATTGATCTCCACATATTTGGATCCACCACCAAGATGCTTATTCAACGTCAAAAACCCGCTGTGTTTGCCCGAACAATTGTTGTGCGTCCGATCAAAACCTTTACCCGCCAAAATCAGCTCGTCCCGTTCAATCACGCCACGGGGCTCTTGTGGCCCACAGCGCAAATCGCGCTCACCCAACCCCAAATCTGCCAACCAAGTATCCACACGGTCCGTGTGAATATGCGCACCCTGATGCGACGCGCAAGACAACGCCAACTGTTCAGCGCTTAATCCAAACTTCGCAGCAGCACCACTTTCGACCAACGGCAAAGCCTGCAACATCTTGGATGACGACCTCGGCAACGTGACAGCACTGCTATCGCCCCATTGCGCAACAACCTCTCCGCACGCGTTACACACGACAGCACGCCCCCGATGGACGCATTCCAAAAAAGCACCGCGCCACACTTCCGCCACATTCACCCAAGAATTCATCTGTTTGCTCCATTTTCCGCCTAAAACAGCGGCGTTTTAGCCTGCCAACTGGCTAAACTACTGTCATTTTTGTAAAACCAACGCCACAAGAAGACCACATTGTTTCCATATAAAAGGGGTGATCGCAAAAATGCGACTAGAGTCAAAAACCATTTCAGTTCAGAGGCTGAGAGATAATATGATACGTTCAATGGCATATACCTGCGGCTTCATGGCCATGTGTTTGGCAGCCGACAGCGTCGCTTACGCGCAGGAATCAACCAACCGCGTCGACGCGAAAACAGATTGGTCCGTCTTCGTCGAAGATCAACCAACAAAAGAATGTTGGATTGTGTCCAAACCAACGAAAATCTTGAACACACGGGGTGGCCAAGTTGTGTCCGCACTTCGTTCCGACATTTTGTTGTGGGTCACTTACCGTCCATCCAATGGCATCAACGGCCAAGTCTCCTTTACTGGCGGCTACTCCTTTGACCCAGACAAACCTGTTCAATTGGATATCGGTGGCAGCAAATTCGACCTATTTGTTGACGGCGAATATGCGTGGCCAGCCACAGCAACCGACGACAGCAAAATTCGCGAAGCACTTAAGCGCGGTTCATCCGCCATTGTCACCGCACAATCGCGTCGCGGAACCGAAACAAATGACACCTTCTCGCTGAACGGCTTCACCGCCGCCCTAGCAGAAGCCGAAAAACGCTGCGGCTAAGCCCTAAAAGGCCGTTATTCGTAACGTCCAGGTCTACCCAATACCGTTTTCATGCTATATTAGGCCCCAATCCCCGCGATTGGGGTTTTTTGTGATTTGCGAGTCATCCAAGTCAAACATACATTTCTAAATTCGAGCCCGCGCTTGCATTCGCTGGCGCATTCGAATTTTGAAATGTATTTAATAAAACGCAAAACGCTAATTTGGAAACAACATGACCGTACCTGCACCGATCACGCCAAACGTCCTTACAATTCCACGCAAGCAGGATGAAACGGCATTGCCAAACCTGATCGGCCTGACCCGTGATCAGCTGACAGACGCGTTACAAAACGTCGGCATCAAGGAAAAGCAGATCAAAATGCGCCACGCGCAAATCTGGCAGTGGATGTATGTCAAAGGCGTGCAGTCCTTTGAAGACATGACCAACCTATCCAAAGATATCCGCGCCAACCTTGCAGAACAATTTCAATTGTCGCGCCCAGAAATAGTGACAAAACAAATTTCAACCGATGGCACGCGCAAATACCTTTTGCGCATCGCTGGCGGCCATGAAGTAGAGGCCGTTTACATCCCCGAAAAAGATCGCGGCACGCTTTGCGTTTCCTCTCAAGTCGGCTGCACCCTGACCTGCACATTCTGCCACACAGGCACACAAAAACTAGTGCGCAACCTGACCACCGCTGAAATCGTTGGCCAAATCATGGTTGCCCGCGACGACCTGAATGAATGGGATATCGAGCCGGGCGAAAAACGCTTTGTGTCGAACATCGTTTTGATGGGCATGGGCGAACCGCTCTACAACACCGACAACGTGCGCGACGCCATGAAAATCGCGATGGACAATGAAGGCATCGCCCTATCGCGCCGCCGCATCACGCTGTCGACTTCGGGCGTCGTTCCAGAAATCTACCGCGTTGGCGATGAAATCGGCTGCATGCTCGCCATTTCGTTTCACGCCACCTCCGATGATGTGCGCGACGTGCTGGTCCCCATCAATCGCAAACACAAAATCGCGGAATTGCTGCAAGCGTGTCGCGATTATCCGCGTCTTTCAAACGCGGAACGCATCACATTCGAATATGTCATGCTGAAAGACGTGAACGATTCAGACGAGGACGCCCACCGTCTTGTAGAGCTGATCAAAGGTATCCCAGCCAAGATCAACCTGATCCCGTTTAACCCTTGGCCAGGCGCCCCATACGAGCGTTCCTCAAACAACCGAATCCACCGTTTTGCCGATATTGTGAACGAAGCAGGCTATTCCAGCCCTATACGTAAACCACGCGGCGAAGATATCATGGCCGCATGCGGACAACTCAAAAGCGCGACAGAACGCGCCCGAAAATCACGCGCCGAAATCGAACGCGGCATCGAGGGACTATAATTTTATGCGTTATTTTTTAATGATTCTTACGGCGTTTGTCCTAGTTTCCTGCGGCAAACCCTCTAAATTCAAAACCTACAACGGCCCACAAGTGACCCAAATTCTTGTGGATAAAGCCGCCCGCAAAATGTGGCTCCTGAATGGAACAAAGGCGCTCAAGACGTATAAAATCGACCTGGGTTTTGCTCCGTCTGGTCATAAATTCAAAGAAGGCGACGGGCGCACACCCGAAGGCATCTACCGCGTCAATCGTCGCAATCCCAACAGCAACTATCACCTGTCGCTTGGCATCAGCTACCCCAACAACCAAGATCGCGCCAAAGCCCACGCCGCTGGCGTTTCACCCGGAGGCGATATCTTTATCCACGGCGGGCCAGTTCTGCGCAAAAATCGCTGGAAAGCGGATTGGACAGCAGGTTGCATCTCGGTCACGAACAAAGCGATGGAAGAAATCTATGCCATGGTCAAAGACGGAACACCGATTTTGGTCAAACCGTAGGTTTCAATTGCGTGGGTCTTAGGACCCCAAAACCTGCACCCACCAGATTTTACCGTTGCTTTCCTGATGCCAGCTGAACCCGACATTAGCTGCCGACGGGTGAAAAATGCCAGCGCGCGTCACAGGATCACGCATCCACGCATCCAATGTTTCCAGATCGGTTTCAAACGTCTCCGACAGGTTTTCTGAAACCAGCTTACCCGTGTAACCCGCACGTTCAACACGCTGGATTGGGTTGGACCCATCAGATCCAAAATGCCAAGGGCGGTTTTGACGCGAAATATCCAAGGCATGTGTTTTTGCAGCAGCAGTCAGTTGCGGTGACAATTGCACAGGGTTCAAACCACGCGCCTGACGCAACGCATTTACCGTATCCAGATGGCGGAATTGGATCTTGGAAACATCGCTCGCTTTAATCCGGAACACTTTGCGTTGATTCAGATCAGAAGGCGTCGTCGTACATGCAGACACTGCAAACAAGACGGATAAAACTGTAAGAACTACGCGCAACATGGCATTCAACCCAAAAATAAGACTCAACGGACGAGCTTTGTTCCTTGCTCTACTGTGGTTTAGCAGGATTTTCAAATCCCATTCGCAACTTTACGCCAGATCGCGCTTGTTTGAATTGAATCTGTGCTCACAAAACCGTAATTTAACGACAGATCGACATAAACGGAAACAATTACCATGTCCGACACATTTAAAATCACACGACGCGTCTTCACTGGTTCGGCTCTGGCCAGCACCACGCTCGGCGGCGCAGCTCTCGCGCAACAGACGAATGACCCGGCCCTGTATCAACAGCTCAAAGACGAGAACCTGTCCAATGCAGAAACAGGCGCGGTGAAACGCAACATTTCTGGGTTCACCAACAAAGACTGGCGCCCGTATTTCTCCAACACGCGAAACGGGGTCATTCTTGTGGATACACTCAGCCGTGCCCTGCATTTCTGGTCAGAAGATCAATCCGTGTACAAACTTTTCCCGACATCCGTGCCAGAAACCCCCGAATTGACCCGCACAGGTCGCACAAAAATTACACGCAAACGGGTCGACCCTGATTGGCGTCCAACCCCGAACATGCTGAAACGCAACCCAGATTGGCCATCATACATCCCACCAGGACCAGATAATCCACTCGGAACTCATGCGATGTACCTCACCTGGAAGTTTTACCGCATCCACGGCACCCACGACACACGCAAGATTGGCCGTCGCTCCTCCAGCGGGTGCATCGGTTTGTTCAACGAACACATCGAGGAATTGTTCAATCTCAGCAAGGTTGGGACACAAGTGTTGCTAATTTGACAATATTTGCATTCTGACTGCCGAAAAACCGCCACCTTCCAGTTGCAATGCCGATTCCTTGCTGTTTAAACCGCACCACGAGGTACAGCCTTGGGTGTGCGTCGTGGGGTCTCACTACCTTGCCCCTCAAACGATGTACAAAACTTTGGAGAATCAAAATGAAAAAAATCGCACTGGCAGCAGCCATGTCTGTAGCAGCATCCGTTGCATTCGCAGGTAACGTAGCAGAACCAGTAGTTGACGTTGTAGAAGTTGTTGAAGATTCTTCTTCTTCTTCTTCCGGCGCTCTTCTGCCAATCTTGGCACTGCTCGTTGTAGGCGCAGCTATCGCTGCTAACGACTAAATAATTCAAATTGGGTTACAAGAGCAGCTCGCGTGAATTTTAAGGGGATAGTCTCCGGACTGTCCCTTTTTCGTTTCTAAGCGGTGTCTCTAAATACGCGGCTTGATACAGACACCTAATTCCCAGCAGGTCTTTCCCATTAGAAAATTCATAGCCGGGCACACGGTGGATCGCACCAAATTTCGGATGCGCCTTCACAAACGCCTCTACATCGGCCACGTCAAACACCAACATCACCAAATCCTGCCCTATCTTCTGTGATTTCGCCGCCAGATGCAGATTGATCGCGCCGCCCTCTTCAGGATGGTTCAACTCGACAATACGATCACTCGGATCACGCAAAGCAACAAACCCAAACGTCTCCTCATAAAACGCGATGCTCGCCTTCACGTCCCTAACGTAAATCACAACCCTCCCAAAAACGCTCACCTAACCCCTCCATTCTTCTGGCCTAAAATATCCAAATTACTCGGCTTCCAGCCCCAATAGCGCCTGCAATCCAACACGATAATTCAGGTATTTTAAAACCACCCCCAACTCGTCTTTAATCCGATCGTTGCGCACGCGCTTACTCTCGGCATAAAAACTCCGCGCCATCGGCGTCATATCCGCCGTGTCATACTCAACCGCCTCAGGCAAAGGCACACCCAATAATTCCGCCGCATACCCGATCACATCTTGGGGCGGCGCTGGGTCATCATCACACAAATTATACACCGCGCCCGCATTTGGCTGGGCAATACTCGCCGCCAAAACCTGCGCGATATCCTCCACATGAATGCGCGAAAACACTTGTCCCTCTTTGATAATCCGCCGCGCTGTGCCCGCCCGCACCTTACTAAATGGCCCACGCCCAGCCCCGTAAATCCCTGCAAGTCGAAAAATATGCAGCGGCAATCCCATCGCCTGCCACTCGGCCTCGGCTGCAACACGCCATTTCCCGCGCCGTGTCGATGGCGTCAGCGGCGTGGTTTCATCCACCCAATCCCCCTGATGATCGCCATAAACCCCAGTGGTCGACAAATACCCAACCCAATCAAACTCACGCTTGGCAATTTCATCTCGCAATTCGCGCAAAACAGGATCACCCGCCTCATCTGGCCCAGCCGAGATTAACAAATGCGTCGCACCATCCAAATATGCCTTCATATCAGACCCTGGAAACAGAACACTTTCCACACCATCCTGGACCCGCTTACCACCGACACGAGACGTCCCAATCACCCGCCAATCGTCAGGCAAAACCGCCACCAAAGCCTGCGCCGAATACCCATGCCCAAAACTCAGCAACGTCTTACCCATTCAATCTCTCCACCGCCCAACGCGCCGCATCCCTAACCGCCGCATCCGCGTCATCAACCAAACCCTGTGCAACAGGCACAAGGCTCAAATCCGCTGAATTTCCAATGGCATAGCACACGTTTCGAACAAATCTATTCCGCCCAATTCGTTTCACAGACGATCCCGAAAACAGCGCCCGAAACGCCGCATCATCCAAAACCGCCAAATCCGCCAACCGCGCATTCATCAACTCGGCCCGTCCATGATATTTCACTTCTGCCGCTCGCTGCGCAAACTTGTTCCACGGGCACACCGCCAAACAATCGTCACAGCCATAAATCCGATTGCCCAAGCCCGCACGCAATTCCAAGTCCACAGGCCCATGATGTTCAATCGTCAAATAACTGATACAACGCCGCGCATCCAATTGATAAGGCTCAACAAAAGCATTCGTTGGACACACATCAAGGCACTTGCGACAATTTCCGCAATGATCCACCTCACCAGTGGATATATTCAATTCCAACGTCGTGAAAATCGCCCCCAAAAAAAACCAAGACCCCAGCTCACGCGACACAACATTCGTGTGCTTCCCCTGCCAGCCCAACCCAGCCGCCTGCGCCAACGGCTTTTCCATCACAGGTGCCGTATCCACGAACACCTTAATCTCTGCCTCAGGATCCTGTTCGATCAACCAACGACCAACCCGTTTCAACCGATTTTTCGCAACATCATGGTAATCGCGATTTTGCGCATAAACGCTGATCGCTGCGCGGTCTTTATGCTCTAAAATTTCCAACGGATCATGATCGGGGCCATAATTTTCCGCCAACATCACCACAGATCGCGCCTCTGGCCACAAATCAGACGGTGATCCACGCCACCCCATCCGTTCCGCCATCCAACCCATCTGCCCGTGCCGCCCTGCATCCACAAATGCCGCCAGCCGCGCGCTCGTTTCAGGAACCGCGTCGGGCATACACACACCAAAGTCAGAAAAACCCTCAGCCAGCGCCTTTTCGCGCAGCCTGTCGGTTAAGGACATTAAAAGTCTAAGTCAGAATAATGTGGCGGTTGCGGGAATCCAGCCACCTGATCTGCCAACAAAGACCGAAACGCCGGTCGCGATTTAATCTTCGCATACCAGTCTTTCACCAGCTCGTTTCGGTTCCAATCCACGTCCGAGATGTAATCCAGACACGAAAGCTGCGCGGCGGCTGAAAAATCAGCTAACGTCATACGATCCCCCGCCAACCAACGCCGACGATCCAAAAGCCAACCCATATAATCAATATGAAACTTAACCTTCGCAGACCCCATTTTCACATTCTTACTGTCAGGATATCCACGGCCCATAATCTTTTTGTTCACCCGCTCGCCCAGTAAATTCAACGTCACTTCACGGTAGAATTTATCATCAAACCAAGCATTTAGACGACGAACCTCAGCTCTACGTTCTACCCCTTGCGGAAACAACGCAGGCTCTGGATACTTCTCTTCCAGATACTCACAAATCGCAGTGCTATCAGACAAGGTCAGCTTATCCGTGCGCAAAACAGGCACCTGCCCACCGGGGTTTAAACGCATGAAATCCGCACGCTCCTCCCAATACCGCTCCTCAACCAATTCGACTTCGATCTTTTTCTCAGCCAGAACCAAACGGACCTTGCGCGAAAAAGGAGACAACGGAAAATGATAGAGCTTGTGCATTGAAGACGGCCAATAAAAAACGTTTCGTCTATTTGAACCTAAACCCCAAGTATTTCAACCACTCTCGAAACAATCTGCTCGCCCATCCGCCGCAATTGTTCTTGAGCCTGCAATAATCTGTCGCGTCCGTTTCTTGGTGTACGACGTTGCACGGCTCGCAGATCGCTTTTTCGGGCTTGGCAAAATCGCTGCCAAACGCCCCGCCTGCACGCTCGTAATCTTATCGGGTTCCACCCCAAAATAATGCCACCCCGCCGCCGCAGCCCCAAAAACACCTTCATCCATCTCGGCAATATTCAAATACACCTCAACGATCCGCGCTTTTGGCCAAAACACCTCAATCAACAGCGTAAACCACGCCTCCATGCCTTTGCGCACCCATGTTCGCCCTTGCCACAAAAACACATTCTTCGCCACCTGCTGACTAATCGTCGAGCCACCCCGCACGCGCCCATCATCCGCCAACGCAGCCTTAATCCCTTCAATGTCGAACCCGAAGTGACTGCAAAAATTGGCATCTTCCGCCGCAACAACACTTCGCGCCATCACAGGTGAAAACTCCTCAAGCGGCGTCCAATCACGCGAAACCTCTCCCAATCGCATTCGCTCGGCCACGTAATAATACGTCATATATGGGTTCACAAACCGCAGAATCACAACCAGCACAACGCTGATCGCAACCCCCGTCATCGCCCCTAGAAACACCCATTTAGAAACCCGCCGCGTCCACTTCCGCCACACAGAATTAACCCCGTCAGTAGCCTTGCCAACGCGCCCCTTTTCCCGCGGTTTTCTTATCTTTTTGCGCAGTTTGGCTGCGTCATCATCGGCCATCACAATCCCTCTGCCTCACAATCCGCCAAGACATGGCTCAAATCAACCTAACAAAATCAACAAAGGCCGCAGGTCAATCACACCCACTGCCTTCAATGTTCTCTAAGTACCTAATTTATGCGCTCTTTGCACCGTCTTCTTGCATCAAAGATGCGGGCAAATGCGCCAGCATTTCTTTCGGACAAACCTGCACAAAATTCGCCTTCTCTTCATCCCACAATCGCAGAATATCCGCCGCTTTAACCGATCCAGTTTCCGTCAAATGATCCTCGATCAACCCCTTCAGCTGATCCTCCCAATGGCCCGCATCCACACCAGCTGTGACCAGCGTTTCACGGTTCAACATGTGCTCGAACCGCCCTTCAGGATCGTAAACATAGGCCATGCCGCCCGTCATACCTGCGCCAAAGTTCGCACCAACTGGCCCAAGGATCACCGCAACGCCGCCAGTCATATATTCACACCCGTTGGTTCCGCAGCCTTCAATCACCACAGTCGCGCCCGAATTTCGAACCGCGAACCGCTCACCCGCACGCCCGTTTGCAAACAATCGACCGGCCGTCGCACCGTATAAAACCGTGTTCCCGATGATCGTGTTATCGGCCGCAACCAACGGCGAAATCAGCGGTGGGCGCACAACAATCGTCGCGCCAGACAGACCTTTACCAACATAATCATTGGCGTCACCCGAAACTTCCAACTTCAAACCAGGTGCGGCAAACGCACCCAACGATTGCCCAGCACTGCCCGTTAATTTCACTGTTAAATGATCAGGTTGCAGGCTGTTTCTCATGCCAAATCGTTTCACAATATGCGATGAAACCCGCGTCCCGATAGTACGATGTGTGTTCTGCACCGCATAGGACAACTGCATCTTTTCCCCATCCTTAAAGAACTGTTCAGCGTCTTTCACGATATCCGCATCCAACGTATCAGGCACAACTTGGCGCGGTCGATCACGGTTGTATTTGATCTCATGCGCGTTATCGACACTGATCAACAACGGGTTCATATCCAGATCATCCAGATGCGCGGATCCACGCGAAACCTGCGCCAACATATCCGCACGGCCAATCACTTCATCGAGCGAACGCATGCCCAAAGACGCCAAAACTTCACGCACTTCTTGCGCATAAAACGTGATCAAATTGACCACTTTATCTGCCGTACCCGTGAACTTTTTGCGCAAATCTTCGTCCTGAACACAGACCCCAACAGGACAGGTATTTGATTGGCACTGACGCACCATAATACAGCCCATCGCGATCAGCGCAGCCGTGCCGATACCATATTCTTCGGCCCCCAGCATCGCCGCAATCACAATGTCACGCCCCGTGCGCAAACCACCATCGGTGCGCAGCGTTACACGGTCACGCAGATTGTTCATCGCCAGCACTTGATGCGCCTCACTCAGGCCCATTTCCCACGGCAATCCCGCATATTTGATCGACGTTGCAGGGGATGCGCCCGTACCGCCATTGTGCCCAGAAATCAGGATCACATCCGCCTTGGCCTTGGCCACACCAGCTGCAATCGTGCCAACACCAGATGACGCTACCAGCTTCACAGTCACTTTCGCGCGCGGGTTAATTTGCTTCAGATCATAGATCAGCTGCGCCAAATCCTCGATTGAATAAATATCGTGGTGGGGGGGCGGTGAAATCAGTGTCACGCCCTTGGTCGAATGGCGCAATCGCGCGATCAACTCGGTCACTTTGATGCCCGGTAACTGCCCGCCTTCGCCCGGTTTCGCACCCTGCGCCACCTTGATTTCCAGCTCTTCACAGTGGTTCAAATACTCCGCCGTCACCCCAAAACGACCAGACGCAACCTGCTTAATTTTCGCAGACGGATTATCGCCATTTGGCTCTGGCACGAAATGCGCAGGGTCTTCGCCACCCTCGCCCGAATCCGATTTTGCACCAATGCGATTCATCGCAACATTCAGCGTTTTATGCGCCTCTGGCGACAACGCACCGAGGCTCATTCCAGGCGTCACAAAACGTTTGCGGATCGACGTGATGCTTTCAACTTCGTCCACAGAAATCACTTTTGCGGTCGATGTGAAATCCAACAAATCGCGCAGATGGATCGGCGGATTGGACTGCATTTTTTTGGAATACTGCTTCCACAAATCAAACGATGCCCGATCACAAGCCGCCTGCAACAGGTGCATGGATTGCGCCTCCCAAGCATGTTTTTCACCCGAACGACGTTCTTTGTAAAACCCACCAATCGGCAAAACATCCTGCTGGTCCAGCCAACCTTTGGCATGAACTTCGGTAATTTTGCGTTGAATACCAATCAAACCAATGCCCGAAATACGGCTGTGCATTCCAGGGAAGAACTCCGCAACCATCGCACGTGACAGGCCAACAGCCTCAAAATTCAACCCACCGCGATAGCTGGAGATCACAGAAATCCCCATTTTCGCCATGATCTTTAACAGCCCTTGATTGATCGCCTCGCGGTAGCGCTCCATAGCCACATCCAGCGTGCAATCCAATAGTCCACGATCAATGCGATCCGCCAAGCTGTCCTGCGCCAAATACGCGTTCACGGTGGTCGCACCACAACCAACCAGAACCGCAAAATAATGCGGATCCATACATTCGGCCGTGCGCACATTGATCGAACAGAACGTCCGCAAACCCGCCGCCGTTAACCACGAATGGATCGAGCTGGTCGCAAGGATCATCGGCACTTGGATTTTTTCCGCATCCTGACGCCGATCCGTTAACACCAGATGCCCCGCACCTGATCGAACGGCCTCTTCAGCCTCGGATCGAATACGGTGGATCGCATCACGCAGCCCGTTCGTCGCGCCCCGATCAAACGTACAATCAATCGCCGTTACGGTATCGCCAAACGCCTCGACCATCGCCTCAAATTTCGCATTCGCCACGAACGGACTATCGAGCACGAGGATCTCGGTCTGCTCGTTGCTTTCGTCCAGAACGTTGCCCAAATTACCGAACCGCGTCTTCAAACTCATCACCCGAAATTCGCGCAAACTGTCGATTGGCGGATTGGTCACTTGGCTGAAATTTTGCCGGAAGAAATGGCTCAGTGGGCGGTACATATCCGACAAAACCGCAGACGGTGTATCGTCTCCCATCGACGCGATACTTTCCTTGGCATCCTCGGCCATTGGGTGCAAAATTACCTCTAAATCTTCAACAGTAAAGCCCGCCGAAATCTGCCGTTTGCGCAACTCCGCACCGCTATACAGCGGCTTTTCTTTCACCGATGCAGTCACGTCTTCCAGATTGGAAATCGAACCAACCCAATCCCCGAACGGACGCGCCTGTGCCAGTGAATCTTTCAAATCAGCATCGTGCCAGACTTTGCCCTCGGCCATATCGACGCCCAGCATTTGCCCCGGGCCCAGCGCACCTTTTTCAATGACCGTGGCTTCATCGACAGGAACCATGCCCGCCTCGGAACCCGCAATCACCAAACCATCGTTCGTAATCACATACCGCATGGGCCGCAAACCGTTGCGATCCAGCCCCGCCACAACCCAGCGCCCATCAGTCATCGCCAACGCCGCTGGCCCATCCCACGGCTCCATCACGCTGTTGCAATACGCGTACATATCCTTCCACGCATCGGGCATTTCGTGGCTCAGATTGCTCCAACTTTCGGGGATCAACATCGTTTTCGCCATCGGCGCATTCCGCCCAGCACGCACCATCACCTCGAACACAGAATCCAGCGCAGCACTGTCCGAAGACCCGTTCGCGATGATCGGTTTGATATCCTCAGCATGTTCACCAAAATTCTTAGATGCCATCCGAATCTCGTGGGATTTCATCCAGTTGGTGTTGCCTTTTAACGTATTAATCTCACCGTTATGCGCCAACATGCGGAACGGCTGTGCCAACCACCACTGCGGGAACGTGTTTGTCGAATACCGCTGGTGATAAATCGCAAACGCGCTTTCGAACCGTTCATCCTGCAAATCAGGATAGAAAACAGCCACTTGCTCGGCCAACATCATCCCTTTGTAGATGATCGAACGGCACGACAATGAACACACATAAAACCCGTTCACAGCAGCCTGTTGCACAGCTTTTTCAATCCGACGACGGATTACATACAGCTCGCGCTCAAACTGTTCCTCATCCACACCCTTGGAATTGGAAATCAAAATCTGCTCAATTTCGGGGCGCGTTGCATTCGCCTTTTCACCCAGACAAGACACATCCACAGGCACATGACGCCAACCGTAAATGTAATAGCCCATCTTCAAAACTTCGGTTTCAACGATTGTGCGACAGGTTTCTTGCGCCCCAAAATCCGTACGTGGCAAAAACACTTGCCCAACGGCCATCAACTGATCGACGTTCGGCTCGTGCCCTGTGCGCTGAATTTGATCATAGAAAAACGGCACTGGAATTTGCAAATGAATGCCCGCGCCATCGCCGGTTTTGCCATCCGCATCCACCGCACCACGATGCCAAATCGCCTGCAACGCGGTAATGCCCGCTTCAACCACACTGCGCGACGGCGATCCATCCACCGAAACCACAAGCCCCACACCACAAGACGAATGCTCATCATCTTCGCGGTACAGCCCTTGCTCGGCCATCACCGCACGCTTGGCTTCTTCTTGGGCTACCCATTTGGCGTCATACTTGGTCATTTTTCTCCCCTTCAAGGTAGTCTTGTAATGTGGCGAATTCTTGCGCCTCGGTGCTTTGTTTTGCCGCTGGCCAAGCTGCCATCCAATCGGGTCGGCGATCCACGAAAATCTCGTCCGCCATCGTTAATCCCGTCTGATCATCCAGCAATCCAACCGCTACAGATCGCGATGGTTTATCCTGCATTTTCCAACACACTGTGGAGCCGCATTTCCTACAGTAACACCGCTCCCCCCAATCGCTCGCATGAAACGTTTCAATGGCGTTTTCGTCTTCAAACGTCAGGGTTTCCAAGTGCACGTTGATCAACGGCCCGCCGCCCGTCCATTGTTGGCATTGAACACAGTGACACGCCTGCAAACCCGTATCGCGCAGCTGGCACGTAAACCGCACCGCACCACATAAACATCCGCCAGTCCGTTCCAATTTCGCCATTGCCCTAACCCTCAGGCGGAGGTGTGAACATCGCCATCACCTCGGCCTCTGTCATTGTGTTGTGATCGCCCCTAAACGCATAGACCTCTGGCTTTAGATCAATGAAAATCTCGCCTGTCATCTTCATCCCGCATTGATCGTCCAATGATCCAAACGCGATATGATACGTCCCAGAATGGGCCCCGGGTGCAGTCACGCGGTAATACAACGTCGAACCGCAGGTTTTGCAAAAACACCGCTCCGCCCATTCGGACGATTTGTATGTGCCAATATGCTCGGTTCCGCTGTACGTGATGTTGTCCGCTGGCACCTGCACGCCAAAATACACACCGCCTGAATGGCGACGGCACATTTCGCAATGACACGCCCCTGCTTCCATCGGCAAATCGGTTGCTTCAAAGCGCACAGCGCCACACAGGCATTTTCCAGTATGGGTCATAGGGTCACTCCTTTTTCATCTGATCCTTCGATCAGCATGACACAGGCGTGTTGCCGCTTTTTGGCAGCAAGAAAAAACTGGGTCAACGCAACCGACCCATTAACGTTAACCTTTTGAAAAGTGCCATACAGGGTGCCATACGCTTTGCATACCGTTTGCATACGCTTTGGCCACGTCACTTTGGCCGCGTTAGCACTTTTGCCCTGCCAGATCCTAATCATCCGAACGCTCCGCCCGATTTCGGTAATGCGGCACCATAAAACACACCGTCGCACCCAGGAAAAAGAACGATCCAGCCAGCCCCAGCCAATCCCCCGCGCGAATGCCAGCCACAACGTAAATTGCGGCACAAATGAAATAGCCCCACCATCCCGCAGTTATGAATCCCCGCGAAGACACTATTCAGCCGCCTCTGCGGATTTTGCATTCAGGTCTTCGATAATGCTGTTTGCCGCGTCTCGACCATCGGCAATCGCCCACACAACCAACGACGCGCCACGCACGATATCACCCGCAGCATAAACGCCGTCCATCGCAGTTCGCTTGGTCACAAAATTGGCCTTTACGGTTCCCCAACGGGTCACTTCCAACTCTGGTGTGTCCCACAATGTCGGCAATTCTTCTGGCTCAAAACCCAGTGCCTTGATTACCAAATCAGCCTTTTCAACGTAATCCGCTCCGGGGATTTTCTCTGGCGCTTGACGACCCGTCATATCGGGAACGCCCAATCGCATTTGCTGCACATAAACACCCGAAACCGCATCCTCGCCCGCAAACCCCATCGGGGCCGCCAGCCAAACAAATTCCACGCCTTCTTCTTCAGCATTTGCCGTTTCGCGCAGTGATCCGGGCATGTTTGCACGATCCCGACGATACAGGCATTTCACGCTTTGTGCCCCTTGGCGAATGGCGGTGCGCACGCAATCCATCGCGGTATCACCGCCACCGATCACGACAACTTTTTTACCTTCAGCCCACAGCTCGCCACTTTCAATCTCAGGAACTTTATCCCCAAAATTCTGACGGTTAGATGCCTTAAGAAAATCAATCGCCTTCACAATACCATCCAGCCCGGCACCTGGCCCACCCAGATCGCGCGACTTGTAAACACCTGTGCCAATCAGGATTGCATCGTGATTGGCGCGCAGATCAGCAAAGGAAATATCCTCGCCGATGTTGCAGTTTAATTTGAACGTCACGCCGCCCTCGGCCAACTGCGCATTGCGCCGCTCGACCACTTCTTTTTCCAACTTAAATCCGGGGATACCATAGGTCAGCAAACCGCCAGATCGATCATAGCGATCATAGATCGTAACCTGCATGCCCGCACGGCGCAGCACGTCAGCCGCCGCCAAACCCGCAGGCCCAGCGCCGATAATTCCAATGCTTTCCATCCGTTCCGAATGGGGCTTGATCGGCTTGACCCAACCCTGATCCCACGCGGTGTCCGTGATGTATTTCTCAACCACGCCGATGGTCACTGTGCCGTGGCCAGACTGCTCAATCACACAGTTACCCTCGCACAAGCGATCCTGCGGGCAAATACGGCCACAAATCTCTGGGAATTGGTTCGTCGCTTGGGACATTTCGTATGCTTCTTGCAAGCGCCCCTCTGCCGTCAGTTTCAACCAATCGGGAATATTGTTGTGCAGCGGGCAGTGGTCCTGACAAAACGGCACACCGCACTGGCTACAGCGGCTCGATTGCTCGGCGGCTTTAGCCTTAGCGTACTGCTGATAAATCTCATCGAAATCAGAAGTGCGTAGATTAGGCACACGCTTTTCTGGCATGTCCCGCTCTACAGTCACAAATTTCAGCATCTTTTGCTCAGCCATAGCCTAGCCCCGCGTAATTAAATTCTTCCTAATCCACTTTCTAACGCCAAATATAAAAACAGAAAAGTAGTATTTCCAATTATAGGGAACTTATACTTACCTAATTATAAGTTTTTTGACAAATATTTTTAGAATTTAGAAATTTGGAAATTTATTAGGGCAGTACAATTTACCTATTTCAGAGATTCACAATCTCTAAATCTCGCATTACTGTCCCAGATAACGAATCAAAAAGGCCAAAAAATGCCCCTTCTCCACCTCCTGATTCTTGCGATAATCCAAGGCATAACCGAGTTTTTGCCCGTCTCCAGCTCTGGTCATTTGATCCTTTTGCCGACCCTCACAGGCATGGAAGACCAAGGTCAATTGATCGACGTTTCCGTCCACATCGGCACCCTTGGCGCGGTCATTCTTTACTTCTGGAGAGACAGCAAACTCGCCTTTGCGGGCCTTGCACACCTAGTAACAGGCCGTTTCAAAACCCCTGCCGCACGCCTCGTAACGCTGCTAATCTTAGCAACAATTCCCGCTGTAATCTTCGGACTTATCCTCAAAATTACTGGCCTATACGATCAACTTCGCTCTATCACAGTCATTGGTTGGACCATGCTAATCTTCGGAATTGTCCTATATATTGCAGATCAAAAAGGCGCGGAAACCAAGACCCAATCCGATTGGAATACCGCCGACGCCATCAAGCTGGGCCTATGGCAAGCAATCTCGCTAATCCCGGGAACATCCCGTTCTGGCATTTCAATTACAGGCGCGCGCGCGATGGGTTACACCCGCGCTGACGGCACCAAAATCGCCATGCTGATGTCTATTCCAATAATCATTTCGACAGGAGCCTTGCTCGGGGCCGAAGCCATCGTAACGGCAGACGCAGCAGGCCTACGCGACGGTGCAATCGCCGCCGTTTTCGCGTTCCTCACTGCCCTGATCGCACTCAGCTTCATGATGCGATTATTGCGCAGCGTCAGCTTCACACCTTACGTGATTTACCGCGTGGTTTTGGGGGTAATCCTGCTGGGCATCGCCTACAGTTAAAAGTCGCTGGTGGTCGGCGAACCCTTGAGGTTTTTCGCGCTTTCGGTCAGCTCTGCGTATTGGCCGTACTGACGATATTGATACAGGTACGATTCCACAACCGCATCAATCCCAGTTGGTGAAATACCCAAGTCTGAAAAGGTTTTAGCGCCCTCTGACACAACATTGTCGACACGAAGTTGTTTGACCTGATCCACTGTCAGGATTGTATTTGTGAACAATCCCAGCGACAAAGTTTGCGCAAGGCCAAGGGCTTTGCCCATCAGTGTTCCTGCGAAAAACGGCAGGCTCACAACCAAACGGCGACGGCGAATTACGTGCAACATGCGGTGCATCAAATCGTTCAGATTAGCCGCTTCTGGCCCGCCCAACTCGTAGATTCCACCAGCAGAATTTCCCAAAATTCCTTCACATGCTGCCTGCGCAACATCGTCAACATAAACGGGTTGGAACATGGTTTTACCACCAACCAAAGGCAGGACTGGTGCAAATTTCGTCATCTCTGCAAAGCGGTTAAAGAACTGATCTTCGTTCCCAAAAATTATGGATGGACGCAGGATCATTGCCGACGGGAATGCCACCAAAACCGCGTGTTCGCCTTCTGCTTTTGTTCGCGCTGAATCGCTGTCGGACTCCAGATCCGCACCCAAAGCCGAGATATGAACAAGATTCCCAACGCCTTCTTGCGCCGCCATCATCGCTACGCGACCAGCGCCTGCATCGTTCAAGGCTTCGAACGTTTGTTTGCCGCTTTCTTGCAACGTGGACACACAGTTCACCACAACATCCGCACCAGCAATTGCACTGCGCACCGACGCATCATCGCGAACATTTGCAAGGATCGGTTCGACCTGACCAACAACACCGTAAGGGCGCACAAATACAGCCTCGTTCGGACGTCGCACCGCAACACGAACGCGCCAACCTTCTTTCGCCATACGCCGCGCGATGTAGCGGCCGACGAATCCAGAACCACCAAAAATGGTGACGACTTTAGGTGACTGAGACATGTAAACTCTCCGTTCTTCAAACGTTTGCTCTGAAATAATGCGATATTGCGCTACTCACAAGCACTATTGCACCAAACGCCCCGAAACAACGTTGACAGCTACCGATCCAGCCGATAAATCGCGTCTGTTATCTGTGCCCAGATGGCGGAATTGGTAGACGCGCTAGCTTCAGGTGCTAGTGTCTGTATTGACGTGGAGGTTCGAGTCCTCTTCTGGGCACCAAAAAATCTATAATAAATGATATTTTACAAACACTTAGAGTGAAACGGTTTTATTCTATCCACCCCTCCATCCACCCAAGCGCATTCTAGAAGTCAATGTCGGGGATCAGTATTCAGGGCCCACTTCATCTTTGCGTTTACAATGATTTTCTTTCCAGCGAATGTCTGCAATTAGTCTGAAGGATAAGGACTATTGCATTGCAGCGAATGGCCGCCTTCCGCCCTTGATGTCGAATGACATGAACGGCCCAAACCAGCCCTTTGATGTTGTCCAGATTGCTGCGATGCAGCTTTCGCATTGCGGACATTCATTGCGTTGCAGCAATCTGATGGTACGCAAGGGCAGCTCTGCGGACAAAGCTGCCTTCGACTTCTTTAAAATCAATGTCTGGTTTGCTAAAATCAGGCGAATCCATTCGATATGATCTAAAGCGCCTACAAATATCTATTCAGATCCCTCAAGCACGTCTTTGAACGCAGGCTTCGTTTTCCAAGTGGGAATGGGCTGTTCTTTTCCTTCTTGCGGGATATGAGCTGACTGTTCGACCAATTTCATCTCCGGAATATAGCGCGGGCAATTGAGGAATATGAATTTGATAACAACCTCAATGATACGTTTTGCACCTGGGAAATCAAGCTTGAGCGGATGGTCATCATGCACAGTCGCAACACCATTAATCCGAACCCTCAGAAAGTTATTTCCGTCCTCATGTTCGAAGTTCACGAATAACATGCCGATGTTTGGGTTGTCGAGAATATTGCCGAGAGATTTATACATGCGATTGCCGTCGTAGTCTGGGAATACCAATGTCGTGGGGCTTGTGATTTTCACGAACCCCGCAGGTCCACCTTTGAATGAACAATCGGTATTTTCGTTGGAAGATGTTGCCAAGAAAAAGTACGTGGATTCTTCGATAAACTCGCGGTAGCCGCGTGTGTCTTCGTCAAAGCTGGTGATAGTAGTGGCATCTTGGATCGCGTCCGCCACGGCGCGTGCTTTGTATTTGTCTTGCAGTTTACGACTGCCTGTCCCGTACATATCCATATGCAACCTTCTGTATTAGAGCTTAGGACTGGTCCGTATCGCCATTTTTGGCACTTGGATCGAGCATACCCTTTGATCTGTCTATTCCATTTACTGAAAACTCGAATAGGTCACTTCTGTTATAGTGGCCGGCTATATCACAGGCGACTTTTGCACCTCGAATCGCTTTAGGATCGCATTCCATCACAAGGATGTCTTCGCCTTCTGCTGGGCCCGCCAAGACTTCTCCACGTGGATCGATAATGTAGCTGTCTCCAGTATGATCTAAAGTATGGAGGTCATGGAACTCTTCTGGGATAGCCTCTTTATGGCGTAGTCCTGCGACGCAAATGACGAAGGCAGCCGCCTGTGACGCAAAGGCACGCGATAGAAGCAATTGCCTAGAGTACAGAGATGCAGGTGATTTTGGCGGGTCTTTGGCCTCAAAGCCGGGCCAGAGCGAAAAGTGAATTTGTGTACCTTGCTGCATCAAGGCATAGCCCGGCAGAACAGTGTTGTGCTCCCAGCAGCACAGGCCACTGATGCGGCCATATGGGCGTTCATAAACGACAAGACCAGATGCGTCACCATCGGCCCAAATAGCACGCTCTTGCATCGTAGGCTTTGTCTTGCGATGGCGGCCAAGGATCTTTCCCTCGTTCGAGATGAAAAGGATAGTGCAATAGACTGAGCCTTGGCTACGCGGTTCGCGCTCAACAACCCCAATCACGATATCCATGTTGGCGGCTTTGGCAGCGTCACAGAGGCGTTCAGTCTCTGGGCCGGGGATGACAATAGACTGCTCTAGGTACTTGGCCGCAGCTTCCCACCAATTTGGCGTTACGGCTGCGTTCATAAAGAATGGATGACCGGGCAACCAAGTCTCACCAAACGCCGCAACAACAGCGCCCGTTTTACCTGCTTGTTCGATTAGATGGCATGCTTTTTCCAGCGACCCTTGCACATCAAGGTAGCAAGGTGCCGCTTGAATGGCCGCCACTTTAAAGGTTTCAGTCGGCAACATGGTTTTCCTCGTAGATTTGGATACCCTCTGATCAAAGGCAGGAGCGGAAAGGTTAAGATGACTGTGACTTCCATAGCAAGGCTTAAGCGGGTGGATGACTAAACACGCGAAACAAAAAGCCCTACGAACGCGGATTCTGCCGAACATCTGTGCACCACAGAATCCACAAAGCGGCCATTCGAACATACTGCAGCATCGGTTAATAAGGGCTCCTAGCCGCCGTTCCTTGCACTGCAGCTTCGAGGCAATTCTATCACCTACCACCGACACGAACGGCCCTTAGCGGATGAGGTGGGTGGCACCTGCTCCACCGGCATCGAATGTGCCAAAGTGCAGTTACTTTGAACTGCTAGGAATGGAGCCACCCAATGACAGTTAAAACTATCGGCCTAGATTTGGCCAAGGATGTATTTCAAGTGCATGGTATATCCGAGAATGGACGTGTCATTTTCAACAAAGCGATCAAGCGGGCGAAGCTGCTCGCTTTCTTTGAAGCGCTGCCGCCCTGTAGGGTTGGAATGGAAGCCTGTGGATCGTCACACCACTGGGGTCGTACGTTGCGACAGCTCGGTCACGATGTGCGTTTGATGCCAGCGAACTATGTGAAGCCGTATGTCAAACGCGGCAAAACAGATGCGGCAGATGCCGAAGCAATCTGCGAAGCCGTGCGTCGCCCGACTATGCGGTTTGTTGAGATTAAAACTGAGAATCAACAGGCCGTCTTGTCGATCCACCGCACCCGCGATTTGGCAGTCCGACAGCGTACCCAGATGGCCAATGTTATCCGCAGTCTGCTGCGTGAGTTTGGGCATATCCTACCGATTGGGGTAGAGGCGGTCACTGCTTTCGCAAAGCGCCATCTAGATGGTGAACACCCTGATATGCCAGATATAGCAAACGGAATGCTTGGCATGCAGTGTTATCAGTTTATTGGCTTGAACGAACGTATTGCGGGATATTCAAAAATGATCGAACAGCATGCATTGTTGAGCGCAGATGCACGCAGGTTAATGCGCATGCCTGGCATTGGCCCAATTACAGCGTCTGCGATCATTGCGACGATTGGCGATGCAAAGCAATTTAGAACCGGACGCGACTTTGCAGCTTGGCTTGGCCTAACGCCACTCAACAAATCTAGCGGTGGAAAGGAGCGGCTCGGCAAGATCACGAAGAAAGGTGATCGTTACATTCGCAAGCTGTTGGTCGTCGGCATGACGTCTCGTGCAGTTATGGCAAAACGATCACCGGAAAAAGTTGATCTGTGGACGGCAAAGATTATCGCTAGCAAGCCATTCAGATTGGCTACAACAGCAATGGCCAACAAAGCAGCAAGGATCATCTGGGCAATGCTTACAAAAAGAGAGGAATATCGGCAGCCAGCGTTCTAACGGCGCAAAACTGCTACGAGATGCAAGACGTTGAAGTGATGATGCGGAATTAAGTCAACCATAAGCAAGGAAACTCCGGGAATGTCTGCGGCCCACCGAGGTCGTTTAGCCGTATGGAACCTCGCTTGCGGAATTCATCAGGGCCAGTGGAGGCAATGCCGAAACATAAACAGGCCGGACACACGACTGTACTGACGAAATATGCGCAAACACCACAAAAAACGCTTGCAATGCAGGAGCCACCCACACATGACTTTGAGCGCCTGATTGTTACGCTGCAGTGCTACCCGTCATAGCTGCCATTCGTGCATCGCTCAGCATTTAAGTTGCCTTTAGGATTGCAACGCGAGCTTTACGGCGGTTGTTAAACAACCAGAATGTCGGATCATCGTGGTGCCCACTGCTCATTTGGTCGCAAATAGACAAGACGAATCGTGGAAGAAGGCCTTGGCTGAAATTGAAAAGCAGCGAGGTTTTTATGAAAATCAACGGCGCATCCTTTATCAACTTGGGCTATTACCCTATCCAGCAAAACGGCCCAAAACGTGACGCTGTTCTGGACCGGGTCCGCGAGGATTTAGAGCGCGACGGATGCGCGGTATTAAAGGGCTTTCTCACGCAAGACGGTGTTGATGCTCTCATCCAAGAAGCTGAAAGCGTTTCCGAAATGGGGCACAGGTCCTTCAATCGGACAAACCCTTATTTCACGAAAGATGACCCGAGCCTCCCGCCCGATGACCCGCGCCGCAGGTTTTTTGACCGTTCAAATGCGTTTATTCCTGCTGACAATTTCATCCAGAATGGCCCTTTAAGATCGATCCACAATTTTGTTGGCTTCGACACATTCGTTCAGGACTGCCTTCAAGAAAAAAAATTCTTCCGTTATGCCGATCCACTTGCCGATGTAATTGTGAATATGGCGGATGAAGGCAACGGTTTTCCATGGCACTTTGATACCAACAATTTCACAGTAACGCTCGCGATCCAGAATGCGGAAGTTGGAGGTGCCTTCGAATATGCGCCGGGAATTCGCGAAGGAGACGAAAATTTTGACGAGGTGAAGCGTGTATTGGACGGTACCTCTGAGAATGTCACTGTGCTCGAACTGGAACCTGGTGATTTACAACTGTTTAGGGGGCGGTATTCGTTACATCGAGTCGCACCGCTTTGCGGTAGCAGGCCTCGCTATGTCGCCATTTTTTCGTATGTGGAGGAACCCGGTATGGTGGGAAGCCCTGAGCGTACGAAACAGCTATATGGTCGAACTTTGCCCATTCACTGGGAAAAATCTGGACATCGTGTAGACAGTTACATTGATTGATCAAACTAAAAAGATGTCTCCTGTTTAGTGCCGCCGAGCGTGTGATTGTCTGCCGGTATCGGTGAAGATACCGGCTTTAGACGAACTGCCCCTAGGCGGGGATGCAAGCGCCCTGCAATTCCCCATGCTAATAGGCAAGCAATACCCGCTGCAGCGAAAATACCGGAAATAGGGACCACCAAAAGGATTAACCATGCGGCCCCAGGTGTCGCGATCCCAGAAATGTCGCGATAGGATGAATACACCGCCGACATCTCGGTGCGTTCTGAAGGTTTGACGGCCATAAGGAACGGCAGTCCGGCGCATATATCCAAAAGGATCAGGAAAAAGCTGCCGACAAAGAGCAAAACAATCGCCGCCATCGGCGCTGCTGAGGTGATGCTTGCCGCTGAAAAAAGTATCGCACAGGCCAAGAAACCAGTCTGAACCGAGTAACGCACAGAACGTTTTAGCATCCAGCGCAACATTAAAGGCGATAGAAAAAGAGCCGCATTTGTTACCGACAAAAGCGCCCCGCCAAGCTTGTCTCCCAATCCGTTTTCGACAGCAAAGATTGGCAAGTATACGACATATGCCCACCAGCCGCAGGAACGGATAACAGCAAACAGCCATCCCGCGATAAGACGTGGTTGCTGAAAGAACCTCGCGAGAAAGGCCACTGGATTTGTCGGCGCAACTTTGGCCCGCGTAATCAACTTACCGTTTCCCATGCGCAAATACAAAAACGCACCCAGCATAAACATTGCTGATGTAGCCGAGATTATGAATGGCGCTGGTTTCCACCAGCCCCAAAGCAAAACACCGAGCACTGGTCCAACTGTCCACCCCAATGCTGAATAAAACATGCGAAGCGTTTCGCATTTACCCAGCTCGACCCGCGATATGTAGTCTAAAACGTAAGCATTGAAACAAACAAAGGTAATAACAGTGGCCAACGAATTAAGAGCAAGTGCAAGGACGATCATCTCTGGACTGCCAAAAACTGCCAAACATGATCCAATGACAAATCCCAATGCTCCGATGCTGTACATCCAACGTCTTGGAATCATTCGGATTAGAAATGGCACCAAAAGCCCAGTCAGCAACGAGATGATGCCAATCGCAAAGTAAATTGAACTGATTAGAGCCACATCCTTAAGAGCATCATAGATTGCCACGGGAAACACCGAAATCAAGATCCCACGTGCGACAGCTTCAAATGCGGATAGCGTCGCAAAACCGCGCACAGAAGGCGCAGGTGCGTGGCGAAGCCATTCGGGGATACGGCGCTCAAACATCTTACAACCGACTCTAAGTTTCTTTGATCAACTTGCGCCGGATACAAATCGCGTCTGTTCACTCTGCGACATCAAGTCCAATTCGCGACAATCTGATTGGTATACAAAGATGCAAGGCAACATATTCAGTTCTTGGTCGGGGGGGGCTTAAAAACACCGCCTGTCTTTGCAAAGAAATTTTAAGTAGAATAGTGAAAACGGCCGAGGCTGCCTTTTGCCAATTACCGACTTTCTGCACAACAGCTTTCTAACAGCTGACCTTCGGCGGCCTTCAGTAAATTTCTATTACTTAATGGCGTCTACAACTGGTAAAGTAGGCGTTTTCCACTTCACAAATCACAAGTCCTACATCTTGACATGTGTATAACAGGCCTTCTTCTTCACGTAACATTCTGTTCGATCTCTCGTTTGTGGTAATTTACAGCGTGAGAAGTTCGATATGAGAACCTTTGGGCTTACTTCGATCGCTTTGGCAGATTTGGTTAGAAATACTTACACCCTTTACGCTATGCGTTAAAAATCATCACCTCTCTGAAAACTGGGAGGTATATCATGGCTGCGGGAAAAGTCGGTTGGTTCAGCGTGTTGTCGTACGGCATTGGGTCCATTGCTTACGGGATCAAGGATAACGGGTTTACCACTTTCCTGATGATCTACTTCAACCAAGTTCTTGGCCTGCCTGCCTACCTCGTCGGTCTCGCCTTGTTGATCGCCATGATCTTTGACGCGGTTTCCGATCCTTGGGTTGGCTACCTGTCAGATCGCTGTTCATCGCGGATGGGCCGTCGCCATCCGTTCATGT
>JASJIO010000035.1:0-78219 GCA_037625035.1 Amylibacter sp.
TGTTAGCTCATGTATTAACATAAAACAATTAAAAGTACTTAACAAACTAGAGTAATCATTTTAATATAGAGTTTTTTTGTGGGCTATTTCTACATAAAACCTCCTCACTCATAACCTGAAGGTCGTAGGTTCAAATCCTACAACCCAAATTAATTCAACAGCAAAAATATCTTCTTCACGTTGCTGCGACAAGAGCAAAACTGACGCTCTGTCTCAAAGGGCGTGACGGGTTACATTCGGCCAAAGTTTAACCCAGCCCCCGCAACCAATTTAGTTTCCTGAAATTGATGCAGTGAACAGCCTTTAGGATTGGGCAGAGCTTACGACCTACGGTCGTCCCACTTTCGTGTTTTGTAGGAAAACACTGCTGTGATGGTAGTTTCAAATCCGATAACAGGTACTTATATTGGGCGACGCCGGTTTGCTGTTATGTTTCTGTGTCACATTTTTGATCAATATTTTCACATTTCCGTAAGAAAATTTACAAAAAGGCGTAGGAAAACCATTGGATTACGGGATTTGTAACAGTTTTTTGTGTATGCGTTGACTAACTGTGTGTATCTCGTTCAATTAGGGCAGATACGCATATTTAGACTTGTGGGAGAACGAACCAATGTCAGCTGATAGCTCTAATTCGGAAATCATCGAAGTACCTGTGGATATTGCAGCGAACGCGCATATTGATGCGGCGAAGTATAAGGCGATGTATGCTGCGTCTATTTCTGACCCAGATGCGTTTTGGGGCGAGCAAGGTAAGGCATTGCAGTGGTCTAAGCCGTTTACCAAGGTGAAGAACACGACGTTTGAATACCCAGATGTGTCGATTAAGTGGTTTAAAGATGGTGCGTTGAACGTGTCTGAAAACTGTATTGATCGCCATTTGGCGACGCGTGGTGATCAGGTTGCGATTATTTGGGAGCCTGACAGCCCTACTGAAGATGCCAAGCATATTACCTATAATGAATTGCACACACAGGTCAGCAAGTTGGCGAATGTGTATAAGTCGTTGGGCGTTGAACGCGGAGACCGCGTGATCCTGTACATGCCGATGATCCCAGAGGCAGCTTATGCGATGTTGGCCTGTTCGCGCATTGGTGCGATCCATTCGATTGTGTTTGGTGGATTTTCCCCTGATGCTTTGGCGGCGCGGATCAAAGGGTGCGAAGCCAAGCTGGTTGTGACCGCGGATCAAGCGCCGCGTGCAGGCAAAGCGACGCCGCTGAAAACAAATGCGGATACGGCAATGGAAACATCTGGCGATGTGAATATGCTGGTTGTGGAACGCACGGGTGCGGATGTTGGTATGAAGGCAGGGCGCGATCATTCCTATACTGCGATGATGGACGCGGCGTCTGCTGATTGTGTGCCAGAGCAGATGAACGCCGAAGACCCATTATTTATTCTGTACACCTCTGGCTCCACTGGGATGCCAAAGGGTGTTGTGCATTCAACTGCTGGATATTTGTTGTATGCCGCGATGACGCATAAGTATGTGTTTGATTACAAAGATGGAGATATCTTTTGGTGTACTGCTGATGTGGGTTGGGTCACGGGGCACAGTTATATCGTCTATGGTCCGTTGGCGAATGGTGCGACGACGGTGATGTTTGAGGGGGTTCCGACCTATCCCGATGCGAGCCGTTTCTGGCAGATCTGTGACAAGCATCAGGTGAACCAGTTTTATACAGCACCAACGGCGCTGCGCGCGCTGATGGGGCAAGGTGATTCATTTGTTGAGGCCTGTGATCTGTCGTCGTTGCGGATTTTGGGCACCGTAGGCGAGCCGATCAATCCAGAGGCGTGGAAGTGGTACTACGAAGTGATCGGCAAAGGGAAATGCCCGATTGTTGATACTTGGTGGCAGACTGAAACAGGTGGCCATTTGATGACGCCGCTGCCTGGTGCGATTGGGACGAAACCGGGGTCGTGTACGCTGCCGTTCTTTGGTGTGCAGCCGGTGATTTTGGACCCGACGACAGGTGTAGAAATTACAACAACTGAGGCCGAGGGTGTGTTGTGCATTAAGGACAGTTGGCCTGCGCAAATGCGGACGGTTTACGGCGATCACGAACGGTTCGTGAAGACGTATTTCGACGATTATAAGGGCTATTACTTCACAGGGGATGGCTGTCGGCGTGACGCGGATGGGTATTACTGGATCACGGGTCGTGTGGATGATGTGATAAATGTTTCTGGGCACCGTATGGGCACGGCGGAAGTTGAAAGCGCGTTGGTGGCGCATGACAAAATCGCGGAAAGCGCCGTTGTTGGGTATCCCCATGATATCAAGGGGCAAGGGATTTACGCCTATGTCACGTTGATGTCTGTTGAGGAGCCAACGGAAGAATTGCGCAAGGAGTTGTCTGATTGGGTGCGTAAGGAAATTGGCCCGATAGCCAAGCCTGATTTGATCCAATGGGCACCGGGATTGCCGAAAACACGTTCTGGCAAGATCATGCGTCGGATTTTGCGCAAGATTGCCGAGGATGATTTCGGGGCGTTGGGGGATACATCGACCTTGGCTGATCCAAGTGTTGTGGATGATTTGATAGAGAATCGGATGAACCGCAGGTAGCGATTTTAGGTATTTAGAGAACATTAAAATGGGGCGTTGGTGAAAACCAGCGCCCTTTTTTTATGCGAAAGGGTCGTCGGGATAGCGCACGTGGTCGAGGTAGAGGCCGTAGGGAGGGCTGACGGTTCCGCAGGCTTGGCGGTCGCGTGAGGCAAGGGCATCAGCCATGCGATCTGGGTGCCAGCTGCCAGCGCCGATGTGTTCTAGCGTTCCCACAAAGCTGCGAACTTGGTTGTGAAGGAAAGATCGCGCGCGGATTTTGAAGCGGTATTCGATGCCGTTTGGATAGGGTTGTTCTGAAATCAAAATTTCATCGAGCGTGCGGATCGGGCTTGGCGCTTGGCAGATTGTTGAGCGGAATGTCGTGAAATCGTGCTTGCCGATAAGATGTGCTGCGCCTGCACGCATCGCTTCGATATCGAGGGGGCGCCGGACTTGCCACACGAGGCCTGCCTCAAGGGTGATCGGTGGGCGGCGTGCAACGAGGCGGAATTGGTAGCTGCGTTCGAGCGCCCAAAAACGGGCGTGAAAATCATCGGCGACAGATGCGCAATTTGTGATCGCGATGGGGTGTGGTTTTAGGTGAAAGTTGATTGCCTCGGTTAGGCGGAAGGTGTTCCATTTAGCAGCCATGTCGACGTGCGCAACTTGGCCTGTCGCATGAACGCCTGTGTCGGTTCGGCCTGCACCTTGGATGCCGGGGTGATCTGGTTGCAAACGGCGCAAAGCGGATTCGATGCTGCCTTGGACCGAAGCTAGGTCTGTTTGGCGTTGCCAGCCGACGAACGGTTTGCCGTGGTATTCAATTTTAAGCGCGTATCTGGGCATTTGGATGCGATAGCGGGTGTTCGCTTGTTTGCCAAGTCTATGAAATAGGTTTTCGTATGCCTACATTGAGTGGGAAGAGTTGGAAGGACGCGATATTTTAAGTGTTGGAACATTGATTGACGGCATTACGTGGCAGGTTGAACTGTTGTCTGATGGCGTAATTGAGACGTTTTTTGCGCCCTTTATTCGGGTGGGTGTCACGGGATTGTCGCGCGCTGGTAAGACGGTTTTTATCACGTCTTAGGTGGCGAACTTGTTGGATCGCGGGAGGATGCCTGCGTTACGGGCAGCAGGGAAAGGGCGGATCGAGGCAGCGTTTTTGCAGCCACAGTCCAATGATATCGTGCTCCGCTTTGAATATGAAACGCATCTGAGCGCGATAACGGGGGTGAGCCCTGTTTGGCCTGAGGGCACGCGGGCGATTTTGCAATTGCGGTTGTTGTTGAAGGTGGCGCCTGCGGGTGTTTTGTCGGCGCTTAAATTTGCGCGAACGGTGCATATTGATATTGTTGATTACTCCGGTGAGTGGCTGTTGGATTTTCCTCTTATAGAACAGAGTTTTGCGCAGTGTTCGCAAGGCGCGATTGCATTGGTGCGTGGGCCTGCGCGGATTAAGATGGCGGCTCAGTGGGTAGCGCTATTGGACGGCGTGGATGGAGCCGAGCCGTTGGCGGAGGCGCAGGCGCAAAAACTGGCGGCGGCGTTTACAGATTATTTGCAGGCGTGCCGTGCTGCTGGGCTTTCGGCCTGTGCGCCTGTGCAATTTTTGATGCCGGGGGATTTGGCGGGTTCACCTGCGCTAACGTTTTCCCCGCTTAAGGCAGGGGATGCGCCGTGCAGATCACTGGCGCGCGAAATGGCGCGGCGGTTTGAGGCGTATAAAGCGCAGGTCGTGTATCCATTTTTTTTGGATCATTTTTCGCGGATTGATCGCCAAGTTGTTTTGGTTGATTCCCTCGGGGCAATTCATTCAGGGCCGCAAGCGGTAGGGGATTCGCGCGATGCGCTGGCCGAGATTATGGGGTGTTTTAAAGCGGGGCATAACGAATGGTTTTCGGCGTTGCGTGGAAAATCTGTAGAAAGGGTTTTTTTGCGGCCACCAAGGTGGATCATTTGCATCAGAACCAGCATCAAGCGTTGACGCATATCATGGGGGCGTTGGTGCGATCGGCACGGGGTAAAGCGGAGTATCAAGGCGCGCGAACGGATGGTATGGCGATTGTGAGTTTACGGGCGACGACTGAGGAACCGCGAAAGCACGAGGGTGAAAGTTTGGATTTGGTGCGGAGGCGATCCTTGGAAACGGGAAAACAGGTTGCGATGTTTGCGGGCGCATTGCCTGATGATCCATCGGTGTTGCTGAAGCCTGCGGAGGCGGATCAGCAGGGTTGGTTTGACAGTGAATACGCGGTGATGGGTTTTGCGCCAGAGGAAGTTTCGTTAAAGGCTGGGGAGGGGCCGCCCCTTATCCGATTGGATCAAGCGACGGAGTTTTTGATCGGGGATCGGTTGAGATGAGCTAGAAGCCTGTGGTGATAGAATTAGACGCGAGCGAGCCTGTAACAACGCCTGCGGAGGCACCCGTGGTGGTGGCCGAAGCACATGCGCCCGCGCTGGAACATGGTTTGCGATTCGCGGCTGCGTCACGCGGAATTGGGATTGGGCGGTTGTTTTGAATGGCAGTTGGCGACGCTGTCGCGGCTGAAACGGATCGATGGATTGCGGCGTGAGGCAGAGGTGGTTTTGCGTGATGAGAGCATGGCGAAGGCCAAGACGTTTCAGGCGCGATTGATGCGGTTGTATCTTGGGCAAGGCGATCGCGCGTTGGGTTTCGCAGGGTGCCGTGGATGTATTTCGCCATTGTTAGATCGCCGTGGTTGATTAGCAGTTCGGCGTAAGACGCGAAGCTGGGCCAGAGGGTTGCGGCCTGTTCTTGCCAATCTTTGAAGGGGGCGTTTCGCCAATCGTCAAAGCCATCGCGGGGCAGAGACCAGAACAGGGCGGTTTTGTGCTTTGGGTCGTTCGGGAGGAAGCCGACGGGTAGGATGCTAACCATAGTTGATGCTTTGCGGTTTGGTTGGCGTATCGACGATGCCCCAAAGCGCGCCGTAGCTGAGGGGGATTGGTTGCATCGGGGAGAGCGGGGAATCCATGCCGATACCTGCGCCTGCGACGGCGATTTTGTATTTTGATGTCATGGGGATTTTGTAACGTGTTTGGGCTGGCTTGTAACGACCCGCTTTGTCGCATTTCATTGGCTGGACGGGGGCGGATTGCGCGGCTATAACGCCCCTTATGGAACAAATATTCGGCATTATAATTCGAATTACTTACCCGGCGCTCTGAGAGTTGAGACGCCGGGACAAGGCGTTTGAACCAGCGCCGCACCCTCTGACATTATGACAAGACGGAGCCACGAAAATGTGTGCCGATACCCCTGAATACAAAGATACGTTGAACCTGCCGAAAACCGATTTCCCGATGCGGGCTGGATTGCCAACACGCGAGCCTGTTTGGCTGGAGCGCTGGGCGAAACAAGATATTTACCACAAACAACGCGCTGAAGCGGGTGATCGCACGCCGTTTATCCTGCATGACGGGCCTCCGTATGCGAATGGGTATTTGCACATTGGTCACGCACTGAACAAAATCCTGAAGGATTTTATTGTTCGCAGCCAGCAGATGATGGGCAAAGACGCGCGGTACGTTCCTGGTTGGGATTGTCACGGTCTGCCGATTGAGTGGAAGATCGAGGAGCAGTATCGCAAAAAGGGCAAAAACAAAGACGACGTGCCTGTGATCGAGCTGCGCCAAGAGTGCCGCAAATTTGCCGAAGGGTGGATCGACATTCAGCGTGAAGAATTCAAGCGTTTGGGTGTTCAGGGCAATTGGGAAGATCCGTATTTGACGATGAATTTCAGTTCTGAAGCGGTGATTGCTGAGGAGTTTATGAAGTTTGTGATGAACGGTGCGCTATATCAGGGATCAAAGCCTGTGATGTGGTCGCCGATTGAGCAGACTGCGTTGGCTGAGGCTGAGGTGGAGTATCACGACAAGGACAGCTTCACGGTTTGGGTGAAGTTTAAGGTTGTTGTTTCGGTTGTGAACGGTTCTTTGACTGAACCTGGTGAATCCGATTTGCTGGGTGCAAATGTAGTGATTTGGACGACAACGCCGTGGACAATTCCTTCAAATAAAGCAGTGGTTTATGGGCGAAATATTTCTTACGGCCTGTATGAAGTTGGTGAAGTTCCTGACGAGTGTTGGGCAAAAGTCGGTGAAAAATTCTTAATCGCGGACAATCTTGCCGAAGACGTTTTTGGAAAAGCGCGTTTGGAAACTAATCAATGGCACCGTGTCAGAAGTATTTCCGAAAATGAGTTGTCAATGATTGGCCTCGCGCACCCATTGGCTGGGGCCGAGGGTGGCAATGGCGAGTGGGATGATGTTCGTGATTTCCGCGCGGCAGAGTTTGTGACTGATACAGAAGGCACAGGTTTTGTGCATTGTGCGCCGTCCCACGGGATGGAGGAGTATGAGCTGTACCGCGATTTGAACATGCTGGAACAGGTCATCACGTACAATGTGATGGACGATGGGGCGTTCCGCAAAGGCCTGCCGTTCTTTGGTGGGAAATACATTCTGAACCGCAAGGGCGGCGAGGGCGACGCGAATAAAACGGTGATTAATAAGCTGGTTGAGGTTGGTGGTTTGCTGGCACGCGGCAAGATCAAGCACAGCTATCCGCATTCTTGGCGATCCAAAGCGCCGGTGATTTATCGCAACACGCCACAGTGGTTTGCGGCGATTGATAAGCCGATTGGCGGCAATGATACCTACGGTAAAACGATCCGTGAGCGGGCGTTGAATTCCATTGACCAACTGGTGAAATGGACCCCTGTGACGGGGCGCAATCGGTTGTATTCGATGATCGAAGCGCGGCCCGATTGGGTGCTGTCGCGCCAGCGGGCTTGGGGTGTTCCGTTGACGTGTTTCACGCGTAAGGGATCATTGCCGACAGAATCGGATTACATTCTGCGCGATGATACTGTGAACGCACGGATTGCCGATGCGTTTCGTGTTGAGGGTGCGGATTGTTGGTATGAAGATGGCGCAAAGGCGCGATTCCTTGGGGATGATTTTGATCACGATGAATGGGACCAGGTGTTCGATATTCTGGACGTTTGGTTTGATTCTGGATCAACGCATTCGTTTGTTGTGCGCGACCGTCCTGATGGCTCGCCTGACGGGATTGCGGATGTGTATCTTGAAGGCACGGATCAACATCGCGGGTGGTTCCATTCATCTATGTTGCAGGCCTGTGGCACCAAGGGGCGGGCACCGTATAAGGCGGTTGTGACCCACGGCTTTACTCTGGATGAAAAGGGTATGAAGATGTCCAAGTCCATTGGCAACACGATTCTGCCAGAGACGATTGTGAAGCAATACGGCGCGGATATTCTGCGCCTTTGGGTTGCGCAAACGGATTTCACTGCGGATCAGCGGATCGGGCAGGAAATTCTGAAAGGCGTGGCGGATAGCTATCGTCGCCTGCGCAATACGATGCGGTTTATGCTGGGGAACCTTGATGGGTTCACGGATGCAGAACGTGTTGATCCAAGTGAGATGCCAGAGTTGGAGCGTTGGGTGCTGCATCGTTTAGCGGAGTTGGATGTAGCGGTGCGTGAAGGGTATAACACCTATAATTTCCAAGGTGTTTTGCAGCAATTGTTTCAGTTCACGACTGTTGATCTGTCGTCCGTATATTTCGATATCCGCAAGGATGTTTTGTATTGCGATGGAGATGACAGTCTTGCGCGGCGTTCGGCGCGGACGGTTTTGGATATCTTGTTTGATCGGTTGACGGCTTGGCTTGCGCCGATGTTGGTGTTCACGATGGAGGACGTTTGGTTAGAACGGCATCCGGGCGAAGATAGTTCTGTGCATTTGCGGGACTTTCCTGAAACGCCTGATGCGTGGCGCGATGAGGCGTTGGCAGCGAAGTGGGATGCGATCCGCAAGGTGCGCCGTGTTGTGACGGGTGCTATCGAGGTGCAACGCCGTGACAAGGTGATCGGTGCATCACTGGAAGCAGCGCCGAGCGTTTATGTGGCGGATGCTGCGGTTTTGGTGTCGTTACAGTCGGTGCCGTTTGATGATGTTTGTATTACGTCTGGGATTTCTTTGTCGGGCGATGGAGCACCGACAGGCGCGTTCACGATGCCAGATACGGACGGCGTTGCGGTGGTGTTTGCCACGGCCGACGGCGAAAAGTGTTTGCGCTGTTGGAAGATCCTGCCCGATGTTGGGACACACGGCCATGAAGGCGTTTGTGGACGCTGCGAAGACGCGCTGGGTTAAATCAGCGTCACATTTTGAAAGATATTAGGGCCCTTCGAGGCCCTTTTTTCTTTAGGTATTTAGGGAGCATTGAAGTTGGGTTATCGCCAGATTTCGGGCTGCACAGAGTAGCTGATGTAGAGGGGGTGTTTGGGGTGGCCTGCTTTGCTTAGACCTAAGTGGTAGAGTGGTTTGGGTTGGGCGCGAAGCACCGTTTCCATTTCTGGGCCACGGTTTTTATGTTCGCTGTGTGTGCCCCATGCGCAGATTATTGTGTCTGCTTTGGCGGCGGCGTTTAGGATGGCGGCGTCGTTTTCGGGCCCTGTTGGATCGGCTTGGGCACGCATTACGCGTGGATCGGTGGCGCGGTAGGCGAAGATGTTTGTTACGGTGAAGGCGGCAAAGCCAAGCGCGCGGGCGCGGCGTTCGCAGCGTTCAACTGTTGGGTCGTTCTGGACTTCGGTTGCCTTGGACGGGTTTAGCATAATGAATAGGGCGTGTTTGCCCTGCTCGCCCCATGTTCGCGTGAGCGTGTAGCGGTAGTTTTCGCAATCGGAGTAGGTAGCGGTGCTGGCCGCGTCGCCTTTTTGATGGCTGCGTTCAATCATGTTTTACAAAGACGCGGGAGGGGTGGAGTTCGCCTGCTTTGTAGATGCCGATTGCGATAGGTTCGCCGTTGCAGGCGACCCATGCCTCGTCGCCGTATTCTAGATTTGAAGCGATGACCATTGCAGCGTTGCCGTTGCGCAGTTTGGCCACTTGTTCGGGTTTACACGTGAGGCGGGGCAGGTCGTCTAGGCCAACTTCTAGGGGTAGGAGGTGTTGGTCGAGTTCGGGAGATTTGGCGAGCTGTTCGACGCGTTCAAGGGTGATGCCGTCGGAGGTTTCAAACGGGCCAGACCAGATGCGGCGTAGTTTTTGGACGTGGGCGTGGCAGCCCAAAACCTCGCCTAGGTCGCGAGCAATTGCGCGCACGTATCCGCCTTTGCCACAGGTGAGTTCGAGTCCGACGTGGTCTGCATCTGGGCGAGAGATGAATTTGAGGTCCTTGACCCAGAGCGGACGAGCGGCGATTTCGATTTCTTCGCCTGCGCGCGCGAGTTTATAGGCGCGTTGGCCGTCGATTTTCACAGCGGAGAATTTTGGTGGAACTTGTTGGATGTCACCGATGAATGGCGGCAGCGCAGCGATAATTTCATCGTCAGTGGGGCGTGTTTCGCTGGCGGCGATAACCTCGCCTTCGGCATCATCCGTGTTGGTGGCTTGGCCCAATCGAACGGTGAAGGTGTAGGCTTTGAGCGCGTCAGTGATGTAGGGGACGGTTTTGGTGGCTTCGCCCAACGCGACCGCGAGAACGCCTGTGGCATCTGGGTCAAGCGTGCCTGCGTGGCCTGCTTTGTTTGCACCGAGCGCCCATTTCACTTTGTTCACAACGGAGGTCGAGGTGATGCCAGCGGGTTTGTCGATTACGAGCCAGCCAGAGATGTTGCGGCCACTTTTCTTGCGTCCCATTAGTTGTCCTTTATCACGGCGACGATTGGGCCAAGCGTGTGAAAGCCGAAATCGGATCGGCTTAGGTTTGGGGCGTATAGCCGTGAAATATTGCCATCAAAATAGAGGGCGCTGGGCAGTTTTAGGGCGTCGCGAAAGTAGCTGCCAAAGGCGTGGAAGGTGACGGTGTTGTTCGAGATTACGAAGACGGCCTTGGCGCCATCAGATGTGGTTCCGACACCGTTGCGGATGTATTTGCTGGTGCTGTCGATCAAGAAGCGGGGATGCAGTTCGCCGTTGATCACCAGCATGGGGCCAGATTGGGTGGCGTGTTTGCAGGTTGGGTTTTGGCTTTGAAACGCAAGGGTTTCAAACACATCGGCGCGGTTTGAACGGATACAAAAGACGCCGTTGGGCAGCAGGCCGAAATTACCGGGACCAGCGTTTGGGATGATCTTTTTCAGCTCGACCCCGTTTTCGGCGTAGTGGCCGACGGGCGCGCGATCATCGTGGTACATGCCTGCGTTCATCGCGAAGGCGAGTTTTTTGCCAGTTGCGATGAGGGCGCGATCCAGCGTGGTGAATTGGCCGTAGGGTTTGCCGTTTGGTTTGTACAAGAACAACGATAGTTCGGAGGCAGCTACATCGACGGTGCATTTGGTGTAGCTGTTGCCTTTGTAGGTTTCATCGACGCATTCAGATGCGTTGGCGAAACCCGCAAAGCACAAAAGAAGGGCCGCGAGTTTAATCTTCATCAAGGTCGAGATCCTGTCGCACGGTGTCTTGATCCAGAAGGCGTCGGGTTTCGTCCATTTGATCAAACGTGTGATCGTAAACGAATTTCAGCTCTGGTGAAAACTTCAGGGTCAGAGATTTGTTCATCTGACGACGGAGTTCGTATTTGTTACGGTTCAATGCCTCGATCACAATATCGGCGTTTACGCCGCCAAGGGGCGATACGTGAACGACGGCGGCGCGCAGATCGTTGGTTGCGCGCACTTCGCCCACGGTTACGGAAACGTGTGCCAGATCGGGATCGTGGATGTCACCACGGGCCAATGTTTCGGCCAGGGAGCGGCGGATCAGCTCGCCTACGCGGAGCTGTCGTTGGGTCGGGCCAGCCGATGGATTTGATTTTTTTGCCATGATGTATCCTTTGAAGGTTCATTTATGGCAGAAAGAGCCGCCTTACAACATTGGTTTGTGTGTTGTGGGGTTTGATTTTGCGGGTGAGCGGGGTAAAGCCGAGGGAAGATTTAGTGAAGGATGAGATCATGACGACCCTGCCTGCGATTGCGATTGTTGGAGCTTCTGGCCGAATGGGACAGATGTTGATCGAAACTGTGCTGGCGAGCGACGCCTGTACGTTGGCGGGTGTGACCGAACGCGCTGGGCATGATTGGGTCGATAAGGATCTTGGCGCGTGCATGGGCGGGGCCGATATTGGGGTGATTGTTTCGGATGATCCGCTGGAGGTTTTTGCCAAGTCACAGGCAGTGATTGAGTTTACGTCACCCGAGGCCACGGTGGCGCACGCGGCGTTGTGCGCACAAGCGCGCGCGGTGCATGTGGTTGGAACCACGGGCATGAGCGATGAACACATGGAGAAGTTGAAGGCAGCAGCGCGTCATGCGCCGATTGTTCAGGCTGGCAACATGAGTTTGGGTGTTAATCTGTTGGTGCAATTCACGAAAAAAGTAGCAGAGGCGCTGGACGAGGATTTCGATATCGAAGTTGTGGAAGCGCACCATCGCCACAAAGTTGACGCGCCAAGTGGGACGGCGTTGATGTTGGGCGAAGCGGCCGCCGAGGGGCGCGGTGTTGCGCTGGAAGATGTGCGTGACAGTGGGCGCGACGGAATTACCGGTGCGCGTAAACGCGGGGACATTGGGTTTACTGCCATTCGCGGCGGCGATGTTGTTGGCGAACACGATGTGATTTTCGCGGCAGATGGCGAGCGGATTGTGTTGCGCCATTTGGCGACGGATCGCGGGATATTTGCACGGGGCGCTTTAAAAGCAGCGCTTTGGGGGCAGGATAAGGGACCTGGCCTGTACAGTATGTTGGATGTGCTTGGTTTGTAGAATCTAAGTATTTAAGCGAAAAAGAAATCAGAGGTTAGAAATCTGAGGTGATGCCCTTTTTCTCCCAATCGCCAAAGCGGGTGGGTTCGGGGCCGTTTCGACCGCCGAGTTCAGTTGGCATTTGATCCTTGGCTGCTGCCTTTTTACGGGCTTCGGCCTCGGCTAATGCGCGTTTGGCGGCATCTGCCAGTTTTTTGTCTTTTTCGGAATCGGTCATTTGTGCCTGTCCTGTTTGTACGCTAGATAGGCCGCAACACGGGCCAAGGCAAGTTGGCCCTGCGGATAGGAGCATTCATGAATACTGCAACGATTTCGGCCAGATTTGGCGCTGTGGCGCTGATCCATGCGGTTTTGATGGAGCGCACCATGTTAGGCGACGCTATTCAAAGCGAAGATGGGCCGATTTCCAATCTGGCCCCGCCTGATCGGGCACGCGCCCAAAGCCTGGCGGCTTTGACTTTGCGCCACATGCCACGGATTGATGCGATTCTTGAGGGGTTTCTGGAGCATAAGCCGCCATTGCGTGCGCTGAATGCGTTGCGGATTTGTGCGGCGGAGATTGTTCTGGACGGTATCCCTGCGCACGGGGCCGTGAATGCGGCGGTGGAGATTGTGCGTGGCAGTACCAAGACCAAACATTTGAGCGGCATGGTGAATGCTGTTGGGCGTAAATTGGGGGCGCTGGATGTAGAGAGCCTGCAAAATATGCCTGTGCCACAACTGCCCAAAGCGGTGCGCGGCGCAATTGTTAAGGCGTTTGGCGAAGAGGGTACTATTGCGATTGAACGGGCGCATTTGGATCGCCCGCCGTTTGATTTGACCCTGAAAGAGCCTAAAAGGGCGCAGGAATGGGCTGAACGGCTGGACGGCGAGGTGCTGCCGACGGGGAGTTTGCGACTGCGCAAATCGGTGCAGATTTCGGCGCTAGATGGGTTTGAGAGCGGCGATTGGTGGATTCAGGATGCGGCGGCGGCGATGCCTGCGCGCTTGCTGGGTGATATCAGTGGGAAGCGGGTGTTGGATTTATGTGCAGCACCGGGTGGCAAAACCATGCAGTTGTGTGCAGCGGGGGGGGATGTGACCGCGCTCGATCTGTCGCCAGAGCGGATGCACCGCGTGATGGAAAATACGCGGCGGATGGGGTTTCAGCCGCGCATGGAAGTGGCAAATGCGATGCACTGGGAGCCTGATGATACGTTTGATGCGATCCTGTTGGATGCGCCGTGTTCGGCAACGGGCACTATTCGCCGCCATCCCGATTTGCCGTATGTGCGGCCATCGTTGGATTTGAAGCCGTTGTTGAGTTTGCAACAAGCAATGTTGAAACGTGCAAGTGCGTGGTTGCGCCCAAATGGGCGGATGGTTTATGCGACCTGTTCGTTGATCCAAGCCGAAGGTGAGCGGCAAATTGCGCGCTTTTTGGATGACAGTGACATGGCTGAAAAGTCGGTTGCGCCAGCGGATTATGGTCTCGATCCATCGTGGGCGGTGTCAGAGGGCGCAATTCGCCTTCGGCCCAATTACTGGTCAGAGTTGGGTGGTATGGACGGGTTTTATATGGCGCTTTTGCACAAGCAGTGATGACAGGCGCGGTGCTGCCCCCTATACGTTTTAAAAAACAGGCAGGCAGTTAACCAACATGAACTGGGCAAATCAGGTTCTGCAATATCCTTTGGCAACGTGGCGTGGTCTGCGCCGTGTTTGGCCGCGCATTGCTGATCGTGTGGCGATGCGCACGGCGCGACTTTCATCGCCTGCAACTGCATTTGTGTCCCAACCCGAGCCGCGATCCTATGGGCAGGGCGCGCATGGTGTTCAAATGCTGGCGGGCAATTATCTGGTGCGCGGGAATATTCATGAAATGCCAGATGTGGTGCCTTGGGATATCGTAAGTCTTGGGCGCGATCAACGGGTCGAGATGCATGGGTTTGCTTGGCTCGATGATGTCGTGGCTGTTGATACACCAGAGGTGCGGGCCAAAGCGCAGGCTTGGGTGTTTGAATGGCTGGAGCGGTACGGTCGCGGGCGTGGTGACGGTTGGGCTCCTGATTTGACGGGGCGGCGTGTGGTGCGGTGGATCAACCATGCGATCCTGATCTTGCAACGTGCAGACAGTGAACACTCGCAGGCGTTTTTCCGCAGTTTAGGGCATCAGGCGCATTTTTTGCGTAAACGCTGGAAATCTGTGCGGGCAGGGTTGCCGAGGTTCGAGGCGTTGACGGGGTTGGCGTATTGCGGATTGGCGTTGGAGGGGCAGGGGCATGTGTTGCAACCCGCACTTAAGGCGCTGGGCCGTGAATGTGCGCGCGAGATCGGGGTGGATGGCGGTATTGCCAACCGTAACCCAGAAGAGTTGATGGAGATTTTCACGCTGTTGTCTTGGGTAAACCAAGCGGTGAGCGTTCAAGGACAGGCGGTAAACAGCGAGATTTTGCTGGCGCTGGAACGGATCGCACCTGCCATTCGCGCGCTGCGTTTGGGTGATGGACGGATGGTCCAATTTCATGGCGGTGCTGCGGGACAGGTGGATCGTGTCGATCAGGCGTTGGCGGATGCAGGTATTCGCAGCCCTGCAAGTATGGGTGGTGCGATGGGGTATTCGCGCATGTCTGCGTCAGGAACAGTGCTGGTTGTTGACACCGCCAACATGCCATCGGCCGAGCATTCGCAAAATGTTCACGCGGGGGCGTTGTCGTTTGAAATGTCATCGGGGCGGGTGCCGATGTTGGTGAATATGGGACCAGCGCGGGGGTATGCGACGCAAATTCGAAATGTCTCGCGGGCGAGTGCGGCGCATAATGTTTCTGTTTTGGATGGGGCATCATCGGCGCGGTTTCTGGGAAAAGGTAAACGTCTGCGCTGGGTGGCAGCACCGAGTTTTGTGAACGCGAAAAAGGACGATAACGAGTTTGGCCAAGCGTTGCTGGCGCGTCATGACGGGTACAGCCAATCGCACGGTTTGGTCCATGAGCGCCAGTTGGCGGTGGTGCATTCTGGTGAAGAAGTGCAGGGTGAAGAACGGTTTTATTGCCAATCCACAGGCCAGCGTGTGCGGTTTGGCGCACGGGCCGATGAATACCGAGCCATGCCGTTTGAAACGCATTTCCGGTTCCACCCCGATGTGGATGTTGAATTGGGACTGAACGGAACAATTGCTTCAATTCAGCTTAAAACGGGCGAGATTTGGTTGTTGCGGGCAAAGGGCGGTGATCTGGAGTTGCGCGACACAATATTTATTGAACAAGGCCGACTAAAGCCACGTGCGACACAAGAGGTTGTGGTCATGGGGCGCGTTGTGGATTATGAGGGCGGCATTAGCTGGACTTTGACGCGCAGCAATTGATTTAATGGCCTGCGCGGACACATAAAAGGATACAACTGTTCCCATGTCTGATGATCTTCAACCACTGCGCCGCGCCCTTCTTTCTGTTTCTGATAAGTCTGGTCTGATTGATCTGGCCCGTGCGTTGGATGCACGCGGCGTGGAGTTATTATCGACAGGTGGCACAGCCAAAGCAATCCGTGATGCGGGGTTGCCGGTGAAGGATGTGTCCGAGATTACCAATTTTCCAGAGATGATGGATGGGCGCGTTAAGACGCTGCACCCGATGGTGCATGGTGGATTGTTGGCGTTGCGCGATAATGCGGATCACGTAGCGGCGATGGATGAGCATGGTATCGGCAATATCGATTTGTTGGTGGTGAACCTGTATCCGTTTGAAGCGACTGTTGCCGCAGGCGGCGATTACGACACTTGCATCGAAAACATAGATATTGGCGGGCCAGCGATGATCCGAGCGGCGGCCAAGAACCACGGATTTGTTTCAGTGGTTGTGGATGTTGAGGATTACGCGCGTTTGTTGAGCGAGTTGGATGCGAACGACGGGCAGACTTCGCTAGTGTTCCGCCAAGGATTAGCGCAGGCGGCCTATGCACGAACGGGTGCATATGACGCGGCGGTTTCGACTTGGATGGCGAATGCGATTGGGGCGGACGCGCCACGGCGCAAGGCGATCGCTGGGACGTTTGTGCAAACCATGCGATACGGCGAGAACCCGCATCAATCGGCGATTTTTTATTCCAATGGTGATGCGCGGTGCGGTATTGTAACGGCGCAGCAGCACCAAGGCAAGGAATTGTCCTACAACAACATCAACGACACAGATGCGGCATTTGAATTGGTGGCAGAGTTTGATCCTGCCAACGGGCCAGCCTGTGCGATTATCAAGCACGCGAACCCTTGTGGTGTTGCGACAGGCGCGACGATGGCTGAAGCGTATCAAGCAGCGTTTGATTGTGATCGCACGTCTGCGTTCGGTGGAATTATCGCGCTGAACCAGACGTTGGACGTGGCAACAGCGCAACAAATCGTTGAGATTTTCACCGAAGTGGTGATTGCGCCTGACGTAACGGATGAGGCGAAGGCGGTTTTTGCGGCTAAGAAGAATCTGCGTTTGTTGACCACAGGTGGTTTGCCTGATGTGCGCACGGGCGGGCAGGTCTGGAAGCAGGTTTCAGGTGGATATTTGATCCAAGATCGTGACAACGGGTTTGTGAATACCGCAGATTTGAAGGTCGTGACGAAACGCGCCCCAAATGCGCAGGAAATGGCCGATTTGTTGTTGGCGTGGAAAATTGCAAAACACGTGAAATCAAACGCGATTGTTTATGTGAAAGACGGGGCGACTGTGGGTGTGGGCGCGGGGCAAATGAGCCGCGTGGACAGTACGAGAATTGCCGCGCGCAAAGCACAGGATATGGCGGGAGTTTTGGGGCTGGAATCGCCCCTGACACAAGGGTCGGTTGTGGCGTCTGATGCGTTCTTTCCGTTTTCAGATGGATTGTTGACAGCCGCAGAAGCCGGCGCAACAGCGGTTATTCAGCCAGGCGGCTCGATGCGCGATGAAGATGTAATCAAAGCGGCAGATGACGCGGGTTTGGCGATGGTGTTCACAGGAATGCGGCACTTCCGCCACTAGGGGAAACAAGAAGATGAAGCGCATTTTGGCAATGAGCCTTGGGATTTTTGTGTTCGACCAACTGACGAAGTATTTTGTGGTTCAGTATCTGAATTTGCAAATGGATTTGTCAAAACGCGTGTTTCCACCATTTTTGAATTTTGAAATGGCGTGGAATGAGGGCATAAATCTGGGGCTTTTGGCAGATTACGATTTGCGCTGGCTGCTGATCGTTGTGTCCGTTGCAATATCCGCTTGGGTTTTGTGGTGGGGCCGCAGTTTCACGGGATGGTTTGGTGCGTTTTTGGTGGGCTGTATCGTCGGTGGGGCGCTGGGCAACACGGTGGATCGTGTGGTCTACGGCGCTGTTGCCGACTTTTTGAATATGTCGTGTTGCGGGTGGAAAAACCCGTATTCCTTTAACGTGGCGGATATCGCTATTTTTGTGGGGGCGTTCGGTTTGGTGCTGTTTTCTGAAAAGCTGCACAGAAAAGCGTGACGCCCGCCAAAAACTTCGGTAAACACAACAAAAGAGCAGGTTGAGGGTATTTGCAGTGAAAATTGCTGGATTGAAAATTGTAGTGATTGTTGCGCTGGTTGGCGTAGTTGCTGGCTGTGACACGTCTAAAGGGGCCGGTCGATTCTTTGCTGGCGACGAAAACAAACAGAATGGCCCTGATGAATTTGGTATAGTTCCAACCCGGGCGTTGGAACTACCTGATGATCTGGTTTCATTGCCTGATCCAAAACCTGGAACACGCAATCGCACAGACCCGTTGCCTGAACATGATGCCGTTGCCGCCCTTGGTGGACAGCCCGATCGTTTGGACAGCACACGCGTTGGTTCAGGTGAAGGTGCATTGTTGGCCGCAGCCGAACGCCGTGGCACAGCGCCAAACATTCGCGAAGTTCTTGCAAAAGAGGACAACGAGTTCCGTAAAGATAACGGCCCACTATTTTTGGAGCGTCTGCTCAAGGTGGATACGTATCTGAAATCGTATAAAGACGAAACTTTGCAAGCACGCCGTACAAACGAATTGTTGCGTCGCAAGGGTATAAAAACACCATCTGTTTCACCTAGCGAAAAACGATAAACTGTAACTTCACTCACGTTTATGTTGAGTGGCGGTGATTGTGCGCCCCAACAGTCTACTGTTTCATCAACGAGTTAACTCATTGGAGGTCCCATGCTGTTGAGGACTGTTAGTTTTTGTTTTGCGGCTATTTTGGCATCGCAAAGCGGTTTTGCCGAAACAGGCAAGGTTACGACATTCGAATTGGAAAACGGGCTGCAAGGGGTGGTGATCGAAGACCACCGCGCGCCTGTTGTCACGAACATGGTTTGGTACCGTGTTGGATCGGCGGATGAACCTGCGGGATACACGGGTGTGGCGCATTTTCTGGAACATCTGCTGTTTAAGGGGACAAAAACCCTGAAACCGGGCGAATTCAGCAAGATCGTCAAGGAAAATGGTGGCGTGGGCAATGCGTTCACGTCGTATGATTACACGGGTTATTATCAGCGCGTTGCTGCGGATCGATTGGCGTTGATGATGCAGTTAGAAGCAGACCGAATGCGCAATCTGGTGCTTTTGGAAGAAGATGTTGTGACAGAACGCAATGTTGTTCTGGAAGAACGCAACACGCGCACAGAGAGCGACCCCAACAGCCTGTTCCAAGAACAACGTCGCGCGATGATGTTTATGAACCACCCCTATCGCAACCCTGTGATCGGTTGGCGTCATGAGATTGAGGCGTTGAATTTGCAAGCGGCTCTGGATTTTTACGAAACGTATTACGCGCCGAACAATGCGATTTTGGTGATTGCAGGGGATGTGACACCAGAAAACGTAAAAGCATTGGCGCAGGAACATTTTGGCCCGTTGAAACCGTCTGATAATATTCCAGAACGGGTGCGCCCAAAAGAACCACCCCATTTGTCGCCTGTGACTGTTACGTTTCAAGATCCACGTCAAACGCAGCCCTATTTGGTGCGCAGTTACCAAGCACCAAAACGTCAGTCTGGGGATCAAAAAGAAGCGGCGGCGTTGTTGTTGTTTGCGCAACTGCTGGGCGGATCTGGTATTTCATCGGTGATGGGACAAAAGTTGCAACTGGAGCAAAAGATTGCGGTTCACACCAGTGCTTGGTACGATTCGTTGTCGTATGATCCTGAAACATTTGGCGTTTATGCGATGCCACGCCCTGATGTGTTGCTGGACGATTTGCAAGCCGCTGTTGATCAGGTGTTGGTCGAATTTTTGGAAGAAGGCGTTGATGCAGAACATCTGGCGCGTTTGAAAGTGCAAATTGCTGCCGAGGATATTTATGAGTTGGACGATCAAGCAGGCGTGGCGCGGACATATGGGCAGGCGTTGACGGCGGGTTTGACGGTGGCCGATGTGCAAAGCTGGTCTGGTGTTTTACAGAGCGTCACCGAGGAAGACATCATGGCCGCTGCACGCAAAGTGTTGGTGTTAAAACAATCGGTGACAGGTTTGATGCTGCCACCCGCGACGGAGGAATCCCAATGATCCGATTTTTCGCAGTTCTTTGGGTTGCCGTAATCGCAGCCATGCCCGTTGCGGCGCAAATCAAGATTGAAGAGGTCACCAGTGCGGGTGGCATAAAGGCGTGGTTGGTGAATGAACCGTCCATTCCGTTCATCGCGATGCAGGTTGGGTTTAAAGGGGGCACCAGTTTGGATGCGCCTGGCCAAACGGGTTCGGTCAATCTGATGGCTGGTTTGCTGGAAGAAGGCACGGGCAACATGGATGCGGCGGCTTTTCGTCGGGAAACCGAGAGCCTCGCGGCGTCTTTTGGGTTTAGTGCGCAGCGCGACAGTGTTGTCATTTCTGCGCAAGTGTTGAAATCGAACGCGGGTGACGCGCTGGCGTTGTTGCGAAAGGCGATTGTCGAACCGGCATTTAATGAAGCGGCGCTAACCCGTGTGCGGGCGCAGGTTTTATCTGGCCTTGAAAGTGATTTGAAAGACCCGCAATCCATTGCCGGGCAAACCTTGAATGCGATTGCGTTTGCGGGGCATCCCTACAGCCTGCCTACGGACGGGACGTTGGAAACCGTCAAGGCGCTGACGCAAGATGATATGTTCGCGGCCCACCGCGCAAGCATGAGCAAAGATCATTTGATCGTTTCAGTTGTGGGCGATGTAACGGCCGAAGAACTCGGTCCGATGTTGGATGCACTGTTGGGGGCGTTGCCGGCGACAGGTGCGCAATTGCCAGCGCGGATCGCGTTTGGCGCGGCTGGTGGGACAACGGTTGTTGATTTTCCATCGCCGCAATCGGTTGCTCTTTGGGCGCAGCCAACGGCTGTTGATTTGGATCACCCTGATTTCATGCCATTGTTTGTAATGAATCATATACTGGGTGGGGGTGGTTTTGGATCACGTCTGACGGATGAAGTGCGCGAAAAGCGTGGCTTAACATACGGCGTTTACACCTACATCGCGTGGTTGGGTGCTACGGAATACATCGGTGGGTCTGTGGCATCAGCGAACGGAACTGTTGGCGAGGCAATCGAAGTTGTCGCGGCTGAATGGAAACGGATGGCGGATGGTGGCGTCACTGCCGAAGAGCTGGACAAGGCGAAAAAGTACATGACGGGGTCGTATGTGCTGCGATTTGATGGCAATGCAAAGATCGCACGTGTGATGGCGAGCATGCAGTTGGACGGGTTTGTGCCAGAATACATCAACACGCGGAATGTGCGTTTGGACGCGGTGACGATCGAGGATGTCGCGCGGGTAGCCAAAGAACATTTGCAGCCTGATGGGTTGCATTTTGTTGTGGTTGGCCAGCCCGAGGGTGTTGTTTCGTCTGAGTGATCTATCGTGGTTAATCCTGCGCAAAGTCCCAAATTCGGCAATCGCGAATCGGGGCTTTGCGTGCTATCCATTGTGGCATGAACGCCCCTGACCCCAACATAAGCGCAAATCGCGCGCCGATACGCCAGCTGGATGATGCTGCGGCCAACCGTATTGCGGCAGGCGAGGTCGTGGAACGCCCTGCAAGTGCGGTGAAAGAGTTGGTGGAAAACGCCATCGACGCAAATGCGACGCGGATTGAGGTGGCCTATGCCGATGGTGGTAAAACATTGTTGCGGGTGACGGATGATGGGTTCGGTATTCGTGAAGATCAGCTGCATTTAGCGCTTTCACGCCATGCCACATCGAAAATCGACGGGTCGGATTTGTTGAATATCCACACTTTTGGATTTCGAGGAGAGGCGCTGCCGTCGTTGGGGGCTGTTGGTCGGCTAACGATTACATCGCGGGCCGAAGGGTCTGACGGGGCGGCGACAATTTCGGTGAATGGTGGCGCGTTAGAAGCGTTGAAACCTGCGGCGTTGTCGCGTGGCACGGTTGTTGAATTGCGCGATTTGTTTCATGCGACGCCTGCACGGCTAAAGTTTTTGCGCACGGATAGATCCGAAAGCGCTGCGATCATTGATGTGATCAAACGGCTGGTGATGGCTGAACCGTTGATTGGGTTCACGTTGCGCGATGTAACGGGTGGCGGTGAAGGCCGTGTGGTGTTTCAAGTTTCACCACAAACGGGCGATTTGTTTGATGCGTTGCATGCGCGGTTGGCCAAGATTTTGGGCGCGGATTTTGCGGCAAATGCGTTGCGGATTGATGCGGAGCGCGAGGGATTGGCGATCACTGGATTTGCCAGTCTGCCGACCTATTCGCGTGGGTCTGCAACCGCGCAGTACATGTTTGTGAACGGACGACCCGTGCGTGACAAAATATTCTTTGGTGCGATCCGTGGTGCGTATTCTGATTTCCTACACCGTGATCGCCACCCTGCGCTTGCGTTGTTTTTAGAATGTGATCCGACGCTGGTGGATGTGAATGTGCATCCCGCAAAAAGCGAGGTTCGGTTTCGCGATCCTGGCATGGCGCGGGGGTTAATTGTTACGGCGTTGCGCCATGCGTTGGCAGAGGCGGGACACCGCGCATCAACGACTGTGGCGGATGCAGCGTTGGGGGCGTTTCGCCCTGAAACTGCGCCTGCTGGTTCGGTGTATCAAATGGATCGCCAATCCCAGCCGCGTTATTCTGCTGCGCCCCAAGCGGGGTTTGCGGAGACGCAGCCGAGCTATTCTGGGCGGGTCGAGGTGGTTGAAACGCCAGTTGTTGCGGATCAGCCGTTGGGGGCCGCGCGTGTGCAGGTACATGAAAACTATGTGATTGCTCAGACGCCGGATGGAATTGTGATTGTCGATCAGCACGCAGCGCATGAACGGCTGGTGTATGAGCGATTGAAACGGCAGATGACCGAGAACGGTGTCGCCGCGCAGGCGTTGTTGATCCCTGAAATTGTGGAATTGGCGGCGGATGATCATGGGCGTGTTTTAGGGTCGGCGGATGAATTGGCTGGCTTTGGTTTGGTGATCGAGGATTTTGGTGGTTCAGCGATTTGTGTGCGCGAAACCCCCGCGTTGCTAGGCGAAGTGAATGCTGCAGCGTTGGTAAATGACATCGCAGATGAGCTGGCAGATTTGAACCAGACGCAAAGCGTTAAAGACAAATTAGAGGCGATCTTAAGCCGTGTGGCGTGTCATGGATCAATCCGATCTGGGCGTGTGATGCGGGCCGAGGAAATGAATGCGTTGTTGCGCGAAATGGAGGCTACGCCTCATTCTGGCCAGTGCAACCACGGACGCCCAACCTATGTGGAACTGAAATTACATGACATTGAAAAATTGTTTGGACGGCGCTGATGGAAATTGATTTCAACGATCCTTTGGTTCTGGGTGGTATCGCGCTGGGCGTGGCATTGCTGTTGGTTCTATTTTTGCTGGTTTTCGCATTGCGAGCATCGGGGCGGGCAGCGCGGGCGGCGGAACCGCTGGCCAATCAGATGTTGATGATGGGCGAAGGTTTGCGGGTGATGAACGAGAGCCAGCATGTGTTGAAAGGTGGGTTGGACAGCATGACCCAATCCCAAGCACAGGCGATGCACACGGTAGAGAGTCGGCTGGCGCATGTTCAACAGCAGATGCAAGATAAGCTGCACGAAAACGCGATGAAAAGCGCACGATCTTTGGCTGAAATGCAAGGGCAGATGAAAGACACGCTGCAAGGCAGTAGCGAGAAGACGACGAAATCTTTGACGCAGTTGCAGGAGCGATTGGCGACGATTGATAAGGCGCAGACGAACATTGAAAAGCTGTCTGGTGATGTGCTGTCGTTGCAAGATATCTTGTCGAACAAACAGACGCGCGGAGCGTTTGGGGAAATTCAGTTGAACGACATTGTACAAAAGGCGATGCCGCCTGACGCGTACACATTTCAAGCCAAGCTTTCGAATGAAAAACGGGCGGACTGCTTGATCCATTTGCCGAACCCGCCAGGGCCGATCGTGATCGATAGTAAATTCCCGTTGGAAGCCTATGAGAAAATTCGTGCGGCGGATAATCCTGCAATGGTGCAGATTGCGGTGCGCGAAATGAAAGTGGCGGTGCGTGCGCATATCAAAGCGATTTCAGAGAAGTATATTATTGAAGGCGAAACAGCGGACGGCGCGTTGATGTTCCTGCCCTCTGAGGCCGTTTATGCGGAATTGCACGCTAATTTTGGCGATGTGGTGCGCGAAGGATTTGATGCGCGGGTTTGGATCGTTTCGCCGACGACCTGCATGGCGACGCTGAACACGATGCGCGCCATTCTGAAAGACGCGCGGATGAAGGAACAGGCGGGAGCCATTCGCAAGGAGTTGGGCCTGCTGAACAAAGACGTGGACCGGTTGGAAACGCGGGTCGGCAATTTGGATCGCCATTTTCATCAGGCATCAAAAGACGTGGAAGAGATCAAGATTTCTGCGACGAAAGCAGGCAATCGGGCGAAACGGCTGGATGCGTTTGATTTCGCCGAGATTGAAGAAAGCCCAGCGGATAACATCGTGCAGATTGCGCCTGAAGATAGTCAGCCTTAATCGGGGTTGCAGCGTTCAGATTTTAAAGAACGGTTGCAGCAAACGCGGCAACAGGCTGTTGAAGCGCAATGGCGCGTCAGTGGCGGCGATGCAGATGCAGTCGGCCTCCATACTGGCGATAGGCTGATGGTTGAGATCCTCGTTGGCAATTTCGAGGTCGCCACGGGCAAATTTGTCGGCCTCGTCCGCGAATGATCCTTGTAAAACCAAAGTCAATTCAATGCCGCGATGACCGTGATCTGGTACGGATTGGCCCGCAGGAATGAACAAAAGCCGCGCCTGTGCTTTATCGTCTGTGGGGATGATCGCTTGTTTGACACCGCCGCCCAAAGATTTCCATTTTACCATTTCCAAGTCACCGCCCAGATATTTCTGGATCGGTTCCGGCAGAACGCCTTTGGCTTTGGGTTTTTCGACGACTGTGTTGCTGGATTTGATGCGATTCAAGGTTGCGGCGAAGGCGTCTGATTTCAACTCAACCCTGTCGCATTCTTCCATGATGCAGGCGCCAACGGCCTCATAGCTGCTGACAAGCGCGCGGCTTTCATCGGACAGCGATAGGTGTGCGGCGACAACAATATCAAAGGCCTCGGGCAGGGCGCCAGCGGCGTAACCCATTGCCAATTGATCGTTCAAAACGTGCTTCACGGTCATGCTATTCACTCACTTAAAGTCTGGCGGAGGCGGTTAAGCGCCAACCGAATGCGGGATTTTATTGTGCCAAGGGGCAGGCCAGTTTCTTGGGCCAATTCAGAATGGGTAAGGTCGCCAAAATAGGCACGACGCACGATATCGCGTTGTTTTAGCGGTAATTTTTCAAGGGCCTTGGCAAGTTTTTGCGTTTCCTGCTGGAGCACCAAAGCATCGGATGCGTCTGGTTCAGGTTCAGGCCCCCAAGCAAGGTCTTCGGGTTCTGGGCGGGCGGACCGTCGGAAGGCATCGATTTTTTTGTTTCGCGCGATTGTGAAGATCCAGGTGGCCGCAGACGCGCGTGTTGGATCGAACAAATACGCCTTATGCCAAACAGTTACCATTGCTTCTTGGGCGCATTCTTCGGCCACAGGCGCGGGTGCGCCAGATCTTATCAAGAAACCTTTGATACGGGGGGCGAAGTGGGCAAACAATTCTGCAAAGGCCGTTTCGTCGCGTGTGTCGCGCACGCGCAAGACATTGGCGGACCAATCTGGTTCAAGACACGATTGTTTTGTGGACCGTGCCATTGGTTTCCTTAACTTTTTGGATTTCGCAAGCACACCATATCCTACACGCCAGGGCGGCGCATTGGTTTTTTGAGAGGATGTGTTTGCTTCGATCATGTGGAGGTTACGCCGCGCGGCTCATTTTGGATCACTTGGGGGTAGGTTTTTTTCCGGAATTATTAGCGGTACTTTTTGTGATCCATTCAGTTGGGCGAAACGTATGTTCTAAGAGTATCATTTAAGGAATTCCGAATGCCATTTGAGTTTGCTCCGAGTGCCCCATCAAAAATTGCTGTGATTGGGGCAGGTGTGTCTGGGATGGGTGCTGCGCACATGTTGTCTAAGGCGCATGATGTGACGTTGTTTGAAGCCGAGAAACGGCTGGGCGGGCATGCACGAACTGTTTTATCCGGTAAAAATGGCGATCAGCCCGTTGATACGGGGTTTATCGTGTTCAATTACGCGAATTATCCCCGTTTGACGGCGTTATTTGAAGAGCTGGACGTGCCCGTCGTCAAAAGCAAGATGAGCTTTGGCGTGTCGGCAGATGGGGGGCGTGTGGAATATGCGTTGAACGATTTGGCGGCGTTGTTTGCGCAGAAAAGCAATTTGGTGAATCCGAAGTTTTTGGGGATGCTGATCGATATTATGCGGTTTAATTCCAAAGCGTTGAAAGAATCGCAAGATCCGTCTGTGACATTGGGCGAGTTGATGGACCGCCTGAAAATGGGCGAATGGTTTCAGAAATATTACCTACTGCCGTTTTCGGGTGCGATTTGGTCTACGCCGTTGGAACAGATGTTGTCTTTCCCTGCGCAGGCGTTGACGCGGTTTTTCCAGAACCACAATCTGCTCGGCGTGTATGGCCAACACCAGTGGTACACGGTTGAGGGTGGCTCGATCGAGTATGTTAAGCGGATAGAAGCGGCCATGCGCGCGCAGCGGTGTGATATCCGTTTGGGTGTGGATGTGATGGGTGTGCGGCGCAATGGTTTGGGCGGCGAAGTACGTTTGGAGGGTGGCGTCTGGGAGCAGTTTGATCGCATCGTGTTTGCCTGTCATTCGGATCAAGCGTTAAAAATGTTAGAAGACCCGTCCGCTGAAGAAACGGCGTTGCTGGGTGCGATCAAGTATCAGAATAACCGCGCGGTTTTGCATGCGGACCCTGCCGTGATGCCCAAACGCAAAGCCTGTTGGGCCAGTTGGACCTATTCAACCGCGAAACAGAATGTGGCCGATCCTGTGGGGATTACCTATTGGATGAACACGCTACAACCGATCCCAGAGGACGATTTGCTGCTGGGGTCATTGAACCCAAGTGTGAACATCAAGGACGAGCTGATTTACGAGGAAAGCAATTTTATGCACCCGGTGTTTGATCGGGCGGCCTTGAATGCACAGACCAAGTTAAAGGCGTTGCAGGGGCAGCGGAATACTTGGTTTTGTGGGGCTTATCTGCGCAATGGGTTCCATGAAGATGGCTATTCCAGTGGAGTAGATGTTGCGCAAGATATGGGGATGATTCCAGAATGGGCGTAGGGCCAGATCACATTTGTGGCCACACCTATCATGGTCGTCACGGCGCAATCAAAAATGCATTCTGCTACCGTGTGGATTACGTTTTGGCGGATCTATCGAAAGCCGATGATGGGCCAAAGCTGTTTTCACGCAATCGGGGAAATGTGACGGCGTTGCATGACGTGGATCATGGTGGCGTGGTTGGTGAAGGACGTGGTTTGGACTGGGTCCGTGACGTTTTAACGGAGCACGGTTTTGAAGGGCTAACGCAGGGGCGGATATTGTTGTTGGCGCAGCCCCGTGTCTGGGGGCATGTGTTTAATCCTGTAAGTTTTTGGCTGGTGTATGACACGTCTGATATATTGCGGATGGTGATCGCGGAAGTGAGCAATACCTACGGCGGGCGGCATTCTTATCTTTGTTATCACAAAGACTTACGTCGGATTTCGCCTACGGATCGGTTGAAGGCGCGAAAGATGTTTCATGTGTCGCCGTTCCAACCGGTTGAAGGCCAATACACCTTTCGCTTTGATGTGACACAGGATCGTATTGGCATCGTGATCGACTATCGCAGTGGCAATGACGGTGGGGTTTACGCCACGTTTCATGGGCGGCGTAAGGCGATGACGAATGGGTCAATTTTGCGCACGGCGATTTCGCGGCCGCTTGGGTCGTTGCGGGTGTTGGCGTTGATCCATTGGCAGGCTGCACGCCTGTGGTGGAAAGGTGCGGATTTTCGCAATCCACCTGCTGCACCCGAAACGGAGGTTTCATCTTGAAAATTTTACACACCATCTGTGCAGTCGCAATTTTTGCATCCCTGTCCGCAGTTGCCAATGGCCAAGCAGAACCAAATGAAGCGAAAAAAGTGATCGACACGGCGCAATTGCAAGGCAAACACACGGCGCGGTATTGGGGTTTTCGGATATTTGATGCTGAATTGTGGACCGCGAAAGCGGGTAAGTTTAGCTTTGATCAGGATTTTGCACTGTCGATTAGCTATCTTTATCCATTCACCAAAGAACTTTTGGCGCGGACGTCTGTCGAAGATATCGCTCGTGTCGAAGGGGGAAAGCCTGAGGATCATGCAAAGCTGGAAAAGTTGCTGGTTGGGTGTTTGGTTGATGTCGACAAATATACGCGAATTACGGGTGTTGCGGAGTCTGCGAACAAATTGACGATGTACGTGAACGGGCGCAATAGTTGTACGATGTCCTATCCCAATGTGCGTAAACGGTTTTTTGGGATTTGGCTGGCCCCTACATCACGTGATGCCAAAGGGGCGCAGCGTTTGCGGGGTAACGGCTAGATGATGCAGGCGCGAAATGTCGGGCTGCATCGGTATTCTACCTTTGCAGGTGTTTTGGCCGCGGCGGGTTTGCCGCTGTATATTCATGCGCCCAAATTTTATGTGGATCAGTATGATTTGTCGTTGACGATGATCGCCGCTGCCTTGCTGGGGTTGCGGATGTTGGATTTTGTACAAGACCCTGTTTTGGGTTGGGTCGTTGATCATCTGGGTCAATGGCGCGGCGCGTTTGCGGGGGCGATGACGGCCCTTTTGGCAGGCGCGATGGTGGCGTTGTTTGCAGTGCCTGCGCCGATTAATCCGTTGATGTGGTTTATCGTTTGTTTGGCGGTTTTGTTCACGGCGTTCAGCGCGCTTTCGATCCTGTTTTACGCGCGCGGCATCGCGAAGGGCGAAAAGCTGGGCGAAGATGGCCATGTGCATTTGGCGGGGTGGCGCGAAAGCGGTGCGTTGATCGGGATTTGCTTGGCAGCGATTTTACCAACCATTTTCCTGAGCCTAGGGTTTAATGCGCCGATGGCGGTTTTCTCGGTTGTTTTTGCGATTGCAGCTGCGATTGGTGCGGCGTTGATGGCGCAGGAATGGCAGGGCAAAGCAGTTATTGAGCCGACGAATATTCGGGCGTTGCTGGCTGATCCTGTTATCCGCCAATTGTTGGTGGTGGGTCTATTGAATGCGGCCCCTGCGGCGGTCAGTTCAAGCCTGTTTCTGTTCTTTGTGGAATACCGTTTGGGCAGTGCACAAAGCGCTGGGCCGTTGTTGTTGCTGTTCTTTCTGTCTGCGGCCGCGAGCGTGCCTATCTGGGCGCGAATTTCCCATGTAAAGGGGGCCAAGTGGGCGTTGATGGCTGGCATGTTAATGGCGATTGTCACTTTCAGCTTTGCTGTAACACTGGGCGAAGGCGACGTCGTGCCATTTGCGATTATTTGCCTGTTTTCGGGCGCGGCGCTGGGCGCGGATATGACACTGTTGCCGGCAATGTTCAGCCAACGTGTGAAGACGTTGCATCGCGGTGGCGGGCAGGCATTCGGGCTGTGGAATTTCTGTGCGAAATTTACGCTTGCGATGGCGGCGGTCACGGTGCTGCCCGTGCTAGATAACGCCGGATTTTCAACCCGCGAGGCGAACCCGCCGATGGTGCTTTTGGTTTTGACAATCACCTACGCAGTTGTGCCATCTGTTTTGAAAGTTTTAGCACTGGTTGTTTTGTATTGGACGCCAATTGAGGAGGTTCAGCATGTCTGACCTGTTACTTTTTGCACTGGGTGGGCTTGTGGTTTTTGTCGGCTTTTTGCTGATTTTTAGCCTGACGGGATTTAAGGCGCAAAGCCCTGCGGATTACCGTGACGGGCCAGTGTTTGATATCCAAAAGCATCTGAATGGGGCGTTGATTTGTGAAGGTGTTTTATACGGGCCGACGGGGCGTGTAGTGTCACGGTTTGTGGCGGATATGCACGGCACGTGGGATGGGAATAAGGGGCATCTGACTGAGGATTTTCGTTACGACAGCGGAACCGTGCAAAAACGTGAGTGGTTTTTGACGACGAATGCTGATGGCACATTTGATGCGAAAGCCCCTGACGTTGTGGGGGCGGGTCGGGGCGTTCAGCTTGGGTCCGCGATAAATCTGAAATACCGTATTAAACTGGCGCAAACTGCCGGTGGGCACAGGTTGGACGTGACCGATTGGATGTACATGCTGGACAACGGGACAATCGTGAACCGCAGCCAGATGCGCAAGTTCGGGATCAAAGTAGCAGAGCTGGTGGCGACTATTCGTAAGGCTGATGACTGATGCAAACTGGCGCACGATATTGGCTCGTTGGTGCATCTGAAGGACTGGGACGGGCGCTGGCGATTAAGTTGTCCGAGGCCGGAGTTGAGTTGGCGCTAAGTGCGCGCAATGCTGATCGTTTGCAGGAGTTGGCTGATGCGTTGCCGTGTTGCGCGTCTGTGCATCCCGTTGATGTTTCCGATTTGCAGGCCGTGAAGGACGCGGCGGCGGATGTGGGGCGAATCGACGGCGTGATTTATGCGGCGGGTGTGTATTGGCCGATGGAGGCGCAAAATTGGGACGCAGACGCGGTTGAGGCCATGTGCGATATCAATTTCACGGGCGCGGCGCGGGTTTTGGGTACGTGTGTTCCTGCGATGATTGAACGAAATGCAGGGCATGTGGTTTTGATCGGCAGCCTGTCTGGGTTTCGCGGATTGCCCGGTGCGATTGGGTACGGCGCAAGCAAAGCTGGCATGATGCATTTAGCAGAAAACCTGCGGGCGGAATTACACAAGACTGGTGTGAAGGTTCAGCTGGTGAACCCCGGTTTTATCAAGACGCGGCTTACTGAAAAGAATGCGTTCAACATGCCGTTTCTGTTGGAAGCCGAAGATGCGGCAGACAGGGTGATCGCGGTGATGCAATCAACCCGTTTCCAGAGCAATTTTCCACGGGTTTTTTCGTGGCTATTTCGCGGCGCTAATTTTTTACCTGCTTGGGCGTATTATTGGCTGTTTGGACGTTAACTTTTTGCCAGAAAGGCATTCACGGCCTTTAACGCTGATCCATCGCGGAAGCGACGGTATTCCAAGTTTAGGCCACCTTCGACCAATGTGCGGTGATATTCTTGCATAATGTAATTTTCATCTTCGTCGATTAGCAGTGAAAATACGGTCATTGTATCGCCTGTCACGCGCGCCTAAACGCAGGAGTCGCCTTTCAGTGGATCAATTGGAACCGCTTTGCCAAATACGTGGTTTTCATGATGGATGCAAAGATACCGTTGCGCTGGGACGGTGTGAACGTGATTGTGTATTTGTTTTCTTTGATGCGACCATCGGTTTTGTGAATGATCGAGGTCCATGACAGTGTAAAACCGTTTTTTGCATCCGAAATCGTGACGCTCATATCGTGATCTGCTTCGGATCCGTCATTTGACATTTTTGTGGCCCGATAAAGGTTCCAAGGAAATCTGAGACGTTGGCCGCCAGTGTGGGTAGGCCAGAAAAGGAAAAGAGGAATGCTGAAATTGCAAGAAAGCACTGCATTTTGGGGCTCCGGTCTATTTTGCGAAGTTATTGGATCAGCTTAGCAGATATTTGGCACGGGTTGATAGGCGTGACAGTTTTGTTAGCGCACTTCTGCGCGAGTGAGCGCATTGGCGAATTTCTAAGACGTTATCGGGTGGGAAAATGTCGATTATTCACTGTGAAAACGCGGTGTGCCGTGGTCTATGGATGAAAAGCCCAGAGTCTCGGGAGACACGTCTATGGCAGATGCAATTCAATTCACACTCGACGGTCAAGTCGTTGTCGCAGGCTCAGATGAAACCATCTGGGAAGTCGCAAAGCGCGAAGGCACGACCATTCCGCACCTGTGTCATTCGGGCGAAAAGGGCTATCGCTCTGACGGGAATTGCCGCGCGTGTATGGTTGAAGTGGACGGCGAACGTACGTTGGTTGCATCGTGTATTCGCAAACCATCCGAAGGCATGGTCGTAAAATCCGAATCCAATCGTGCACAAACGGCCCGCAAGTTGGTGATGGAAATGTTGGTTGCCGATCAGCCAGCGCGCGATGTGGCGCATGATAAATCATCCCATTTTTGGGATATGGCCGATTTAAACGGTGTCGCTGAGAGCCGTTTTCCGCAAACAGAAAAAGACCGTATTCCGCTGTTGGATGACAGCCACGTTGCGATGTCGGTTAATCTGGACGCGTGTATTTCGTGCAATCTGTGTGTGCGGGCGTGTCGCGAAGTGCAGGTGAATGATGTGATCGGAATGGCGGGTCGTGGTCGCGACAGCCAGATCGTTTTTGATATGAATGACCCGATGGGCGACAGCTCATGTGTGGCGTGCGGTGAATGTGTGCAGACCTGCCCGACAGGGGCGTTGATGCCCGCTAAGTCGTTGGACGAATTTCTGGTCGGTGACAGCAAAGATTTCGACGAAGAAGTGAAATCCGTATGTCCGTTCTGTGGTGTCGGGTGTCAGGTCTCGTTGAAAGTAAAAGATGGCAAAGTTGCGTGGGTTGATGGTATTGATGGCCCCGCAAACGAGGGTCGTTTGTGCGTGAAGGGCCGTTTCGGGTTCGATTACATCCACCACGAGCATCGTTTGACCAAGCCGTTGATCCGCCGTGATGACGCGCCTGTCAAGGGTTTGAATGTGCATCCCGACAATGTTCTGGATTTCTTCCGCGAAGCATCGTGGGAAGAGGCGATGACACTTGCAGCGCGTGGTTGGGCCAAATTGCGTGATGAGCGCGGTGGCAAATCAATCGCTGGATTTGGGTCGGCGAAATGTACAAATGAAGAAGCGTATTTATTCCAAAAGCTGATCCGTCAGGGGTTTGGGCACAATAACGTCGATCACTGCACTCGGTTGTGTCACGCAAGTTCGGTTGCAGCATTGATGGAAAATGTTGGGTCGGGCGCAGTTTCGGCGACGTTTAACCAGATTGAAAATTCTGATGTGGCGATTGTGATTGGGGCCAACCCGATTGAAAACCACCCAGTTGCGGCGACGTATTTCAAGCAGTTCACCAAACGCGGTGGCAAGTTGATTGTGATGGATCCACGCGGTGTGGGATTGGGTAAATATGCGACGCATCGCCTGAAATTCCGTCCCGGCACAGATGTTGCGATGTTGAACGCGATCATGCACACGATTGTCAAAGAGAAGTTGTACGATCAGCAATATATCGAGGCATACACGGAAAACTGGGAAGCGCAAAAAGCGCATCTAAAAGATTTCCCGCCAGAGAAAATGGCAGAACTGTGCGGTGTTGATGCAGAAGAACTGAAGGAAGTGGCGCGTCTGTTTTCAGGTGCAAAAGCGGGCATGATTTTCTGGGGCATGGGCATTTCACAGCACATCCACGGCACGGACAATTCACGCTGTTTGATCAGCCTTGCGCTGATGACTGGGCAAGTTGGTCGACCGGGTGCGGGCTTGCATCCATTACGTGGACAAAACAACGTGCAGGGCGCATCTGATGCGGGCATGATCCCGATGTTCTTGCCTGATTATCAGCCTGTTGGGGATGATGGTGTTCGGTCCGCGTTCAACGAGATTTGGAAATCGGACGTGGATTTCGGGGCTGAAAAAGGCCTGACAGTGGTTGAAATTATGGACGCGGTTCATGATGGCGATATTCGTGGCATGTACATTTTGGGTGAAAACCCAGCGATGTCTGACCCTGATGTTGAACACGCGCGCGATGCGCTGGCGAAGTTAGAGCATTTGGTTGTTCAGGATATTTTCCTAACAGAAACAGCGAACTATGCAGATGTGATTTTACCTGCCAGTGCATTTGCTGAGAAAACGGGCACTGTGACCAACACAAACAGGCAGGTGCAAATGGGCCGCCCCGCTGTTCCACCGCCGGGTGAAGCGCGTGAAGATTGGGCGATCACGACAGAATTGGCAGATCGTTTGGGGTTGGAATGGGGTTACACGCATCCGAGCCAGATTTTCGCTGAGATGAAGTTGGGGATGAAATCCTTTGACAACATCACGTGGGAGCGTTTGGAAACCGAGGCGGTAACCTATCCGTCATTGTCCCCAACCGACCCCGGCCAACCGATTGTGTTTGGCGATGGTTTCCCGCGCCCAGACGGCCGTGCGAAATTCACGCCAGCGTCAATTATTGCGCCAGATGATGTGCCAGATGATGAGTATCCGATGATCCTGACCACGGGTCGCCAGTTGGAGCATTGGCACACGGGTTCTATGACACGGCGCGCGAGCATTTTGGATGGGTTAGAGCCAGAAGCGAACTGTTCGTTGCATCCGAAAACTTTGCGCAAGATGGGCATTGAGCCGGGCGGGATGATCCGATTGACCACGAAGCGTGGGACAATTGTGACGATGGCGCGGGCAGACCGCGCGGTGGCTGAAGATATGGTTTTCTTGCCGTTTGCCTATGTTGAAGCGGCGGCGAATATACTGACCAATTCCGCGCTTGATCCTTATGGCAAAATTCCGGAATTCAAGTTCTCGGCTGTACGGGCTGAGAAGTTTGAGGAAGTAATTGCGGCGGAGTGATCTGCTGCGAGGACGTTTAGGTATTTGAAGAACATTGAAACGGGGCGGTCGATTTGGCCGCCCCTTATTATTTAGGTGTTCATGTAGTGAAGCGTTTGAAAGCGTTTGCGCAGGGTTGCGGTTTCGATTGCAAGGCTTTCTGGGTTGTTCGACATAAGCGCGCGCACGAGCAAGTCGGTGATTTCAGGGACGTCTTTTGGGGTAACGCCAAAGTGGGTGATTTCGGGGGTTCCGATGCGCAAACCGTTTAGATCACCTTCGATTTCAGCGATGGGCAGGCCGATGCCGCAGGTAAGGAACCCTGCTTGGCGCAGTTTTTTGGCAGCGGTTTGTCCGCCGCCAAAAGGTGCTGCTTCGATAGCGAGTTGATGCGAGGTTGTGCCGCCTTTTGCGTTTGCGAAAACGGGGATGTTGCGGGTGGACAGTTCAGTTGCAAAGCTTTGGGCGACGTCGATCATTTGTTTTGCGTAGGCGGCACCGTGATCACGCCAATCCAGCAAAGTCATGGCGAGGGCGGCGGATTTAGCCGCGTCAAAGTTAGCAGTCATGCCTGGAAATGCAATGGCATCTAGACGCTCGGCCATTTCGGCGTCGTTTGTGACGATCAAACCGCCAGCGGGGCCACCGAGGGATTTGTAGGTGCTCATGGTCATGATATGCGCGCCCTGAGCCAACGGATCGGGCCACGCGCGCCCTGCGATAATGCCGCATTGATGAGCGGCGTCAAACAGCACTTTGGCGCCGACTTCATCCGCGATGGCGCGGATTTCCGCGACGGGATGTGGGAAAAGATTGAGCGAGCAGCCGATGGTGATCAGTGATGGGTTTGATTTATGGGCCATCTGGCGCAGCGCTTCGACGTCGATTGTGTAGCCGTCTGCGTCAATCGGGGCGTACAGGATGTTTAGGCCAAAAAGACCCGCGCAACCAGCGATGTGGTGGGTAACGTGACCACCGATTGACGGGGGTGGTGCGATGATCGTGTCGCCCGCTTTGCTGGTGGCCATAAAGGCATAAAGGTTTGAAATTGCGCCCGAAGGAACGCGGATTTCGGCGTGATCGGCGCGGAAAACTTCGGCGGCCAGCTCGGCGCAGATGATTTCGATTTCTTCAATTGCTTCTAGGCCCATTTCGTATTTGTCGCCCGGATAGCCGAGGGAAGGCCGTTCACCGATGCCGCTGGACAAAAGGGCAGAGGCGCGGGGGTTGATGACGTTGGTGGCTGGGTTGAGGTTAAAGCAGTTTTGTTCGTGGATCTCGCGGTTATCACTGGCGAGTGTTTCGAGGCGTGTTGCAATTCTTGCGGATTGGGATTGCGCCGTTTCATGGGCGATTTTTTGCACGAGTGTTTCGGAAGCTGCGGGAACCCATGGGCGGTATTTGAGAACGGTCATTGGTTGGTCCTTTTGGCGGCATTTTTCGAATTCTGATGTTGCGTGGTGTGAAATGCAAACCAATTCTGGCGGGCGACTTATTGCCAGTGAACCTCGCCAAGGAAGATGTAACCTGCGCCGTAGATTGTTTTGATGAGTTTGGGGTTTTTGGGATCATCTCGCAGTTTTGTGCGCAGGCGGGAAACGCGGACATCCATCGCGCGGTCAAAGCTGTCTGATGCATCTCCACCAAGGGATTCTTGCATGAAAGGGCGGGAAATGAGCCGGTTTGGGGCGTTTAGGAATAGGCGTAAAACTTCGCCTTCGGCTTGCGATAGTGGCGCTGTTTCGCCCTCATCTGGGGTGAGGAGGTATTGGTCGAAATCGGCCGACCAGCCTGCAAATTTGGCAACTTGCGAGGCCTCAGTTTGGGTGGATTTCCCGCGACGCAGCAGGGCGCGGGCGCGGGCGACAACCTCGGCTGGATCGAAGGGTTTGATGATGTAATCATCCGCGCCAAGTTCTAGTCCTGTGATTTTATCCTGCACTTGATTGCGGCCTGAAATGATGATGATCGCAGCGCCCTGATCGGTGGCAAGACGATGAACCAGCGCAAGGCCGTCTTTGTCTGGCAGGCCAAGATCAACGAGGCAGATATCTGGCGTTATGGTCTTGAGCGAGGCTTCGAATTCGGTGGCACGTGCGAAACTGGCGGTTCTGAAACCTGCGGCTTCTAATGCGTCGGCGAGGGTTAGGCGAATTTGGGGTTCGTCGTCCAGAATGGTGATGAGCGGGGCGAGCGTGTTCATGCGTGAACCTCTTGGAATTTCTCGGCCAATTGTGGTGCGGTGAAGGGTTTTTTCAGCAATGGAAATTGGGCGCTGGCCTGTTGGTGGATTGGGTCATCGGCGGGCAGGCCCGTCATCATGATGACGGGCATGTTGTGACCCGAGGTCAACAAATTTCGCGCCATGTCGAACCCGTTCATCCCGTCGCCGAGCATAATGTCGGTCAATACGTGGCTGATGCCCGGAATTTGGACCAAGGTTAGGGCCTCTTCGGCGTTGTCGGCCTCGATCACGGAATGGCCCATTTCACGCAACATTCCGCGGGTTTGTAGGCGTAAATCTTCGCGGTCTTCGACCAAAAGAACCATGCCGGGATCGGTGGTTTTCGTGCCAAATCGAAGGGGGAGTTGGATCGTGACCTCTGCTCCACCGCTGGATTGGTTTTTGATACGGACACGGCCGCCTGACATTTGTGCAAAGTCGTAAACCATCGTGAGGCCAAGGCCTGAGCCCTCGGAGGCTTTGGTGGTGAAGAAGGGGTCGAGTGCGCTTTGCAGCGCCTTTTCGCTGAAACCTGTGCCTGTGTCGGTGACGATAAATTCGATCCAAACCGTGCTGCGCAAACGGGCGGAAAGGTGGATGTGGCCTGTGTCGCCAATGGCGTCGCGCGCGTTGAGGATGAGGTTAAGCAATCCGTCTTGGACAAAGCCATGATCGAGCATGACCGCGTTCGTGATGTCGTTGTTTTTGGTTTCTATTGTGACGCCATCAGGCAGGGCGGCGGTCGCGAGGTTGGTGAGATTGCTGAACAATTCGTCGATGGACACAGCGGAAATCGACAGATCGCGACGGCCTGACACATCGGAAAGTTTGTCAAGCAGTTCGCCGCCACGTAGGGCTGCGGCCTTGGTTGTTGTGATGGCATCTAGCGCTACATCGGGGAGGTTTTCGATCCGTTCAAGTTTGCCCTGAAGGCCGAGGATTACCGTGAGCAAATTGGCGAAATCATGGGCGAGGCCACTGGTCAATTGGGCGGCAAGTTCGCGTTTGCGGGTTTGGGTGAGGGCAGCGCGGGCCTGTGCCTCGGCGGTGATGTCCATCGAGAGAACGTAGGCGCCGTTGATCGTGCCATCGTGCGCGGTGTCTGGTGTGAGGGCGACACGGATGCGGCGCGTGGCATCTTGGAGATCAATTTCGATGACGGAGGGTTCGCCAAGGAGTGCCCTGTCGAACATCGGGCCGACTTGGGCGTAGGTTTCGGGGCCAAGGGCATCGCTGGCGTGCAGTCCGATGATGGAACGGGGTTGAGAGCCGATGACCTCGGATAATTTGCGGTTGGAATAGGTGTAGCGTTGATTTTGATCGACGTGGGCGATGTGCGCAGGCGTCATTTCGGAGGTCATCCGTGCACGGGCCTCGGACTCGGTTAGGTCGCGTTTGGTTTCCTCGAGCGTGGCGATTGTGGCGGCGAGGGAGCGGTTGGTTTGGGCAAGTTCTTCGGAGCGGGTGAAGAGATCGGCTTCGAGTTTCGCGCCCTCTGATCGCAGCAACGATTCTTGTTGTTTGATTTGGGTGATGTCGGTGTAAACGGTGACCCAGCCGCCCGTGCGTAAGGGGCTGCCTTCGACGGAAATCCATTGGCCGTTGTCGCGTTGGCGTTCCATGTAGTGGGGTTCAAACGCACGGGCTTGGGCGGTGCGGCGTTGTACGAACTCCTCAAGGTCGCCAACTTCGCCGTAATCCCCGCGCGAGGCGAGGTAGCGGATCGCATCGGCAAAGTCGGAGCCGATTTCTACGATGTGATCTGGCAGTTCGAACATTTCCTGATAACGGCGATTGGCCACAGACAGACGCAAATCTTTGTCAAAGATCGTGAGGGCTTGGCCGATAAGGTTTAGCCCTGCGCGCATCATTTGGGTTGTGGTTTGGTTTGACATGGGGAGTTGGGTAGCAGACGTTGCGGTCTTAACGCTAGGGGAATGTTGGTGCTGGCTGCCTCTGGGGTATTGCTTTGCAATTCCCTGTCGGCGACGCCTTCTTGCGGGTGCGTCCTGTAACAATTCGATACATTACTGAAAAACTTCAGAATGGTTTTGACGTCACTTCTTTCTCAATCAATGGTGTTGCGTGGAGAATCATCTGCTATGCGCGACGCTGGACGGCCACATAAGTTGGGCGCTGGCAACTGGGAGGAAATATTCGTGACAACTGGACAATCCCCTGTTGGGGACCTCGTTACTATTCCGCGTTTGTTGGCGCGTAACGCGTCGCAATTCGCAACCAAAACTGCCTACCGCGAAAAAGAATTCGGGATTTGGCAAAGCTGGACATGGGCGCAAGTGAGCGATGAGATCAATGCTTTGGCGCTGGGTCTGTTGGAGTTGGGTCTGAATGAGGGTGATCACGTCGCGATTATTGGCAAGAACCGTCCGTATTTTTACTGGGCGATGGTTGCTATTCAATCGTGTGGCGCGGTTCCTGTGCCGTTGTATCCCGATGCTGTCGCCGATGAGATGGCGTTTGTTTTGGACCATTGTTCGGCGCGGTTTGTGATCGTTGAAGACCAAGAACAGGTCGATAAGTGTTTGGATGTGAACGACCAATTGCCAGGCATGGAAGAGATTGTTTATCTGGATGCACGGGGTTTGCGCAAATACGATCACACGCATTTGCATGATTATCGTGGAATTCAAAAGCGTGGGCTTACAGGCACAAAAAAGGCTGAACTTGCGGTGCGGTTGGCCAAGCAAGATATCAATACGACCTGCGTCATGCTGTACACGTCTGGCACGACAGGCCGCCCCAAGGGTGTTGTTTTGTCGAACCAAAACATCATCATGTCGGGTAAAGCGGCTGCTGAGTTTGACGGGTTGCACGTTGACGACAGTGTGTTGGCGTATTTGCCAATGGCATGGGTTGGCGATTTCATCTTTACGGTTGGCGAAGGCTACTGGACCGGCTTTTGTGTGGCTTGCCCTGAAAGCCCAGAAACCATGCAGCATGACCTGCGCGAAATTGGGCCGAGCTATTTCTTTGCGCCGCCACGCTATTTTGAGGGTGTGCTGACATCGGTGATGATCCGTATGGAAGACGCGAGCCCCGGCAAGCGCAAGATGTTCAAGAAATACATGGATTTTGCCAAAGAGGTTGGTCCGAAAATTCTGGACGGGAAGCCTGTGAGTTTTGGCCAACGGCTGAAATATGCGATGGGCAATTTCTTGGTTTATGGCCCGTTGAAAAACACGCTTGGCCTAAGCCGTGTGCGCGTTGGATACACGGCGGGTGAGGCGATTGGACCTGAGATTTTCGATTTTTATCGCTCGCTTGGGATTAACCTTAAGCAGCTGTACGGCCAGACAGAAGCGTCGGTTTTTGTAACTGTGCAGCCAGACGGCGAAGTGCGTGCGGATACGGTTGGCGTGCCTGCCCCTGGGGTGGAATTGCGGATCGCGGACAACGGCGAGGTGTTTTACAAATCACCAGGTGCATTTGTTGAGTATTATAAAAACCCTGAAAGCACGGCTGAAACCAAAGATGCCGAAGGCTGGGTTGCGACAGGCGACGCGGGTTTCATTGAGGTAGACACAGGCCATTTGCGGATCATTGATCGTGCAAAAGATGTTGGCAAAATGTTGGATGGCCAGATGTTTGCGCCAAAGTATGTTGAGAATAAGCTGAAATTTTTCCCGAACATTTTGGAAGCCGTTGTATTTGGCAATGGCAAAGATCGCTGTGTTGCGTTTTTGAACATTGATCTAACGGCAGTGGGAAACTGGGCGGAGCGTAACAATATTGCGTATTCATCGTATCAAGAGCTGGCAGGGCATCCGCAAGTTTTGGACACGCTGCAAGAGCACGTGGAGACGGTGAACGCATCTGTGGCAGAGGATCCGATGTTGTCGGGCTGTCAAATCCATCGGTTCTGTGTGCTGCACAAACAGTTGGATGCGGATGACGGGGAATTGACGCGGACGCAAAAAGTGCGTCGTCGGATCATCAAAGAAAAGTTCGCAGATTTGATTGCGGGTTTGTACAACAATTCGGAACACATCTCGACTGTGACCGAAGTGATGTACGAGGACGGGCGCAAGGGTTCGATCAGTGCGACGTTGGAAATGCGCGATGCAAAGATTTTTGCGACTGGCGCTGATAAAGTTGCGGCGCAGTGATGTTGAACCGCAAAGCACTGATCTTGGCGCTTGGGGGTTTATCCTGTTCGCATTGGCAGGATTTTTGCGCGGCACAGTCATGCAAATTTTGATGTTCGGTTTGGTGGCTGTTTTGCTAGAAAAAGGAAAGTTCTTTTACAAGAATTATTTCGGATCAGCGCGCTCTGTGAACGATGCTTGGATATTTGGGTTGGGTGTAGTGTTCGGGGCCATCGTGGTTCTGCGTCCTGCACTGGAATGGTGAGAAAATGAACGCGACAGACAGTTACGTAACCCCTGACGGGCGTACCATTGGTGGCGTCATGATGGAGATGAAGAACATCACGCTGCGCTTTGGCGGTGTTGTGGCGATCAAGGATATTTCGTTTGATATCCGCGAGGGTGAAATTCGTGCGATTATCGGGCCGAACGGCGCTGGTAAATCGTCGATGTTAAATGTGATCAACGGGTTTTATCACCCGCAAGAGGGCGAAGTTTGGTTTCGTGGTGAAAAACGCCCGTCCATGAAGCCTTATCAGATTGCAGCCCAAGGCATTGCGCGGACGTTCCAAAATATCGCGTTGTTTCACGGCATGACGACCGTTGAAAACGTGATGACGGGTCGTCAGTTGATGATGAAAAAGAATTTCTTGTGGCAAATGTTGCGGGTTGGGCCTGCGATGGCGGAAGAGGTTGTGCATCGTCGTCGTTGCGAAGAGATAATTGATTTCCTTGAAATTCAGCACATCCGCAAAGAGCCAGTGGGCAATTTGCCCTACGGTTTGCAAAAACGGGTCGAGCTGGCGCGTGCGTTGGCGATGGAGCCGAAGCGGGTGCTGCTGGATGAGCCGATGGCTGGAATGAACGTCGAGGAAAAAGAGGACATGAGCCGCTTTATTCTGGATGTGAACGATCAATACGGCACGACGATTGCGCTGATCGAACATGACATGAGCGTTGTGATGGATTTGGCGGACCGCGTTGTGGTTCTTGATTACGGTAAAATGTTGGCTGACGGCACGCCAGATGAAGTGCAGAAAAACCAAGCGGTGATTGACGCTTATTTGGGGGTTGAACACTGATGTTAGATTTTCTGTATAACGTATTTGCTGGGCCATTTGTCGAAATGTGGCAAGGGCCAAGTTTCATGATCCAAGTGCTGTGGGAGGGCTTTGTTTCGGGCGTTCTTTATGCGCTGATCGCGTTGGGCTTTGTTCTTATCTTCAAAGCGTCGGGTGTTTTCAACTTTGCGCAAGGCATCATGGTTGTGTTTTCCGCGCTAACCTTGGTGGGTTTGCATGAGCTTGGCGTCCCAACTATTTTAGCGGTGATTATCACGTTGGGCGTAATGTATTTGCTCGCTTTCTCCGTGGAGCGATTTGTGCTGCGAAAATTGGTGAACCAGCCTGATATCATTTTGTTTATGGCAACGATTGGATTGACGAATATCCTAATCGGTTTGGGCCAGTGGATTTTCGGTGGCGAAACCAAAACGATGATCACGAAAGAATTGTGGTTGCCAACTGGATCGAGCGATTGGGGCGAAGGTTTTGATGCTGTTATTTTCCAACACATAGACATTGCCGCGACTGTCATTGCAGGCCTGATGATCGTAATTTTAGGGTTTTTTTTCAGCTATACCAAGGTTGGTCGTGCGTTGCGCGCGGTTGCTGATGACCATCAGGCGTCCTTGTCTGTTGGGATTTCGCTGAACCAAATCTGGGTGATCGTGTGGTTTGCTGCAGGTATCGTGGCGCTGGTCACGGGTATCATGTGGGGCGCGCGTTCTGATGTGTCTTTCAGCCTGCAAATCATCGCACTTAAGGCGTTGCCTGTTCTGGTTCTGGGCGGGTTTACATCCATCCCCGGTGCCATCGTGGGGGGGCTAATCATCGGCATCGGTGAGAAGTTATTTGAGATTTACTGGGGGCCGTTGTTTGGCTCTGGCGTGGAGGGTTGGTTCGCTTACGTGATCGCGCTGATCTTCTTGTTGTTCCGTCCACAAGGCCTGTTTGGCGACAAAATTATCGAGAGAGTATAAATTATGTTTTACCGCGAAGCAGGGCAATATAACACGACCTACGAAAAAGACATGCAGGCGTTTCCGATCAAACAAGACAAGATCGGGATCGCGATTTGGCTGGTGCTGGCCTATCTGTTTGTGCCGTTCTTTGGCATTCCGGGATTGGAATATGGGTTCGCAATGAACGCCATTATGATCCCTGTGCTGATCTTTACGATCACGACGATTGGGTTGAATATTCTGGTTGGGTTCACGGGGCAGATTAGCCTTGGGACGGGTGCGTTTATGGGGGTCGGGGCCTATGCCTGTTACAAGCTGACGTCGTATTTCCCTGACGTGAATATCATTGTGCTTATTCTGGCCAGTGGATTTGTTTCCGCGATTGTAGGGGCCTTGTTTGGTTTGCCGTCCCTGCGGATCAAAGGGTTCTATCTGGTTGTGGCCACGTTGGCGGCGCAGTTCTTTCTTGAATGGTGCTTTATCCGTGTGGGTTGGCTTTATAACTATAATGCGTCTGGCGCGATCGAAGTGCCCCAGCGCGAGGTGTTCGGCTGGATCGTGACGGGGCCAAGTGCGGAGCCTGTGACACGCTATTTGGTGGTGCTGAGCATTCTGATTTTCCTTGCGATTATCGCGGGGAACCTGACGCGCGGACGTATCGGGCGCAGCTGGATGATGATCCGCGATATGGACATCGCTGCCGAGTTGATTGGTGTGCGGCCATTGACGGCCAAGCTGTCGGCGTTTGCAGTTTCCAGTTATTTCATCGGCGTGTCTGGCGCGTTGATGGTGTTCATGTGGCTGGGCGCAGCCGAAGTTGAAAGTTTCGATGTGAACCACTCGTTCTTGTACCTGTTCATGGTGATCTTGGGGGGGCTTGGCTCCATCACAGGGTCGTTCATGGGCGCGGCGTTCATCTGGACCTTTCCGATTATTCTGAAAGAGCTGGGTAAAAGCTGGTTCGGGATCAATGCCACGGTGATGGAAAACGTCAGCTTGGTTGCGATTGGTGTGATGATCGTTGTGATCCTGATCGCAGAGCCCCACGGGATGGCGCGTTTGTGGCAGATCATTAAGCAAAAATTACGAATCTGGCCGTTCCCGCACTAGGGCACGCCGTGATGCGCCAGCAGCCAAACGAGGCCGCGCTGTTGGCAAAAGGAGAGGTCTCGATCACGGGTTGCCAATAGGGTGGCCCACACTAGGGAGAGTGCAAAATGCTTAAGAAGCTTATTGCAGGTGTTCTTGGGGCCGCAGTGGTCACAGGCGCAACATATGAAACAGCACAGGCGGAGGACACGCTTTACGTTCCTTCACTGTCATACCGGACTGGCCCATTTGCGGGCGCTGGCGTTCAGATCGCCAACGGTTTTTCCGATTACTTTGCAATGTTGAACGCCCGTGATGGTGGCATCGGTGGTGCGAAGATCGTAAATGAAGAATGCGAAACAGCATATAACGCGCAAAAAGGCGTTGAATGTTATGAAGCAACCAAAGGCAAAGGCGCCTTGGTTTATAACCCGTATTCAACAGGCATCACGCTTCAGTTGATCCCAAAAGCGCCAGTGGATGAAATTCCTATTCTATCCATGGGCTATGGTTTGTCTGCTGCGGCGAAGGGTGAAACGTTCCCTTGGACCTTCACCTACCCTGCGTCTTACTGGTCGCAAATGTCTTCTATCCTGAAGTACATCGACGCAAATGGTGGCGTTAAAGGCAAAAAGATCGGCTTTATCTACCTTGATGTTGGTTACGGTAAAGAGCCTATTCCTTTGCTGGAAGAACTGGGCCCGAAAATGGGTTTCGAAGTGGCTTACTTTCCAGTTGGCGTAAAAGAAATGCAGGCGCAATCCGCACAGTGGTTGAACGTACGCAAAGAAAAGCCTGACTGGATGGTTATGTGGGGCTTTGGTTCGATGAACGCATCTGCGATCAAAGAAGCAGCTAAAATCCGTTACCCAATGGACAAGTTCATTGGTAACTGGTGGGCAGCGGCAGACGTTGATCTGCGTCCAGTTGGCGAATCCGGTAAAGGTTACATCGGCGCAAACTTCTCTGGTATCGGTACGGATTTCCCAGCGGTTCAAGACATGATCAAACATGTTGTAGAAGCTGGCAATTCACAAGCGGATCCAGCGGATGTTGGCGGCGTTCTGTACAACCGTGGCATGTTCAATGCTGTGATCGTGGCCGAAGCAATTGCGGCTGCACAAAAAGCGACTGGCAAAAAATCCATCACGGGTGTGGATATGCGCATCGGCCTGGAAACGTTTGATCTGTCCGAAGCACGTTTGGCTGAATTGGGCCTTGCTGGTTTCACAGCACCGATCAAAGGTGATTGTGCAGACCACGAGGGTGCTGGTTCCGTATTCATGCAGCAGTGGAATGGTTCTGGCTGGGACAAAATTTCTGACCCAATCGCACCAATGACAGACGTGGTTTCACCGCTTCTGGATGCAGCTGCTGCGCAGTATGTTTCTGACAAGCCTGAGTGGAAAACACAGACTTGTAACTAAGATTTTTTGTCTGGCGCAGTTCGCCTGCGCCAGACATTCCAATTTAGATGGATTTGACCCATGCTCGACGCTGCAAAAACTGACGAAACCTTGCTAGAAGTGAACAACATCGAGGTGATTTATAATCACGTTATTTTGGTTCTGAAGGGTGTTTCATTGAGCGTTCCCAAGGGCGGTATCACCGCGTTATTGGGAGGCAATGGTGCGGGGAAATCGACGACGTTGAAGGCGATTTCGAACCTGTTGTTATCGGAGCGGGGCGATGTTACCAAAGGGACGATTGAATATCGCGGCCAGAAAGTTGCGGGCCTGTCGCCTGCTGAGTTGGTGAAACGTGGTGTGATCCAAGTGATGGAAGGGCGCCATTGTTTTGGCCACCTAACCGTTGAAGAGAATTTGCTGACGGGGGCATATACCCGCAAGATTTCACGGGCAGAGCTGAAAGACAGCCTTGATTTGGTGTACACATATTTCCCACGCTTGAAGGAACGCCGCAAATCGCTTGCGGGCTATACCTCGGGTGGGGAGCAACAAATGGTGGCGATTGGGCGCGCATTGATGTCCATGCCAGAAACCGTGCTGTTGGATGAGCCGTCAATGGGGTTAGCACCCCAGTTGGTGGAAGAGATTTTCACGATCGTGAAAGATTTGAACGAAAAAGAAGGCGTGTCGTTTTTGCTGGCTGAACAGAACACAAACGTGGCGCTGCGGTTTGCGCATTACGGGTATATTCTGGAAAGCGGGCGTGTGGTTATGGACGGCCCAGCCGCTGATCTGCGCGAGAACCCGGATGTGAAGGAATTTTATCTGGGGATGTCGGATGAGGGGCGTAAATCGTTCCGTGATGTGCGGTCTTATCGTCGTCGTAAACGCTGGTTGTCTTAAGTTTACCCGTTCTGTTGTAAAGATAATTAAGTGACCAGGGGGCGCTGCCCCCAAACCCCCAAGATACTTGTCCTCAAAAGGAAATGGGGTGGGATACCAGATGGAGGCCGAAGTGGGCAGATTTTACGATGAGTTAGAAACGCGCAGCGCAGATCAACGCGGGGCGGATTTGGCCACGGCGCTGCCACGCCAAATCGCGAACGCGCAGAAAAATGCGGGCGGATATTGTGCGTCCCTTGGGGATGTGAACCCTGCCAACGTGACGACGATGGCTGCATTGGCGAATTTACCTGTATTGCGAAAATCTGATCTTGGCGCAGCGCAGAAGAAAGTATCGCCGCTTGGTGGGTTTGGTGCGCGGCAAGTTAGCGAGTTTGATCATATTTTTCAGTCGCCTGGTCCAATTTACGAACCTGGGATGCGTGGTGGCGATTGGTGGCGCATGGGGCGTGGATTGTTTGCGGCTGGTATTGGCAAAGGCGATGTGGTTCAGAACTGTTTTTCCTATCATCTGACCCCTGCTGGCATGATGTTTGAAAATGGTGCCCAGGCTGTTGGCGCGACTGTTTTGCCTGCAGGCACGGGGCAGACGGAATTGCAGGTTCAGGCCGCGTTGGCGTGCGGTGTAACCGCGTATACTGGCACGCCTGATTATCTAAAGATTATCCTCGATAAAGCGGATGAGATGGGTGTTGATCTGTCTGCGTTGAAAAAGGCCGTTGTTGGCGGTGGCGCGTTGTTTCCGTCTTTGCGCCAAGAATATGCGGATCGTGGAATTGCGTGTTTGCAAGGCTATGGCACAGCGGATTTAGGCTCAATTGCCTATGAAAGTCCTGCGATGGAGGGCATGATCATCGACGAGGGTGTGATTGTGGAAATCGTGACACCGGGCACGGGGAATCCTGTGGCGGATGGCGAAGTTGGTGAGGTTGTGGTTACCACGTTGAACCCAGACTATCCGCTGATACGATTTGCCACCGGCGATATGTCTGCTGTTTTGACGGGGCAAAGCCCGTGTAGGCGCACCAATTTGCGTATCAAAGGTTGGATGGGTCGAGCAGATCAGACTGCAAAAATAAAGGGCATGTTTGTGCGTCCTGAACAGGTTGCGGATTTGGTTGCGCGCCACGCCGATGTGGCCAAAGCCCGTGTTGTCGTAAGCCGTGAAGGCGAAGCAGATAAAATGCAGGTTTTGTGCGAAGCGAAAGACGGTGCGAATGCTGAGGTGATTGAGGCGTCCGTGCGCGATGTTCTGAAACTTCGTGGGGACGTATTATTGCATAACATTGGATCGTTGCCAAATGATGGTAAGGTGATTGACGACCAACGCACCTATGAGTGATCCTTAACGTGCTGTACGCGTGATGGGTCAGCACTGAGGAGAGTAAAATGGGACTTAGTAACGTTTTAAACAGCACTTTTGTGGTGCTGACGCTGGGAACGGGTGTTGTTAGCGCCGAGGATTTGGTGTTGATGGTGGGAAACGAAGCCTATCGCAATTTTAATCCTGTAGCAAATGCGCGGGCAGTTTTGGGAACAGCGAGCGCGTTTGAGGCAGCTGGATATCAGGTTAATGAGGTTGCTGATGCACCCGAATCCCAGATGAAATCGGCATTAGATCAGTTTGAACGCCTGCACGGCGATGCGGATCGTGTGGTGGTTGTTTTGTCTGGCCAGTTCATGAAAACAGAATCCAGCACGTGGTTTGCGCCGACTGATTTGCAATAACCATCGCTGGCCAATGTCGGGTTTGATGCGCTACCGCTGTCTGCGGTGTTGCCATTATCTGTGACGGTTTGAGAGGCTGGGTCGACGCTGCTTAAAATGACGGCAACTGGATTGCCATCGGCATCTCTGGCATCAATTGTGACAGCATCGCTCCATGTGCTGCCGCCATCGACATCGAGGAGTTCAAAGCTTGCATTTTGGACGTTTTCGCCAAAGTCGACGGATGTTGTGTTCGGATTGGCAGTTGTTCCGCCTGATCCATAAATAAAACCAGTGGATCCATAGGTTCCGCCGCTATCTGCGAAGAAACTCATTCCTGATGTGGTAACCGTTACGTCAGCATCTTCGCCCGAAGCGCCATCTGAAACCGTGCTTGTTCCGCCGGTTTGAAAAACCAACCAATCTAATAAAGCGGCCATCGTAATCCCCCTAGAGCGGTAAGGCTGTGTCTGACCCTGATATGAGAACTAAGGTTGGTCAAAACAAGGCGGGGTGGAATTATTTGATTAAGATATTAATAAAGTCTGATGAACGTCTGAAATTGATGGGTAGGAATTTGAATGGCCGTGTATCTAACACTCGCTTCTGTAGCAGCTCGATTAGGTGAAAAAGTAACCGAAGTGGAGTGATTATTGGGGTTAACTGTGCTGAAAAATCGGAATTTCAGTTCGAAGCGATGTACACAAAAGAAGAGCTGAAGGCGTTTAACGCGGTTCAGGGCCCGTAGGTATTTTTGATCGTGACGGATGATGAAAAATTTAAAGAAATAATTCCTGAACGTAAAAATGGTGTGATGAACTATATGCGTTTGAACAACGAAAAGGCACTGGCGCGGGTTTCAGATGTATTGAAACAGAAATTCACCAACAGATAAAACGCGTTTAGAAATAGAAAACGGCCGCTAGCAAAAAATGCTGCGGCCTTTTTAAATTTCAATAATCGGAACTTAACCCTGGCGTGCTTTGAAGCGACGTTGAGTTTTGTTGATCACGTATACGCGGCCCTTACGACGAACCACGCGACAATCCCGGTGGCGCGCTTTGAGCGAGCGGAGCGAGTTTTTGACCTTCATGGGCCTTCTCCTTTTTCGCGGCGCGCGGGGGTGCGCCTGTTTGTTTCAGTTTAATCCATCCCCTAGGGAATGGTGGGCGTAACTGGGATTGAACCAGTGACCCCTTCGATGTCAACGAAGTGCTCTCCCGCTGAGCTATACACCCAAATCCAAGCAACTGCCCTTACAACAGAAAATCGTGTTCGCGTGCTATATGCGGAGTCGCAGGTGGGTTCAAGAGGTTTTGCATCTGTAACGCAGGAATGATATCGTTAAGCAACAAAAAGAGAATAATATGACGCCTGCTGAATACCATTTGCATTTGCCCGACACTATCAGTTGTGGTGCGGTGTTTTCCAGCCCCCATAGCGGGCGGGATTATCCGTCGTCATTCCTGAAAGACTCGGTTTTGGATGCGGTAACGATTCGCAGCTCTGAAGATGCGTTTGTCGATCAACTGTTTATGTCTGCGATTGATCATGGTGCGCCGTTGTTGGCAGCATCTGCACCCCGGGCTTTTGTTGATTTGAATCGTAGTGCGGATGAATTGGATCCAGCGGTTGTGGACGGTGTGTATTTGGTCGGCAGCAATCCACGGATTTCATCGGGTTTGGGTGTTATCCCCCGCGTGGTGTCCGAGGGCCGCGCGGTGATGCAAGGAAAGATATCTGAAAAAGACGCCAAAGTTCGGCTGAATCGGTTCTATCACCCCTACCACGCGCAATTGCGCGAATTGTTGGACACATCCCGTGCTGCGTTTGGGAAGGTGTTGCTGATTGATTGCCACTCTATGCCGCGAGAGGCGCTGACGAACGTGTCAGGGCGATTTGGGCGCATGCCAGAGATCGTTTTGGGGGATCGGTTTGGATCATCCTGTGATGGGGTCTTTGTGGACGAAATAGAGGCTGCGTTGGCGGATACTGGGTTTCGTGTTGCACGCAACACGCCGTTTGCTGGCGCGCACATCACACAGGCCTATGGTCGGCCAAGTTCGGGGCAAAGTTGTTTGCAGATCGAAGTGGATCGTTCGTTGTATTTGGATGAAAAGAATGTCGTGAAAACGGAACAATTCGATGAAATCCGCATGCGGTTGGCGGGCGTGGTTGCAACGATCTGCGAAATGACGCGGTGGCCTACGCAATTGGCGGCGGAATAACGCTAGGGCAGGCGGGATCCTTCAAGGTACCACAGCTCCATGTCGCCCTTGCCCTTTATGCTAACGGTGCCGCGCTCCTCAAAGTTGAAATCCCATTCAAGGATGCGTTTGGTTTCTTCTGTCACCTGAATTTTGCCGTTCATGCCATAGGTTTCGAGCCGCGCGGCGGTGTTTACGGTATCACCCCAAACATCATAAAACGGTTTCTTCGTTCCAATGACACCCGCGACCACTGGCCCTGAATGGATACCGATGCGCAATTCCAACTGTTCGCCTACCTCTTGTGCAAAAAGGTTCGGTTTCTGACAACATATCAAGCGCCATTCGGGCCACACGTATGGCGTGGTCTGGTTTGGGATTGGGCATTCCGCCAGCAACCATAAAGGCATCACCCAGCGTTTTGATTTTCTCTAACCCGTGTTTGTTGGTGAGGTCATCAAAACGGGTAAAAAGCATGTTCAACATTCTGACAACAGAATTAGGTGTGCGTTGTGATGCAAGCGGCGGGAAACCAACGATATCGGCAAACAGGATGGTTGCTTCGTCGTGGCTGTCCGCAATTGTTTGCCTAGGATTGCGTTTTAATTGGGCTGCGATTGGACCCGGCAGCATGTTGGCAAGCAGGGCTTCGGAATATTCATATTCGCGTTGCAATGCCTCTTCAGCGGTGCTGGCCTGTTTGAAGCCGTAAAAGACCATGCAAAAGATTGCCAACCGCGTTGTTGGGATCGAGATGAAGTAAAGGATTGTCAGGAATGTTTCTGTCAGATTGAGAAAGTCAGCGGGTTCGGCAAAGTTCCGATCGGCATAAATAAATGCAGTCAGCCCCAATCCGATTGAAATAATCGACAGCAAATTTTGACGAACACCAAAGATGGAAATTGCGGTTGTCGCACCTGCCAGCAAATAGAAATGGATCGCCGATTGCGCAGAGAACATCCATGCGTTTGTGGTCGCAAAGCCAAGCCAGAGGATAAGATTGTAGAGGCCACCGACGTAGGGCCACAGGGCATTCAATATTGGCGTAAGTTGAAAGGCGATAGCGACAAGGGATATGATGACGATTGGGACGATCAAGCCTTGGGCATCGTAGATAGCGAAAAATAGGACGTGTGGCACACATAAAACCGAGACCAACATCAGAAGGATATTCGTCATAATAATGCGTCGTTTGGAGGGGCCTTGGAATTTTTCGGTTCCTAAAGATACCCAAGCCCAAAGACTAGAAAGAATTGCGTCCCGCACAAGATTCACCAATTGGTAAAGAAAAACCCTTACAGCATGCTTGCCGTAAGGGTTTGAGTAACACAAGGTAATCGTAAGTAAATTATTGAAAAGAAACGATATTTCACGGCCTTTTCACACGGATTACGTGAATTTACTCAGCCGTAAGTAGAGGCGGCTTTGATTTCGGGATGCGCCGTTTTCCAGGCGGCTCCATTACCAAATCAAGTTTGCCATCTTTCAGGGATACTTTAACCAGCCCGCCTTTGGTCAATTTACCAAAGAGAAGTTCCTCGGCCAGTGGTTTTTTCACATGCTCTTGGATTACGCGCGATAGGGGACGTGCGCCCATTTTGCTGTCGTAGCCTTTGTCACCGAGCCATGCGGCGGCGGCGGGCGTTAGCTCGAAGATCACGTTGCGATCCATTAGTTGTGCTTCGAGTTGTAGGATGAATTTATCTACAACTTTGGAGATGGTTTCTTTGCCAAGCGGCGCGAATGAAATCACGGCATCCAAGCGGTTGCGGAATTCTGGTGTGAACAGTTTTTCAATTGCAGCGGTGTCTTCACCTTCACGGCGCGAACGGCCAAAACCGATGGCTTCTTTCGCTGCTTCTGATGCGCCAGCGTTCGAGGTCATGATCAGCACGACATTACGGAAGTCTGTGGTCCGTCCGTTGTGATCGGTCAGTTTGCCGTGATCCATAACCTGCAACAATATGTTGAACACGTCAGGATGGGCTTTTTCGACCTCGTCTAACAGCAGGACGCAGTGTGGGTTTTGATCAACCCCGTCTGTAAGCAATCCGCCTTGATCAAACCCGACATAGCCCGGAGGCGCACCAATCAAGCGGCTGATCGCGTGTTTTTCCATGTACTCGGACATATCAAAGCGCAGTAATTCAACGCCAAGCGTATCGGACAGCTGTTTGGCAACTTCGGTTTTACCGACACCAGTTGGACCCGCAAACAGATAGTTGCCGATGGGTTTTTCTGGCTCACGCAGGCCTGCGCGGGACAGTTTGATCGCAGAGGTCAGCGCGTCGATCGCTGTATCTTGGCCAAAGACCACCCGTTTCAGGTTCGCATCCAAATCACGCAGAACCTCTGCATCATCTTTGGACACAGTTTTTGCTGGAATACGGGCGATTTTTTCAACAAAGTCTTCGATTTGGGGCACGTCGATAACTTTGACCCGACGATTTTGGGAAATTACCCGTTGGTGTGCGCCTGCTTCGTCGATCACGTCGATTGCTTTGTCTGGCAGTTTTCGATCATGGATGTAACGCGCAGCCAATTCCACAGATGTGCGGATGGCTTCGGGTGTGTAGGTGATCTGGTGATGCGCTTCAAAGTTTGGCTTGAGGCCCTGAAGGATTTTAACGGCATCCTCAACAGATGGTTCTTTGACGTCGATTTTTTGGAACCGCCGCGACAAGGCGCGGTCTTTTTCAAAATGCTGGCGGTATTCTTTGTAGGTGGTCGACCCCATGCACCGCAATTTTCCACCCTGTAGGGCAGGCTTCAGCAGGTTGGATGCGTCCATTGCGCCGCTCGATGTGGCTCCTGCACCGATAACTGTATGGATTTCGTCGATGAACAGGACCGCGTCTTCGTGGTCTTCCATTTCGGTCATCACCGCTTTGAGGCGTTCTTCAAAATCACCGCGATAGCGTGTGCCAGCCAACAATGCGCCCATATCGAGCGAATAAATAGTGGCGCCAAGCAAGACATCGGGTGTTTCGCCCTGAACAATCTTATTGGCGAGCCCTTCGGCGATGGCGGTTTTGCCGACACCGGGATCACCGACAAGGATTGGGTTGTTTTTGCGGCGACGGCACAGCACTTGGATACAGCGTTCAACTTCATGATCGCGCCCGATAAGGGGGTCAATGTCGCCTTCGGCCGCTTTCGCGTTCAGATCAACACAGTATTTTTGTAGGGCTGTTTCTTCTTTGGTGGCTTCATCAGCCTCGAAGTTCAGGTCTTCGATGTCGTCAGAACCGGTCAGCGGACGATCTTCGCCAAAGCTCGGATCTTTGGCGACACCGTGCGAGATGAAATTCACTGCGTCGTAACGGGTCATATCCTGTTCCTGTAGGAAAAAGGCAGCATGGCTTTCGCGTTCGGCGAAAATTGCGACCAGCACGTTTGCGCCTGTCACATCGTTGCGACCAGAGGATTGCACATGAATGGCAGCACGCTGGATGACCCGCTGAAAGGCCGTGGTCGGCTGTGCCTCGTGACCTTCTGTTTCAGATACAAGACTGTCGAGTTCTGAATCGAGAAATTGGACAACTGTTTTGCGAAGACTTTCGCGATCTACTTCGCAGGCGCGCATGACTTGTGCGGCGTCTGGTTCGTCGATCAACGACAAAAGCAAATGCTCCAACGTTGCAAGTTCGTGGTTGCGTTCGTTTGCATGGGCCAGCGCCGCGTGGATGGCGTTTTCAAGGCTGCTCGAAAAAGATGGCATGTTTGACTCGCTCTTTCAATTTTACACGTTCCCTACAAACGCTGGGTTTTCCCTTTCCCCTAGACTTCGGCGAGAATGAGAAACCTTCAAGGCCTTTTTAGCAAATTAAGTGTAAAAACTTTGTAACAGAGTCCAATTTGTTGTGATTGGCGGGTAATAAAAACTTCGATTTAATTGACATTTTAGATATTATCAAATTAATTATTGCAAAGCATGAATTTTTCGTGTTGCGAGGTTTTTGATGCCATCATCCTACATCAGACGATTTTCGAGCGCGATTTTGGCGGCAATGGGCGTTTCCCTGGTTTACTATTTGTACCGCGCCTTAGGCTTCTTGATCGAGTTTTACTTTCTGGATCACAACCTGTGGGAAAAACATCATATGGTTCGCGGCGATGTGATGATCCCGATGTGGCTGCGTGTTTCGTATTTTCTGGCTTGGATGGCCCCTATTTCGGCAACGGCTTTCATGCTGTTGGTTACGATGTACCTGACAAATTTGATCCGATCTGGCGGGCATTTCAGCATTCAGATGATCCGCGCATTACAACGTGTTGGCGTATCGGCGGTGATCGCTGGGGTCAAGGTAATGGCGGCGACCTCGGTTTGGGCCTGGATGATTACCTATCAAAATGTCGTTGAACGGCGCAGTCCCTATTTCTATTACGATTCTGCGCAGGCGGGGATTATCCTGTTGGGTGTTGGTATTTTTATGTTGGGCTGGGTTCTGAAAACTGCGTTGTTGATGCGCCAAGAAAACGAGGAGTTCGTGTAATGACGCCGCAGATTTTCAAAGCGCGTGTTCAGGGATTTTCGGCCGTGTTGATGTGCGCAACAGTCCTGTTCCTTATTTATTATATGTATAGTTCATTCCAGCGTGCCTATCGATTTTGTTTTGGAGAGCCTGAGCTTTGGGCAGGGCATTGGAGCGTTGAAGATGCGGCGATCATCGAGCACAGCTCACGGGTGACGTATTTCTTAATCTGGAGCGTTGTTATTTTGCTGTCGGCCATTGCGATCATCGCTGCGATTCATCTGTTGAACAGGTGTCGCAAAGGTTTGATTTTTGATGCTGGCACGGCGCGCAGTATTCAGGTTTTAGGTGGTATATTGGTTGTTGCGATGATCGGGGATCAGGTTTTTGGCGCGTTAGAGCTGTACCTATTGACGCAGCATTATCCCGTTCATGTGGAGCCGATCCAATGGCAGTATGACCCCACGGATTTCAAAACGGCGGCGCTTGCTGTGGTGCTATTTATGTTTGGCTGGGTTATGCGAGACGCCATTGATGTGGAACAAACGAACAAGGAGTTTGTCTGATGGCGATAATTGTTCGACTGGATGTAATGTTAGCGACGCGAAAAATGCGATCCAAGGAATTGGCTGAACGTATTGGCATTACCGAACAGAACCTATCCCTGTTGAAATCGGGCAAGGTGCGCGGTGTTCGGTTTGAAACTCTCAGCGCGATTTGCCGAGAATTGGACTGCCAGCCAGCCGATTTGTTGGAATTTACGCGCGACGAACCCGCCTAGCGTTTGACGGGAACCAGCAATGTTTCCGGGCGTGAATGTTCTGCGTCTTTGAACAGGCTGAATGATTGGTTCACATAATTCACTGCCGCCGACGTGTGATCCATGAATTTTTCCAAATCAGGGGTTAGTTCTGCCTCGACTAGGGAAACAGAGCGGTCCTGTGGCAGCGTTTCAAAGGTCACACAAAACCAAGGTTGGCCGCGCTTTAGGATTACATCTTGTGTCGGGTCATGCCATTCAAACGCCCACATCAGTGGGCGTGGCCAATTGTTGATCGCAAATCGCCCCCCAAAGATAGTTCTCGGCATTTGGACCTCGGAATAGTGCATGAACGCGGACAGATGCGTCATTTAAACGGGTTCATCTGCGATGAAAATATAAGGTAGGGAAACCTGAACCGTGGGGCGATCTGGATAACGCCATTCGTGTTCGGCCGTTAGATGCAGTTTCTTGCTGAGGACGTTGTTGCGCACCGGACTGGCGTCTCCTGCCATGTTCTTTAGCCCAGCTTTGCCTTTGTCATCGCGCACGAGGCGCAGGTGCAAATCATAGGGCGAGCGGGTCATGAAATACCGGCTTTCCATATTGATGATCGCAGGGCAGCGGGACGCGGATTTGGCGTGGTTTTTGTTCATTTCCACGGAACGGATGCGTTCGGGGGGTAATACGCGACGCCAGAACGTGGTTCGTTCAAAAGCGAGCCAACACGGACGGGGCCAGATTTCAGGGTGGGGCCTGTGCTTTGGGGTTCGAACCAGTCTTTGAGTGCCATGTCTTATTGTCCGTCGATATGTCCGGTTTGAAAACCGTCGATGCTGGTTGTGTTCTTTTCACGCCGATAGTCAACCAATTCGTCGCTTGATTTGGCATCTGCCCAGCGGTTCAGGTTAGGGCGATCTGATTGATATTCGAACAGCGGAACGCCGTATCCGCAAGACGTTTGCACCATGTCGATATCAAGTACGACAATTTGACGGGCGTTTCGCGGGGCGTCATTGTCGTAGTGCTGTTCCAAAAGGGTGGCATATTCAGGCGTGCCCGTTTGGTGCGTCGCTGCCGTTCCGTACAGGCGCATAATCCGCGGCGGGCCTTCAAAGGCGCACATCATAACTGTCATGCGCGGTAAAAGACGAGTGTGGGCCGCTGTTTCACTGCCAGACCCGATATAATCGAGGTATGCGACGCGGTTCGCATCAATGATGCGGAACACATCTGTTGGGCGGGGTGAAATGTTCACACGGCCCGTTGGTGCAGCCGATCCCGCAAAAAAGATCTTTTGGCGGGACAGGAAATCTTGGTGCTGATCGGACAGGCTGTCGAATATGTCGGCCATTGGATGTCTCGTAAGGTTAGAAGTTGTCTTTGCGGGTGCGGATTTCTGCAAACACTTCTGCGTCTGTCGCGTCTTCCATGCCGATAGCCGCTTTAAGCTTTGGATGGCTGGCCCGTAGGAATGGGTTGGTAGCAAGTTCTAGCCCAAGATTGGACGGAACGGTTGGTTCGCCTTTGGCACGGGCCGCATCGGTTTCGACCATCCGCTTTTGATAGCTTTCGTTATCGGGTTCGATGGTCATGGCAAATTTGCCGTTAGATGTAGTGTATTCGTGGCCAGAATAAATAGTCATCGCGCGCGGTAGGTCTTGGAGCTTCTGCATGGTTGCCCACTGCATATCCATTGTGCCTTCGAACACGCGGCCACAACCCCAAGCCATCAGGCTGTCGGCGGTAAATGCGGCGAGGGCTTCGTCGAAGATGAATGCGATATGGCCGAGCGTGTGGCCAGACACATCAATCACGCGGCAGGATTCTGCGCCGAGCTGGAATGTGTCGCCATCTGAAAGTTGGGTATCAAGCGGGGGCAGGCGGTAGGCATCTGGTGCGCCGCCGTGAACGGATGCACCTGTTGCAGCGCGGACCTCCTCCAGACCCATGATGTGATCGTCGTGGTGATGTGTGATCAGGATGTGATCAAGCGACCAATCTAAGTCTTTCAGTGCAGCAAGGATTGGCTTTGCTTCTGGCACGTCAACCACGGCGGTTTGGCCGCTTTCAGTTTCGTGCAGGATGAAGGCATAATTATCGGAGAGGCAGGGAACTGTTATGACTTTGAGAGGCATGGTGTTTTGATCCAACTCGTGGTTATTTAAATTTCAGTCTGGCTGAACTTATGGACCGATGCAATGCACTTGGATGTGGTTGACCTTCATTCCTTTTATTATCGCACCAAATTGGGGCGTATCGCGCAGCGTGCTTTGCGCGAACGGATCGTGCGTATGTGGCCCAATACCAAGGGGCAAACTGTTGCGGGCTTTGGTTTCGCGGGGCCGATGCTGCGCCCCTTCCTGACCGAAAGCCGACGGGTGATGAATTTGATGCCGGGGCAGCAGGGCGTGATGCCGTGGCCCGATGGATTACCAAACCATTCGGTGATGGTGGAGGAAACCCTTTGGCCGATTGCGACGGGGACAGTGGATCGTTTGATCGTACTGCACGGTTTAGAAACCTGCGAACGGCAATCAGATTTGTTAAACGAGATTTGGCGTGTGCTTGGGCCTGGAGGGCGGGCGTTGTTTGTTGTGCCGAACCGTTCGGGGTTGTGGGCGCGGCGCGATAAAACGCCGTTCGGGTTTGGACGCCCCTATAGTTTGGGGCAGTTGGAATCGCAGTTGCGAAAGCATCAGTTTGTGCCATTGCGACAGGTATCTGCGCTGTTTGCCCCGCCGAGCCATCGTTCGTGGGTGGTTCGATCTGCAAATTGGTTTGAAAAGTTTGGCGGTAAACTGTCGTACATCCTGCCTGCGGGTGCGGTGATGGTCGAAGTGACAAAACAGGTTCACGCGCCCAAACGACCTGGGCTGACGGAAGCTGTTCGCAAACCACTTAAGGCGCTGGGTGGTGTGGCAAAGCCGGTAACTGGATCTGTGCAGGGGCGCGAAGCTTATAGCTTGATCATGAAAACGCGATGATGCGCACCCTGATCCTGATCTGTGTGCTCATTGCAAACATCACACAGGCGGAAACGCTGCGCATTGGATCGCGGAACGTTGTGGTTTATTCACCCAAGTTACTGAGTGGCAAAGCCGCGCCATTGGTGATTGCGTTGCATGGAGGCTTGGGCAACGCGCGGCAGTTTCGGTTTTTTTTAAATTTGAAGCAACAGGCTGATAGGTATGGGTTTCGCGTGGTTTATCCGCAAGGAACACTGGCACAGGCCGCTTGGGCTCCAAATGGTCGGGTTTGGAACGCTGGAACCTGTTGTGGTACTGCTATGCAGCAACGTGTGGATGATGTTGGGTACCTGAAGTCCGTCGTGGCGCAATTTAAAGCGCAAGGTTTAGTAAGCCAATCTGTGGCGGTTGGGCACTCAAATGGGGCCATGATGGCACTGCGGGCAGCGTGTGATGCGCCAAATTTGTTTCAGCGTGTTGTGGCGATTGCTGGCCCGTTGTTGCTTAAGACATGCAAAAGACAATATAAACTTTCGGTGGTACACCTGCATGGAGCCAATGATCGCAATGTTCCAATTGAGGGTGGGGTGGGAGCAGAAGGCGTGTTGCAGCTCAATTTCCCAGCTGTGCAAATGTCTGCGAACATTTTAGAAGCGGCAGGGGCGCAGGTTAGCATTGAAGTAATCACGGCAACGCATTTCCTCGGGTCCATCAATCGCGGATTGCGCACAGAGCTATCACTATCATTGCCAGAGTTTGTGGCAAAGCGGATCACACAGTAGCAAAGTTTAAAATCTGACATTCGTGTGTAATTCCTGAGTTTTACATAAGCATAGATTCGACGGAATTCATTTTTCACAACGTAAATCTTGTGGATAAGCCCCAAAAAAATGGATGAATCGTGATGCAGATTGTCGCGTGTTTGCATAAGGCTCTGAAAACAAAAGAAAACCCTCTGTTTGGGGCTCACAATGAATTGTTGCGCCGCAGCAATTGCTTTGCTAATACCGCGCTGATTTAACTTTGTAGGCAAACGCTTGCCCGCCAAGTATGCAAGTCCAAAGTTACCGATGAGCGGTAACGGTTGAGAAATTTGGAAGGGTTTTCGTGTCAGATACTGGTTCGATATCATCAGGAATTGCTTCGCGTTATGCGACAGCTGTTTTTGAACTGGCGAAAGAAGCCAAAAAACTCCCCGCTTTGGAAAAAGATCTTGATGCGTTGAGCGCTGCGTTGGAAGAGAGCACCGATTTCGGTGAACTGATTACCAACCCAGTTTATACACGCGATCAGATTGCCGCAGCGGTTGCCGCCATTGGCAAAAAAATGAAACTTACTTCTATTGTTGCAAATACGCTGGGCTTGATGGCGCAAAAACGCCGCTTGTTCGTGTTGCCCCAATTGGTCGCCACAATCAAAGGCATGATTGCCTATGAAAAGGGCGAAATAAGCGCAGAGGTCACATCAGCTAAGGCGTTGACCAAAGCACAAACAGACAAACTAGCCAAAACGCTGAAAGCGTCTGTTGGCAAGGATGTAATCGTAAATGTCTCCGTTGATGAAAGTCTCATCGGCGGTTTGATCGTTAAAGTGGGCTCGAAGATGATTGATAGTTCAATCAAATCCAAGCTCTCCAATCTTCAAAATGCAATGAAAGAGGTCGGATAATGGGTATCCAAGCTGCAGAAATCTCTGCGATCCTCAAGGACCAGATCAAAGGCTTTGGCAAAGAAGCTGAAGTGGCCGAAGTTGGCCGTGTTCTGTCCGTGGGTGATGGTATCGCGCGTGTACACGGGCTGGACAATGTTCAGGCTGGTGAGATGGTTGAATTCCCCGGTGGTATCCGCGGAATGGCGCTGAACCTTGAAGTAGACAACGTTGGTGTTGTTATCTTTGGTTCTGACCGCGACATTAAAGAAGGCGACACAGTTAAGCGTACAAACGCGATTGTGGACGTTCCTGTTGGTCCAGAACTTTTGGGTCGTGTTGTGGACGGTCTGGGTAACCCGATCGACGGCAAAGGCCCGATCAAAACGAAAAAACGGATGCAAGCTGAAGTTAAAGCGCCGGGCATCATTCCACGGAAATCGGTTCACGAACCGATGTTCACTGGTTTGAAATCTGTAGACGCTTTGATCCCAGTTGGCCGTGGCCAGCGCGAGTTGATCATTGGTGACCGTCAAACAGGTAAAACAGCCATCGCGCTGGATACAATCCTGAACCAAAAATCATACAATGATGCTGCAAAAGACGATACGGAAAAGCTTTTCTGTATCTACGTTGCGATTGGTCAAAAGCGTTCAACTGTTGCACAGCTGGTTAAGAAACTGGAAGAGACAGGCGCGATTGAATACACAATCGTTGTGGCCGCGACTGCGTCCGATCCTGCACCGATGCAGTTTTTGGCACCGTACGCTGCGACATCTATGGGCGAGTATTTCCGTGACAACGGCATGCACGGCCTGATGGTTTATGATGACCTTACAAAACAAGCTGTTGCGTATCGTCAAATGTCCCTGCTTCTTCGTCGTCCACCTGGGCGTGAAGCATATCCAGGTGACGTGTTCTACCTTCACTCTAGATTGCTGGAACGCTCTGCGAAATTGAACGAAGACAACGGTTCTGGTTCTTTGACTGCATTGCCAGTTATTGAAACACAGGGCGGTGACGTTTCTGCGTTTATTCCAACCAACGTGATTTCGATCACCGATGGTCAGATCTTCCTCGAAACTGAATTGTTCTACCAAGGCATCCGCCCTGCGTTGAACACAGGTTTGTCCGTTTCTCGTGTTGGTTCGTCCGCACAAACAAACGCGATGAAATCTGTTGCGGGTTCGATCAAGCTGGAATTGGCTCAATACCGTGAGATGGCTGCGTTCGCGCAGTTCGGTTCAGATCTTGATGCATCCACACAGCAATTGCTGGCACGTGGCGCGCGTTTGACTGAATTGCTTAAGCAAAAGCAGTATTCGCCACTGACAAACGCGGAGCAGGTTACTGTTCTGTACGCTGGCACAAAGGGTTTCCTTGATAAGATCCCTGTTGGCGATGTTGGTCGTTTCGAATCTGGTTTGTTGGCGCACATGCGCGGCAATGCCCAAGATGTTCTGGACTTCATTTCTAAAGAAGACCCGAAAATCAAAGGCGAAGCCGAAGATAAACTGAAAGCCGCCGTCGAAGCATTTGCAAAAAGCTTCGCCTAAACATTGGCCCTTAGGAACAAGGAGTTTGCTTGATGGCAAACCTTAAAGACCTAAAAATGCGGATCGAGAGTGTCAAAGGCACTCGTAAGATCACCAAGGCCATGCAGATGGTTGCGGCTGCTAAGTTGCGCCGTGCTCAAGAAGCTGCTGAAGCGGCCCGCCCTTTTGCGGAGCGTATGAATGCAGTTATGGGCAATCTGGCAGGTGCTGCGGCGGGCTCGTCGAGCGCGCCTCGGCTTCTGGCTGGTACTGGGAAAGACGACGTTCATTTACTAGTCGTTGCAACCTCCGAACGGGGGTTGTGCGGTGGCTTTAACTCGGCAATCGCAAAAATGGCACGCGCCCACGCTGAAAAGCTGCTGGCTGCTGGGAAAACTGTGAAAATGCTGACCGTGGGCAAAAAAGGCCGCGAACAGTTGAAACGGGATTTCGCAGCGAACATGGTTGACCACGTTGATTTGTCCGAAGTGAAACGTTTGGGGTATGTAAATGCTCAGGACGTTGCTGGAGACGTTATCAACCGCTTTAACGCGGGTGAATTTGACGTGGCCACGCTGTTCTTTTCAGAGTTTCAATCGGTGGTTTCGCAGATCCCAACGGCACAACAGCTGATCCCTGCTAAATTTGAAGTAGATGCAGACGCTGAAAAGCCGTTTTACGAATATGAACCTGGTGAGGATGAAATCCTTGCTGATTTGTTGCCTCGTGCTCTGACTACGCTGGTGTTTACTGGCCTGTTGGAAAACGCAGCATCAGAGCAAGGCGCACGGATGTCCGCGATGGACAATGCGACGCGCAATGCGGGTGAAATGATCGACAAATTGACCATTCAGTACAACCGTAGCCGCCAAGCTGCGATTACGAACGAACTGATCGAGATTATCTCGGGCGCTGAAGCGCTCTAAGTAGGAGAAACACATTATGGCTAAAGCTGTAGGTAAAATTACACAGGTGATTGGCGCTGTTGTCGACGTTCAGTTCGGCGACGACTTGCCAGAGATCCTTAACGCGCTGGAGTGCGAAAACAACGGGAACAAATTGATCCTCGAAGTTGCGCAGCACCTTGGTGAAAACACTGTACGTACCGTTGCGATGGACGCGTCCGAGGGTTTGGTTCGCGGCACTGTTGTAACTGACACAGGCGGACCGATCATGGTTCCAGTTGGAAAAGAAACTTTGGGTCGTATCCTGAACGTTGTTGGCGAACCAGTTGACGAACAAGGCCCCGTGAAAACGAAGGCCCGTCGCTCTATTCACCAACCTGCGCCCGCATTTGCGGATCAGGCGACTGAATCTGAAATCCTGATCACAGGCATCAAAGTTGTGGACCTGTTGGCACCTTACACGAAGGGTGGCAAAATTGGCCTGTTCGGCGGTGCTGGTGTTGGTAAAACAGTTTTGATCATGGAATTGATCAACAACATCGCGAAAGTACACTCTGGTGTGTCTGTGTTCGCTGGTGTTGGTGAGCGGACCCGTGAAGGCAACGATCTGTACCACGAGATGATCGAATCCGGTGTTATCGTTCCTGATAACCTAGAAGAATCCAAAATTGCGCTGGTTTACGGCCAAATGAACGAGCCTCCAGGTGCGCGTATGCGTGTTGCCCTGTCTGGTCTGACATTGGCTGAGCAGTTCCGCGACGATACAGGCGCTGACGTTCTGTTCTTCGTGGATAACATCTTCCGCTTTACACAAGCTGGTTCCGAGGTTTCCGCGCTGCTGGGTCGTATCCCATCTGCGGTTGGCTATCAGCCAACATTGGCAACTGACATGGGCGCGATGCAAGAACGCATTACATCTACGAAAAACGGTTCCATCACGTCGGTACAAGCGGTTTACGTTCCTGCGGATGACCTTACCGACCCAGCACCTGCAACGTCGTTTGCTCACCTTGATGCGACAACGGTTCTTGACCGTTCCATCTCGGAAAAAGGTATCTATCCAGCGGTTGATCCACTTGGTTCAACATCGCGCCTTCTTGATCCGCTGATCATTGGCGACGAGCACTACAAAGTTGCGACAGACGTTCAGCAAATCTTGCAGCGTTATAAGTCCCTTCAAGACATCATCGCCATCCTTGGTATGGACGAGCTGTCAGAAGACGACAAACTGGCTGTGGCCCGTGCGCGTAAAATCGAACGTTTCTTGTCCCAGCCTTTCGATGTTGCGAAAGTATTTACTGGCGCAGACGGCAAGCAGGTTGCTCTGGAAGATACAATTTCTTCTTTCAAAGCAGTTGTAGCTGGCGAATACGATCACTTCCCAGAAGCGGCCTTCTACATGGTTGGCGGCATCGAAGAAGTGAAAGCAAAAGCTGAAAAACTGGTGGCTGACGCTGCTTAAGCGACACACCTTGTCTGACCGGAAACCGTTCGGTCAGACGATTTAACAAAGGATTGGTTCCACATGGCTACCATGCAATTTGATCTGGTATCGCCCGAGCGTAAGCTGGCATCTATCGAAGCAACAGAGATCGAGATCCCTGGCGCTGAAGGTGACTTTACGGCTATGGTCGACCATTCGCCTGTTCTAACAACACTGCGTCCTGGCTTGTTAAAAGTTAAGGCGGGTTCTGATGTAACGGAATATATGGTTACGGGTGGTTTCGTTGAAATCTCACCCGAAGCAACGTCCGTTTTGGCAGAGCAAGCCGTTCCACGCGCAGAAGTTTCAGAAGACATGATCAATGGTTTGATCGCAGATGCAGAAGCAGCGGCGCAAAACCTGTCGGGTCCAGAATTGGATTTGGCGAACAAGCGTGTTGCAGACACAAAGGCTTTGTTGAATTTAATCTAAGTTCTGACAAAATCTTGCCCAAAACATTAAGTAAACCCTGCCTTGACGCGGGGTTTACTTGTTTTTAGCCTCCGCTTTGGCAGCAGCGAGCATTTAGATCATGAAGAAATTATATTCATCGGTAACAGGGGGCGATCAAGGATCGGTCCAACTGTTTTCTGACTTTGAAGATGGTGGTGAAATGTGGTCTGGCGACGGCGAGCGCGATCGCTGGATGCCTGTGGAGTTTTCCGAAACCTTCAAAACGAAACCATCTGTATTTATCACGTTAGAATTGCTGGATCTGCATTCAGGTGCAAACCACCGCACAGTCACCGTTGCTGAAAACATTACCGAAGCCAGGTTTGATGCGATTTTGCGCACTTGGGGCGATACGCGCATTGCGCGCGCAACCGCCGCATAGATCGCGATTGGCGAAATCAAAGGCGACGAAAACTGGGATATTAACTACGGCAGTTGATTGGGCCGACGAAATTATTTGTAATACCCGTCGTAAATTGGGCCAAGTGTTTCCTCGTCAAACAAAGACGAAACAGATGTCCCGTTCGAGATGTTCATGATCGCTTGGGCCAACATTGGCGCAAGTGGAACAGAGCGGATTTTATCACAAGCTTTCACTTCTGGGGTCAGCTCGATGCTGTCAGTGATGACAAGTTGTTTCATCGACGATTTTGTGATTCGTTCAACCGCTGGGCCAGATAAAACGCCGTGCGTGATGTAGGAATGCACTTCGATGGCACCCATTTCGATCAGCGTATCAGCCGCTTTGCACAACGTGCCAGCCGTGTCGCAGATATCGTCCACGATGATACATTTCTTGCCCATCACATCACCAATAACCGTCATTTCGGCAATTTCACCCGGTGCATTGCGGCGTTTATCTACAATCGCCATCGGTGCGCCAATGCGTTTGGCCAATTCACGGGCGCGCGCAGTACCGCCAACATCTGGGGAAATGACCATGACGTCAGACAGATCGCCAAAGTTGTGTTTCACATCGAGCGCAAAAACAGGGGCGGCATAAAGGTTATCCACTGGGATATCAAAGAAGCCTTGGATCTGTGTTGCGTGCAAATCCAGTGTCAGAACCCGTTCAATACCAGCTTCGGCAATCAGGTTCGCAACCAGTTTCGCGGAAATCGGTGTACGCGCTTTGGATCGGCGATCTTGGCGTGCGTAGCCAAAATAGGGGATCACAGCGGTGATACGATTGGCCGACGAACGGCGCAAAGCATCAGAAATAATCAGCAATTCCATCAGGTTGTCGTTGGCAGGATTTGATGTAGATTGGACAATGAACATATCCTCGCCACGAACGTTTTCGTACACTTCGACAAAAATCTCTTGATCGTTGAACCGTTCAATTCGCGCATCAACAGGTTTAACCGCTTTGCCACGGTGCATCGACATACGACGTGAAATGGCTTGGGATAAGGACTGGTTGGAATTGCCAGCAATGAGTTTCGGTTCGACGGTAGAGTTCATGGCAGTTGCTCCCCAGCAATGTTCGAACTATTGCGCGGCAGATCGCAACAATATTGTTAGGCGAGGGAGTAACAAACCAACGGGGGTTTGCATAGGTGCTTTGGCGGGTTAATCAGGTCTAAATCTTCTTAAAGGACCACATCAGATGGCACATATTGAATACTACATGAATACTCTATCCCCATTTTGCTATTTAGCAGGCGATGGGTTGGAGCAAGTTGCCAAGAAACATGGCGCGACGATCACTTATAAGCCGTGCAATCTATTTCAGGTGTTTTCCCAAACGGGCGGTGTTGCCCCAGCCGATCGTCACCCCGCGCGTCAAGCGTACCGTTTGCAAGAATTGGCGCGGATCGCCAAACGTCGCGAATTGCCAATGAACCTTATGCCTGCATTTTTCCCAACCAATCCCGCGCCAAGTTGCTACGCGTTGATTGCTGCACAAAATGCCGGTGGTGGTGATCTTGGTGGGTTGGCCCATTCATATATGCGGGCGTGTTGGGCTGAAGACAAAGATGTCGGCGATGATGCAGTTGTTCGCGCGTGTCTAGAAGAAAATGGCTTTGATACAGCGCTGGCCGACAGTGGTTTGTTAAGTGGCGCAGAGACGTTTGCGAAGAACACGGAAGAAGCGATCCAAAAAGATGTGTTTGGTGCGCCGATGTATGTTGTGAATGACCAGTTGTTCTGGGGACAAGATCGGTTGAGCTATCTTGATGATTATTTAGCTGAGGAAGGTTAACGAGGTTGGGTGAAATCGTCGTTCGCCGCGCGGGAAACGGCCCGCGCCGTGCATTTTTTGCGCATTGTTCATTGTCCTCAGGCAAAAGCCTGATGCCATTGATGGGGCATTTTGAAGACGAGATGACCATGGCGGCAATTGATTTACCCGGGCAGGGTAAATCGGCGATGCCAGATATGGATCGTGATTATCATGCGCAATGTGTCGCTGCCTGTTTGGCCGAAGTAGAGGCAAGCGGCGGACCACAGGATCTGATCGGGCATTCGTTTGGGGCAACAGTGGTTTTGGCACTTGCGGTACAACGCCCAGATTTGGTGCGCTCGGTGGTGTTGTTTGAACCTGTGTATTTTGGGTTATTGAATGATGCGGGGCATAACGGTTTTGATGCAAGCCAAGCACAAGAACGCCCGTTCAATGATGCAATACAACGCGGTGATATGTTGGGCGCCGCCGCGGATTTTCTAACACGTTGGGGATTGCCCGGTGAATGGGATGCGATGCCAGATGTGGCGCGCGAAGTTATGGCGAGCCGCATGTGGGTGATCCCTGCGCAAGCCCCCGGTATGATTGACGACGGCCCGATGCGGATGCGATTGGATGTGCTGACGACGTTAGAATGCCCGACGCTGGTGATGCGTGGCGCCAATAGTCCCCCTATTATGGAGGCCCTGATCAATGTGATTTGCGCAACGATGCCAAACGCACAAGGGCAGATTTTGGACGGTGCGGGGCATATGTTGCCGATCACGCACCACGGCGAATGTGCGGCGCGTTTACGGGTGTTTTGGGGGCTTTAGCCTTTTGCCAACGCTACAAACTGGTCGATTTCTGCGTTGGTTGTTGACCAGCTACAGACTAATCGGCAGTCGATCAATTCGTCATCAGGACCATCTGAGAGATCCATGTAATACATTGCGCCACCGTCTACGGCGCGGTTGTGGGCGGCGCGTGACATTTTGCAAAACAGCATGTTTGCTTGGCGGGGATTGTTCATTTCAAAGCTGTTGATTTTCGTGAGGCCCGCTTCCAATTTTGCGCCCGCTTCGTTGGCTTGTTTGGCAAGGCGCAACCACAGATCGTTGGTTAGGTAGGCTTCCATTTGCGCTGAAAGGTAGCGGTGTTTGGAAAATAAATGGCCACCCCGTTTGCGGCGCAATTCAAATTCAAACGCTTTGGCAGGATCAAAAATGATCACCGCTTCGACACCGAGCAAGCCGTTTTTTGTACCCCCAAAACTGACAACATCAATGCCCGCTTTCCAGGTCATTTCAGCCGGCGAACAATCGAGCGCGACCAGCGCGTTGGTGAAACGTGCGCCATCCAAATGTGTCCCCATGCCGAGGTCTTTGGCGGTTTTGCACAACGTTGCGATTTCTTCGCAGGTGTATACTGAACCAAGCTCGGTGACGTTGGTGATCGAAACCGCGCCGCGTTGGATATTGTGAACGCCGTGAATGCCCGTTTTCGCCGCGACTTCGGCAAATTGCGCTGGATCAATCTTCGCGTTTAGCCCGTCCAACAAGGTTAGCTTTGCTCCGCCCGTGTAAAACTCAGGCGCGCCGCATTCGTCTTCCTCGATGTGGGATTGGCGGTGACACAGGATCGTTTGCCACGGGGCTGTAAGCATCGAAAGCGCCAGCGCGTTTGCCGTTGTACCCGTTGACACAAGGTAAACGGCTGCATCAGGTGCTTCGAAAATGTCACGAATTTGCGCGGTGACGCGATCCATGATTTCGTCATAGCCGTAAGATGTGGCGTAGCCTTCATTGGCTTTGGTCATCGCGGTCATGACCTCAGGGGCAGCTGGAGAGGAGTTATCAGAGGCAAAATACATCAGGCGAACCTTTCGGTGGTGTGATCTTCGTAATCTTCTTCTTCGACATCGTATTCGGGGATGGTTTGTCCTGTCACCGAATTTCCGCTTATTTTGGTGCTGTTTGCGTCACTCGTCAAAAGGGGGTGCCAATCGGGCAATGCTCTGCCTTCGTGTACCAATCGATAGGCGCAGGTCGATGGCATCCAATGGGCGTTTCGATCGATGTTTTCGGGGGTCAGCACGACACATCCCGCCACCATCTGTTTGCGCAAAGGGTAGTTGCCACACGAACAGGTTTTGTCATCAAACAGGCGGCAAGCGATTGTGGTGTATTTGATCGCAAGCGTGTCTTCGTCTTCGAGTTTCAGCAGACAGCATTTGCCACAGCCATCGCACAGGGCTTCCCACTCTGGCTTGGTCATGTCGGTCATATCGGTTGTGCGCCAAAAATTCTTGCGTAGGCCCGTTCTGTTGATGTTTGCACTCATGGAGTTGTTGTTGAGCGGATCGCCCCGATTGTCTAGGGTAAAGCCGAGAGCAGGAGTTAAAAAATGCGGGAAACCGAGTTATACGCCCCCGTCAAAGCGTTCCTAGAAGCGCAGGGATATGAGGTGAAGTCCGAGATAAAGGATTGCGATGTAGTCGCGGTTCGGGATGAGGCGGAACCTGTGATTGTTGAATTAAAGCTGCAATTGTCGCTGGCTTTATTGCTGCAAGGCGTTGATCGCCAGAGCATTTCTGATCATGTGTATGTCGCTGTTCCCGAAGGCAAAGGTGCGCGCTGGCGGGCCCAATTGAAAGACGCGGTTCGTTTGTGTCGCCGCCTTGGGTTGGGGTTGCTAAGTGTGCGCAATGGTGCCGTTTTGGCTCATCTTGATCCTGGCCCCTACGCACCGCGCAAATATAAAAAACGGCGCGATTTGCTGCTGCGCGAGTTTCAGAACCGCGTGGGCGATCCCAATACCGGTGGGCAGGTGAAGCGCAAAATTATCACGGCCTATCGCCAAGATGCGCTGCGGATTGCGATGCACATTGCTGATGCTGGCAGTGTAAAACCGTCTGTGGCACGCGATGATTTGGGCGTGGCGAAGGCGGGTGCCATTTTGCAGGCGGATCATTACGGCTGGTTTGAACGGGTTGAACGGGGTGTGTACGGATTGCGCCCGCACGGCGCTGAAGCGTTGGAAACCTATGCGGATGTGGTCGCTTTGTTAAAAGCTTAAAGCGCGTTTAGGATTTCGCGGGCGGTGTCGCAGTCTGCATTCATTGCGACGATCAGGCTGTCCATTCCGTCGAACTTTAATTCTGGGCGCAGGTATTCCACCAATGCCGTGGACATCGTTGCTCCGTACAGATCGCCTGCAAAATCAAACAAGAAGACTTCGAGGTTCGGAATGTCGTTATCTGCAAATGTGGGACGATCCCCAAGGGATGCCGCGCCGTGATAGCTGCCTTTATGGGGCCCATCCAACACATCGACGATCACCGCGTACACGCCGTATTTTGGCAGATGTAAGTCGGTTAGCGGAATGTTGGCCGTTGGAAATCCCATTTCACGGCCTCGTTGGAATCCCCTTTCGACGACGCCTTCGATGTGGTGCCAATGGCCGAGCATTCGTGTGGCATCCGTCGTGCGCCCTTCGCTAAGGGCTGCGCGAATTGCAGTGGATGAAAATTCGCCAGCGGCATCGTTGACGAGTGGCGCGACGGTGGTTTCAAATCCATGCTCAGGACCAAGGGCCGAGAGCATATCCACATCACCAGTGCGACCCTTGCCGAATTTGAAATCTGCGCCGACGACAAGATGTTTGATTCCGAGACCGCCCGACAACACATCTTTGATGAATGTCTCTGCTGTTAGGCTCGCTAGATCAAAGTTGAACGGAATTTCGTACAGATGATCCAGCCCGAGTTTTTCAAATTGACTGGCTTTCGTATCAGCCGACATCAGGCGGAAAGCGGGCGCACCTGGTTGAAACAAACGGCGCGGATGGGGTTCAAACGTAACAACAGCCAAAGGCGCGTTGATTGATGCGGCAGCAGTTCGCGCAAGTGCAAGAACCGATTGATGACCAAGATGCACACCATCAAAATTTCCCATCGCAACGGACGCACCTTTGGCGGTGTCTGGTAGGTTAACATAAGTTTGGTGTCGTTGCATTTGGGCCTAGATCGGCCCGCAGGCCCTTAGTCGAATTTGCGGCTTGGGGCCAAAACAAGCGCCGTGCCTTTCAGGACAACGGTATCGCCTACAGAGCAGGCACATTCAAGGGTCACGCGACGTTTTGCATAGTCAATTTCCGCAACAGTCACGACAGCATCCACACGATCACCTGGGCGCACAGGGGCAATGAATTTCAAGTCCTGTTTTATGTAAACCGTTCCGTGACCCGGAAGTTGTTCGCCAATCACAGCCGAGATTAAACTGGCGGTCAGCATCCCATGCGCGATGCGGCCTTGAAAAATGGTGTCTTGCGCATATTCGTCATCCATGTGGACGGGATTATGGTCCGTGCTCAGTTCCGCAAACATTTCGATTTCTTTGTCGCCTATGGTTTTAGAAACCGAACGGGACATGCCAATTTCCAAATCTTCGATAACAATTGTACCAATTTGATGGTTGTGTTTTGGCGTATCTAACATCACGGGATTAGCCTTTTGCTGCAAGTGCACAATACGTAAGAGTTGGCCTGTGAGTCTGCAAGACTTAAGTGTAATATTACGTTAAAATGCCGCTTGAAAACGAAATAAAATTACGCAAACACTAAAAACACACCTAAAAAATCAACAGATATTACCGTAAATGACCAATAGTCGCGGTCGGTGTCAGTGTGTGCAGTTGCAGAAAACGGTTCAACTTTTCGGGATCAGGCTGCGGGTTTGTGGCAGTATCTTGCGCCGCTAGACCACCTGAAATGAACAGGCTGTCCATGTCCTCATTCACGGCGCCCAAGATATCCGTCAGGATGCCATCGCCGATGCACAGAATGCGTTTATTGTCGAAAACGCGGCCCGTTGCGGCTGTCATTCGGTTTCGGGCCAGATCGTAAATCGGCGCGTGCGGCTTGCCGAAATAATGCGATGAGCCGCCTCGTTCGGTGTATTCCTTGGCCAAAGCCCCCGCGCAAAAAATCCGTTTGTCGCCCAAATCCACGACGATATCGGGGTTGGCGCACAACAGATCCAACCCACGGCTTTTGGCTTCTAGGAAAATGCTGGCGTAATCTTGGGGTGTTTCGGTTTGATCATCGTACAGACCTGTGACGACAATGCTGTCGGCCTGATCCAAAGGAACGCAGTTTATTTTTGCCAAATCTGGGATATCATCGCTTGCAAAAAATGGGTGATCCCGTTCGGGGCCAATGTGAAATACGTTTGTGCCAAACGCGCCCGATGCAAGTGCGGAACGTGCGCTGTCTCCGCTTGTGGCTACTTCTTGATACAAATCCCGCGACACGCCGATGCCATCGAGTTGCGTTTTAACGGATGCCTTTGGACGCGGAGAATTTGTGAGCAGCAAGACAAAGCCACCGCCATCGCGAAACGTTTCTAGTGCTGAAACGGCGGCTTCAAACGGTCGTTTTCCGTTGTGTAAGCAGCCCCATAAATCGCAGAACACGGCATCATAATTTGCGGAAATTTCGGAAAAACTCTCGATGATGCGGGTCATGATATTTACCTATTTTGTTTGGCGCGATCATTAAGGGTTTGACGGGGATGGCAAGGGGTTTCCCGAGTGCTGCGAGCGTTTCGAAATAGCCGTCTATTTCGCCGCTTTTTGATGTTCAGAAGTAAGGGGCAACGAGACACAAAAAATCGCACCCTTGTGTGTGCCTTCATACGACAAAGTGCCGCCCAGATTTTTCACAATTTCGCGGCTAATTGGCAGGCCAAGCCCCGCACTTCCTGTGGTAACTTTGCTAGAAAGCTTGGCGAATTTTTCAAAGATAATTTCGATGTCATCTTTACTGATTCCAGACCCATTATCCGCCACATCAATAATCAGACGATCACCGTAAACCCAACTTAAAACAGCGATTTCAGGCTGATCAGCGCCGCAGTGTTTCAAGGCGTTGCTGACAAGATTTATCAAAACCTGTGACAGGCGATCCGGGTCGGTGTAGAGCATCATCTTTTCCGCATCAGCATCGCGCAGAATTTTGGCGCCTTTGTCGTTCACCTGCGCCTGCGTTGTCGTAAGCGCGTGATCAATTATTTTGCTCAGCGGAACGGTTTCCATGTGCAATTGCACGCGACCATTTTCCATAAAACTCAGGTCAAGAATATCATCGAGCAATCTGGTCAGCCGAATGCTCTCGTCGTGAATGATCGAAGCAAAATTGTTCAACTGTTCTGGTTCTAACGGATCACTGTCGCGCAGAATTTCAGCGAAAGTTCGGATCGATGTCATCGGCGTGCGCAGTTCGTGGCTGACTTGAGAGAGGAAAGTATCCTTTTGCTGACTAATTTCCGTCAGCTTTTCATTGGCGGTGCGCAGCTGTTCGGCCGTTTGCGCCAGCTCGGTTGATTGTGTTTCAAGACGTACTGAATATTCCATGATTTGTGCGGTTTCATCGGCCACCGCGATCATGTCCTCAAACGAAATCTCTGCGCCGCCCGTGACTTGGCCCATCATAGCGTGGGCTGCTGCCGCGCCGACGTTACCTGCGATTTCCCGTTCAAGTGTTGCGATAAATTCGCTGGTTGGTTCGGGTAGCGGCGTATCGGTTCCTTGGGCGAGGGCCTGTGTTTTGAACAGGGCCATCGCTTCTTCGCGCCCCAAAATGCGTTGCGCTAATATCAGCAAGTCTTCGATCGGGGTGTTGCGTGTGATCCCACGGCGGGCGGAAATTTGACCAAAGACGTTGATAAACTGGACAGATTGCAGCCGTTCAATCGCGCTCGGCGTTGTCATCACAGATACCAGCACGAAGATTACCGTATTCATACCCAGCGACCAGAACACGGCGTGGACCAACGGGTCGTCAATTTGAACGTTCAACAGATTGTGTGGGGTCAGCCCTGAAATTCCGAATGGCCCGTTTGCGAGAGTTGAAGAGTTAAGGATAAAGGAACCGCCAAAGCTGGGCAAAAACAATGTGTACGCCCAAAACGCAAAGCCGACGCAAATTCCGGTGATGGCTGCGGATCGTGTGGCGCTGGACCAGAACAGGCCGCCGATCATTGCGGGTAAAACTTGGGCCACGCCCAAAATGGCGATCAACCCAATCGAGGCGAGCGCGCCTGTGCCGCCCGTGATTTGTAAATACCGAAATCCGAGTGCCAAAACGACCGCGATGCTGACGCGGCGGGATCGCAGCAGCAGCAGGCGAACATCGTCGCTGGCGGGGTTGCGGCTGGCGTTTGCGCGCAGCCACAGGGGCAAGACGATGTGGTTGGACATCATGGTCGAAAGCGCGATCGACGCCACAATCACCATCGACGTGGCTGAGGAAAACCCGCCTAAAAACGCAAAGGTTGCCAGCGTGCTTTGGCCTTGGGCCAGCGGAACCGTCAGGACGAAAAGATCGGGGTTGGCGTTTGATGGCAACGTAGAAAGCCCCGCGATTGCGATGGGGAGGACGAAAAGGCTCATCAAAAATAGGTATAGCGGGAAGGCCCAGCTGGCGGTGCCGAGGTTCCGTTCGTTGTTATTTTCCACGACGATTACCTGGAACATGCGGGGCAGACACAAAATTGCTGTCGCGGACAGCAAGGTTAGCGTCAGCCAGCGTTTGTTGAAAATTTCGCCTGCGTTTAACAGCTCTGGATCCATGCGCGTGAAAATGTCGGCAGGGCCGTTGGCGACGCCCCAAACCACAAAAATCCCGACGGATAACAGGGCGGCAAGTTTGACGATGGCCTCGACTGCGATGGCTGTGACAACACCGTGGTGGCGTTCATTTGCGTCCAAGTTTCGTGTACCAAAAACGATTGTGAAAACGGCCAACCCGACGGCCACGTAAAACGCTGTTGATGTGGGCGAGGGTGCCTCTTCGCCGCTGGAGGTTGTGAACACTTCGAAACTGAGCGCGAGCGATTGAAGTTGGAGCGCGATGTATGGCGTTGTGCCGATCACCGCGAGTAGCGTGACAAGCACGGCCAACGGGCCGCTCTTGCCGTAGCGCGATGACAAAAGGTCGGCAATCGAAGTGATGCGTTGTTCGCGGCCGATGCGCACCAATTTGCGCAAAATCCACCACCAGCCGATGAAAACCAAAGTTGGGCCAAGGTAGATGGTGATGAATTCTAATCCGTTGCGTGCGGCAGAGCCAACTGCGCCGTAATAGGTCCATGCGGTGCAATAAACGGAAATTGAAAGTGTGTAGACTAGGGGGGAGTGGAGGAAATTAAATCGCCCTCGATCGGCCGCGCGTTCGGCGACATAGGCGATTAGAAACAGCGCCAAAACATAGATCAAACAGATCGAAACGAGGAGGTTGAATGACCCCATCAGCGATTGGCCCTGTGCGAACGTCGCGCCAGCGCGAAAGCAAGAATAATCAGCCCAGCCCAAATGCCAAAAATGTAAAATATCGGCGAGGGTAATCCGAAAATTTGCCCCGATTGGGTGAAAATCGAAACGATGGGTGTGGCCAGCAATAGGACGCCAAGTATTGGCAGTAGGGTCGCCAAATCGCGGAACCGACGGCCGGGCCCTTTGGTGGGGGGTGTTCGGGTTTCGGGCGTTGTCATTTCAATAGGGACTTAACGTTGGCGATAATTTCCTTGTTTGAAAATGGTTTTGTCATGAACAAAGATGCGCCTGCTGCTTGGGCCGCGGCGCGGTCGCGTGATTGACCTTTGGCTGTCAGCATCAAAACAGGGGTGTTTGCGACGGCTTCGGTGCTACGGATTTCTGCTAGGATATCAAAGCCGCTTTTGCCTGGAAGCATCACATCCAAAATGACCAGATCGGGGGCCAAACGTGCAACCGTTTGCGCGGCGTCCATCCCATCTGAATGGGTGCTAACCGAAATGCCTTCTCGGGTCAGCAAAAAGCTGAGCGCTTCAACAATATGAGGCTCGTCCTCGATCAATAACACACGTTCATGCATCTCAGGCTCCCAACTGATTGCGTCACAGATCGTAATGCAAAGGCGACAAATTACGCAAGTATATAGTCGACGCGTCGTGCATCGCAGGATTTTCGCGGGCAAACAGAACAATGCAAGCCCGCTAGGATTGGTGTGCGATGGTCTTTGCCCAATACCTTTGGATCTGCGCTGAAAATCATGGTGGATCGTAAAATTGGTGGGAGCGCGTAATCTGTTGCGCCTTTTGGTTGTGCCAAAGCATAGGCCAGAACGCGGTCCCCTGATGGCATTTCCATAACCGTGCGCAAGATTTGGGCGGGTTGTGAAAAGGCGCGGTAAATCGGCCAAAGCGGGCAGGCAGAGGAATATAGCGGCAGGGCCAGTTCGGGTGTTGGTTTGCGCATCAAAACGGCGCCTGACATGTCGACTTCGATCAAGCCAAAGGTTGGAAATGGCGCATCGCTGGGCATTTGTGCCATGCGAAACAAAACCTGCATCAGATCGACGTCAAAGGCTTGTGACAGTGCGATCGGATCGTAGTGTAATTTTTTAGCCGCTTCGATAAAGGCATCGACTGGCATCATCTGGTCCAATTGCGCAAACCGTTGAACGCTGTTTTCCAAGATTGGCGCGGTTTGTGGGTTGGACGAAAATGTTGTTTCAGGTTCATTGCTCAGAACGTAATCGCGCGTTGCCCAGAAATCATGCGCGACAGCAGTTGTCGGTGCGTTCGGTTCTGATTTGTCCTCTTTGTCAAAGAAATCGACCATCTTTTGGGCGGTGTCCGATAGGCGCTGACTGTCTCTGTGAAGGTTGCCCAAAAACCGCTCGTGCATGTCTTTTGGGATATCTGTTTCGGTTGCCAAAATGCTTGCGGTTGATCGAATGGCGGTAATGTTGGACAGGATTTGGTGCATGGTTTCTGACACAAAAGGGTCATGCGCCATCTGATCGGTCATCGCGGTTAGGGTTTCGCGTTGCTCGTGTGTTGTACGCGCCATGCTCCCGAGCAGTTTCGCCCAGCCGGGGTATCGCCCGACAAATTCTTCGATGCGGTCTACTTCTGGAGCGGCCTTGGGATCGGCCTTGGCAGATTCGGTTAAAGTGTTGATAAGGGCGGCATCCGCGCCTTCGGTCAGATCGGCAGGTTGCATGCCCAATTCCCGCGCAATCGCCAGCATTGTGCGCCCCGCGATTCCCCTGCGATTGTGTTCGATCAGGTTCAGATAGCTTGCAGATATTCCCACGCTCTTGGCCAGCGCAGTTTGCGTTAGCTTTTTTGCGCGCCGTCGTTCGCGAATGCGCGTTCCCATCAACGTTCGGGCCATCAAAAATTATCCTTTGATTGCTTGCTGTTGTAAGTAATGCGTTAAAAAATTTACACATACAGCACGAAATATAAGAAATTCTTTACAAAAAAATACTGTGAAAGCAAGAGTTTATTGCGTTTTTCACAGTTCGGCGGGAACATAGAAGTGTCAATAATTTGACTGAATGTCCGGGCGCGTGTCCATGGGAGGATGCTTCGGTCGGTCAAAAATTGAGTTCATTGGGAGGAAAACTATGACTCTGAACAACACAACACGACGTGGTGTGCTTAAAGGTGGTGCCCTTGCGGGTGCGGGCCTAGCAATGCCACAGATCCTAACAGCTGCAAGCCACGCTGGTTACACGAACGCTCCACAAGGCGCGAATGTAACGCTTGGCTTCAACGTTCCACAATCTGGTCCTTACGCGGACGAGGGTGAGGACGAGCTGCGCGCATACGAATTGGCTGTTGAGCACCTGAACGGTGGCGGCGATGGCGGCATGATGAACACTTTCAAAGTGTCCGGCGGAAACTCCATGCTAAAAGGCAATGGTATCCTGGGCAAGAAAGTGGATTACGTAACAGGCGACACGCAGACAAAATCTGACGCGGCGCGTGCATCTGCTAAATCCATGATCGAAAAAGACGGCGCAGTGATGATCACTGGCGGCTCTTCTTCTGGTGTTGCGATTGCTGTTCAAGGTTTGTGCCAAGAAGCTGGCGTTATCTTTATGGCTGGTCTGACGCACTCTAACGACACAACTGGTAAAGACAAGAAAGCCAACGGCTTCCGTCACTTCTTTAACGGTTACATGTCTGCTGCTGCCTTGGCACCAGTTCTGGAGAAAATGTATGGTCCAGACCGTACAGCATATCACCTGACTGCTGACTACACTTGGGGTTGGACTCAACAAGAATCCATCCAAGCTGCGACAGAAGCTAAAGGCTGGAAAACAGCGAACAACGTTCTGACACCACTCGCAACTACAGACTTCTCGTCTTACGTTGCTCCGGTTCTGAACTCTGGCGCTGATATCTTGGTTCTGAACCACTACGGTGGGAACATGATCAACTCGCTGACTTCTGCGGTTCAATTTGGCCTGCGTGACAAGCAAGTAAACGGCAAGAACTTTGAAATCGTTGTTCCATTGTACTCGCGCCTGATGGCTCGTGGTGCTGGCGAAAACGTTAAAGGTATCTTCGGCTCAACAAACTGGCACTGGTCCTTGCAGGACGAGGGTTCCAAAGCGTTTGTTAAATCGTTTGGTACAAAATATGGCTTCCCTCCTTCACAGGCGGCGCACACAGTTTATTGCCAAACAATGCTGTACGCGAACGCATGTGAAACTGCTGGTACATTCAACCCTTGTGGTGTTGTCGAAGCAATGGAAGGCCTGGAGTTTGATGGCTTGGGCAACGGCCCGACCACTTACCGTGCTGCCGATCACCAGTGCTTTAAGGACGTCTTGGTTGTGAAGGGTAAAGAGAACCCAACATCCGAATTTGACGTTCTGGAAGTTGTTGAAGTGACTCCACGTGCTCAAGTTGAGTACGCACCGGATCACCCAATGTTTGCTGGTGGTGACTTGGGTAAATGTAACCCAGGCGCGTAAGCAACTGTTCTAAAATTTTGGCCACGGCGATCCAATCGCCGTGGCCACCTTTA